>CAZNSG010000086.1:0-6702 GCA_964575715.1 uncultured Hyphomicrobiales bacterium | reverse complement strand
GGAGCGCCTAGGCGGCCTCATCCATCGCATGCCGCGGACTGCGGTGGCATTTCTGATTGGCTGCGTTGCCATCTCGGCGCTACCGCCGCTCAACGGCTTTGTCTCCGAATGGTTGACCTTCCAGGCCATTCTGGTGAGTCCGCAATTGCAGCATTGGGGACTGCGTTTTCTAATTCCGACTGTCGGGGCGCTGCTTGCGTTTTCGGCCGCGCTCGCCGCCGCATGTTTCGTCAAGGCCTATGGCGTGACCTTTCTTGGCCGCCCGCGCACGCCCGCGGCGGAGCGAGCGCAAGAAGTCGACAACTTCTCGCTGGCGGCGATGTACGTTCTCGCGGCGATTTGTATTTTTGCCGGTGTGCTGCCGGGCCTGGTGATCGATCTGCTCGCCCCGGTCGTACACAGTCTCACCGGCAGCCGTTTGCCGGTGCAAAGTTTCCTGCCCTGGGCCTCGATCGTGCCGATCGCGGAAAGCCGCAGCTCCTATAACGGGGCGATTATTCTGTTCTTCCTCGTGTGCTCGGGCACTCTGACAGCGCTGGTCATTCATCGCTATGCCACACGGGCAACGCGGCGCAGCGCGATCTGGGATTGCGGCTATCCCGATCCATCTGCTGCGACACAATACACCAGCTCCAGTTTTGTCATGCCGATTAGACGCGTGTTCGGCGCAACCATCTTCTATGTGCGTGAGACGGTCGATATGCCGCGGCCGGGCGAGACGCGGTCCGCGCACTTCCACGTCAAGGTCTTCGATCCGGTCTGGCGCTTTGCCTATGGGCCGCTGGCCCGCTGGGTCCTGCGAACCACGATCACGCTAAACCAGCTCCAATTCCTCACCATTCGCCGCTATCTCACGCTTGTCTTTGGCACCCTCATTGTATTGCTCTTGGTGGTGGCGGCATGGCGCTGATTTTCAATTTTATTGCAAATCTTGCCGCGCAGGCGGTGCAGATGTTTCTGGTACTGGCGGTGGCGCCGCTTATCCTCGGCGTCACGCGCAAGGTCAAGGCGCGCATGTTGCGGCGGATCGGGCCGCCAATTATTCAACCATACCTCGATCTCTGGAAACTGATGCATAAGGAAGCCGTGCTGGCGCACAACGCCTCCTGGCTCTATCGCACGGCGCCATATTGTGTATTTGCGGTGACTTGGGTTGCCGCGGCATTGGTGCCGACCTTCGCCACCGGTCTGATGTTTTCTTGGTCAGCCGATATCATTGCACTTGTTGCGTTGCTTGCGACCGGGCGGTTTGCGCTCGCGCTTGCCGGCATGGATGTCGGCACTTCATTCGGCGGCATCGGCTCCTCGCGCGAGATGATGATCGCCTCGCTTGCCGAGCCGGCGATGCTGCTCATCGTCTTCTCGGTAGCGCTCATCGCCGGCACCACGCAGCTTTCGAGCATTGCCGAGCATTTCATCAATGGGCAGGTGGGCTTGCGTGTATCGCTGGGCCTATCGCTGTTTGCCTTTGTTTTCGTCGCCCTCGCCGAGAACGCGCGTATTCCGATCGACAATCCGGCGACGCATCTCGAGCTCACCATGGTGCACGAGGCGATGGTGCTGGAATATTCCGGCCGGCACCTGGCGATGATCGAAGCAGCGGCTGCCCTCAAGCTCGTGCTTTATTTCTCATTGCTCTCGTGCCTATTTTTTCCTTTCGGCATGGCGACAACGGACCACGGCTTCGGTGCGCTTGCCATGGGGATAGGCACATATCTCGCGAAGCTTCTGGTGCTAGCGACTCTTTTGCCAATCGGCGAAGTCATGATCGCCAAGATGCGGGTGTTCCGCTACCCGATCTTTCTCGGTGGCGCATTCGCTGCCGCAGCGCTTTCGGTATTCCTCTTGTTCGTATCGCGGAGCTTCTGATGCCCTCGCTTTATTTCGACATCGCGCATTTGCTCGCCGGTGGCATGTTGGTGCTCAGTTTCATTCTGCTCTACCAGGATCGGATCACTGCGACGCTCAACGTCTTCGCTTTGCAGGCTGTGGTGTTGTCGCTCTCGGTCGCTTGGCAGGCGTTCATCCAGGACGCGCCGCATCTGCTGGTGACCGCAGGCATTGCATTCATCGTCAAGGGCATCATCATCCCAACCGCACTGCACCGGATCGTCCGCCGCCTCGGCATCCATCGCGAAATCGAGCAGGTGATCGGGGCGGGGCCGACGATGCTTACTGGCCTTGGACTTGTCGCGCTCTCCATCCTGCTGGTCATGCCGGTCGGCCAGAACGTAAGTGTGCTGGTGCGCGAGGACCTCGCCTTTGCGCTCGCCGTTATCCTGCTCGGCCTTCTGATGATGATCACGCGGCGCAACGCGGTCACCCAAGTCGTTGGCTTCATGTCGCTCGAAAACGGCCTGGTACTGGCCGCGAGCGGCGCCAAGGGCATGCCGCTGGTCGTCGAGTTCTCCGTCGCTTTCTCGATCCTGATCGCCTTCATCGTGTTTGGCGTATTCGTGTTCCGCATCCGTGAACGCTTCGATACCGTGGACGTGAGCGCACTCGATCGCTTCCGCGGCGAACGGGGAGACCATCATTGATCGGCGCTCTGCCCATCGCACCGGCTGAGGCCATACTTTGGATTCCAGCCGCGGCAGTCTTAATTTTGCTGTTCGTGCCGAATTACCGCATCGGCGCCGCGCTCAACGTGCTCGCCGCCGGTCTCACGTTCGGAGCCGGCGTGTTGCTTCTGTTCGCCGAGCGCGTTCGCAGCGATATTCTGATTGTCGATGATTTCAACATTTATCTCATAACACTCACCACGTTCGTCGCGTTCACCACCTCGATCTTCAGCGCGACCTACATCGGCCACGAAATTGAAATTGGCCGCCTAACACCGGTCATGCTGCGCTTTTACCACGCGCTTTACCAGGCGATGATCGGTGCGATGAATGTGGCGCTCATCGCCAACAATATCGGCCTGCTCTGGGTCGGCGTCGAGGTCGCAACGCTTTCCACCGTCATGATGGTGGGAATCTACCGCACGCCGGAGGCGGTCGAGGCGGCGTGGAAATATTTCATTCTAGGCTCGGTCGGTATCGCGCTCGCTTTTTTTGGCACTATTCTGGTTTATCTCGTATCGCAGGATGTGCTCGGCGAGGGTCTGCCAGCGATGGCCTGGGACCTGATGGTGCAGAATTCCAGCAAGATGGATCCGAAACTGCTCTCGCTCGCCTTTGTATTTCTCCTTGTCGGCTACGGCACCAAAATTGGGCTGGCGCCGTTTCACGCCTGGCTGCCGGACGCGCACGCCGAGGGTCCGACGCCGATCTCGGCGGTGCTCTCGGGCCTCCTCCTCAACGTCGCGCTCTATGCGCTTTTGCGCTTTAAGATGCTGCTCGCGGCCAATCCCTCGACTATCGACATAGGGTCCATCATGATGGCCCTTGGCCTCATCAGCCTTGTGTTCGCGGCCTTCATGCTCTACCGGCGCCGCGACATCAAACGGCTGTTCGCCTATTCCTCAATCGAGCACATGGGCATCATGACGTTTGCATTTGGCATGGGCGGACCAATCGCGAACTTTGCGGGGCTTCTCCATATGACCATGCATTCGCTGACCAAGTCCGCGATCTTCTTCGCGGTCGGCCACATTGCGCAGGTGAAGGGCACGCAACGCATTGTCGACATTCGCGGGCTCTCCGAAACGCATCCGGTGCTCGCGGTGGGCTTAGGGCTCGGCGTCATCGCCATCGCAGGGCTGCCGCCATTTGGCCTGTTTACAAGCGAATTCATGATGGTGTCGTCGAGCTTCGCGCGCCAGCCCTTACTCGCCGTCATCCTTGTCTTTGGCCTGCTCGTTGCCTTTGGCGCGCTCATACTGCGCATGCAGGACCTGCTATTCGGTGAGGCGAGCGGACCGGTCGGCAAGGTCAAGGCGTCCTATATTCCACTTTATATACATATGGCGTGCGTGCTGGTTGCGGGGTTCTGGTTGCCCGAGCCGGTGGTGCGCTGGTTTCGTGTCGTAGCCGCGCAGCTCGGGTAACGACAATGACGGGTCGCATCGCCAATATGCTCGCAACGCTTCGGCCGGTAGCTCGCCACAAGCCATGGCCGCGCTATGAGGTCGATCCCGACACCTGGAATGCGATCGGGCAGGGCTTGGGCGCCGAGGGCAACGACCTGCTCGCGCTGTGGGGTGATGCGGACGCCGTGCACCTCGCGCTGCGCACCACCGATCTCCCCCATCCATGCGTTGTGTCGGTTCGCGTCCAGAATGCCGAGTTTCCCTCCATCGGGCGCCATCACCCGCCGGCGCTGCGGCTTGAACGCGCGTTGCACGATCTCTACGGCTTCACGCCGCTCGGAATCTCCGATCAACGGCCGTGGCTCGATCACGGCGCATGGGAAATGCGTGCGCCGCTGGGAGACCAAGAGCCGGCGGCGCGGCGCAATCCCGCCGCTTATGATTTTCTTCCCGTAGTTGGCGAAGGCTTGCACCAGATCCCCGTCGGTCCGGTCCACGCCGGCATCATCGAGCCCGGTCATTTTCGGTTCACCGCCAATGGTGAAACGGTGGCGCGGCTCGAACAGCGGCTCGGCTATGTCCACAAGGGCATCGATGGTCTGCTCACCGATGTGGACCTCGCGCGCGCGGCGCGTGTGGTGGCCCGCGTCTCTGGAGATTCGACGGTTGCTTACAGCTTCGCATTTGCCCGTGCGGTTGAGGCCGCGCTCGGCGTTGAGGCGCCAGCGCGCGCGCAAGCCTTGCGCGGAATCATGGCCGAGCTTGAACGCATCGCCAATCATTTCGGCGACATTGGCGCCATCTGCAACGACGCCTCCTTCGTTCTCATTCACGCCCATTGTGGCATCTTCCGCGAGAAGGTGCTCGCGGCGGCCGATCGCGCCTTTGGGCATCGGTTGATGATGGACGCCATTGTGCCTGGCGGGCTTGTCCAGGACATTAGGCCGGGCGGTGCACACGGCATCCAATTGATGATCGAGGAAATCGAGCGGCCATTCGCCGAGATCGTGCGGCTTTATGATGACACGCCTTCGCTGCAGGACCGCACCTGCACCACCGGTATCGTCGGCCGCGAGCTGGTCAAGCAATGGGCGGCAGGAGGATTCGTTGGTCGTGCATCTGGCCGCAATTTCGATTGCCGCCGCGATCTTGCCTATCCGCCCTATGCGGGAGCAGCGTTTGACGTGCCGCTGTTCGCGGCCGGCGATGTCGACGCGCGCGTATGGGTGCGCATTCGCGAGGTGGAGCAAAGCTTTCGGCTGCTGAAGACCTGGCTTGCGAGCCTTCCCGCCGGACCTGTTCATGCGCCGCTTCCAACCGATTCCGGGCCCCGCGAAGGAATCGCCATGACGGAATCTTTCCGCGGCGATGTGCTGGTTTGGGTTCGCCTCGATGCCGCGGGACGCGTGGCGCGTTGTCATGCCCGCGATCCTTCTCACTTTCAGTGGCCGCTGCTGGAAGCTGCGATCGAGGGCAATATCGTTGCCGACTTTCCGCTCTGCAACAAGTCATTCAACTGTTCGTATTCGGGGCACGATCTCTAGATGCGCACGCTGCTTCTCCGCACGCTGTTCGCCCGCCCGGTGACGATCGACCCACCGGCACCGGAGCAGGCCGCGCTCGCCGAGCTTGGCAGTGCACTTGAGGCGCGGGCGCGCAGATTGTTCGGCCGCTCGATTGTGATCCGCGAGGTCGATGCCGGCTCCTGCAACGGCTGCGAGTTGGAAATCCATGCGCTCAACAATGCGATCTATGACGTCGAGCGTTTCGGCATCAAATTTGCCGCCTCGCCGCGTCACGCCGACGTGCTGCTCGTAACCGGACCGGTCACGCACAACATGAAAGTTGCGCTTGAGCGCACCTATGCGGCGACGCCCGCCCCCAAATGGGTGGTGGCGGTGGGCGATTGTGCCTGCGGTTGCGGCGTATTCGCCGAGAGCTACGCCACCGTCGGCGCGGTCGAGAAGGTTGTCCCGGTCGATCTGCACATCAAGGGCTGCCCGCCGCAACCGATCGATCTGCTCAAGGGGCTCATCGCACTGATGGATAAGGCAACCGCAAGCAGTTCGTTGCCGCGCACTGGAAAACGCGATCGCGGTCCGTGATCAGCGCAGTTCCGCCGAGCCAACGCCGCGAATGTATCCAAGATAGCGCTGTGCCGATTTTTGCAACACAGTCTTGGCGTTGTGTTGTCACAGTTGACGAAGGTCAGCTCCGGGTCAGTTTTGACGATTCAGCGATGTCCGCAGTACGTCGGCTTACCCTCCGAGAGCGACAGAATCGGGAACGGCGCCAGGGCCTAACTTTTATCTCCAGGTGGGCGATACTGGACCGATTTTGCCTTTCTGAGGGCTTCCATCAGCTCCTCAACGCTGAGCAGGACGGTGGTCTCGCACGAGCTGAGCGCGCCTCCTGCACTGATAGCAAGCACCACGGCTGACATCGACACATTGTTCGGTGCCTCCCACAGATTCCAGCCGTCATGCTCGCCGAAGGCGTACCAGAAGCCGTGCAGCTTTCCACCCACCGACTCGATGTACGAACGCGCAGCCTCGCGTCGATCCTCTGGGTTCTTGATGAGCTTCGCCCATGTTTCTGGCGTGTAACTGAACCGAGTCAGGTAGAAAGGCATCGGTCTTCCTCCTTCGCTTTTATCCTACCGGCGGTCTCAAAGTGTGCCGGATCAGATGTCCCTAGCGTGCCCTTCGCGCGTCTGCACCGCAAGACTGCCG
>CAZNSG010000085.1:0-10895 GCA_964575715.1 uncultured Hyphomicrobiales bacterium | reverse complement strand
ATTGGAATCGGGCGCATTTCCGAGCCCCAATAGGCAACGGCAAGATGTTCGAAGAGAATCAA
The DNA here is from genome assembly GCA_964575715.1 of uncultured Hyphomicrobiales bacterium. GTDB lineage: Bacteria > Pseudomonadota > Alphaproteobacteria > Rhizobiales > Xanthobacteraceae > PNAI01. The sequence continues at coordinate 10,833 of CAZNSG010000085.1, read as the reverse complement.
AAACGCTATCGAGCTGACCAAAGGCACGAAATGGTCGGCGGATCGCATCCAGCGCCAGGTAAATCGTTCAACAACGAGCGAGGCTGCCGCGGTGACCGCGACGGCACCCAATGCGGCGAGCGGCCAGGGCACGCCGGCGTGAATGAGCGCCCACATCGACATGCCGGCGATCATGAACAGCCCAGGGATGCTGAAGTTCAGAAAATTGAGCACTCCAATGCTCAACGTCAGCGCAACGGCCACCATTGCGTAAACCGAGCCGAGCATCAGGCCGTTGACGATCTGTTGGCTAAGCACGATATACCTCGCGACTTCGCAACAAGATTCGGCGCGCGTTTTCCATGCTCATCAGAACACGACCTTTGCCACCATGGCTTCATGGGCGACGTCACCCTCGAACGATGGAAAATTCTGAAAATCATCGCGCGCGCGCTGGCGCGCGTCCGATTGAAGAGCGGCGTCAAGTGCTGCGGAAGAATCGAAGACCATCTGAGCCAGCAGCATTGTCCCGCCCGGTCGCACCGGATATGGATCAACCCATTTCACCGGCCGATGCAGGATGAGCGATTGAATATCGGAGAATTGTCTTAGGATTGGCGCATGTTTGGTTTCGTAATAGTCATTGAAGCGAACCGGGTCTGGTGAAGTTCCGCGATATCGGACAAAATAGGAAATCATCGGAATGACCCTTTCGCTGTCAGCAATCTTACGTTTACGCCAGCCATTATTGCCACGCGCCTCTCATTTATCGGTCACTGAATCAAACGTGATTTTGTTTACAAGTGTTTCTCTGCACAAACAGCTTCGCCGAATAACGGCGCGTTGGTGATTGTCGTTCATTCGGCCGCTTCCTGCATCTTCATTGGCTTTTCGTCGATTGTTCTCAATCGGCGCAGCACTTGCCGCGAACTCTGCACCAAGGCGGCCGATGCCGAAGCAAATGCGGTAAATGCCCGATGGTCGAGCGGAGCGAAAAACAGATCATTGATGGCGCGAATTTCCGGACTGAGACGTCCGATTTGCTCGCGACCGCTCCGCGTCAAGCTAATCAGCACGCTGCGGCGGTCTTCCGGATTGGTTCGCTTCTGCAACAGCCCCAACGCGGCGATCCGCCCGGTTTCGGTGGCAACGAATGCACTCGTGACATGTAACGCTTTTGCCAACATACTAACGCTGACGCCAGCCGTACCCTGAAATTGCGCAACCGCCACCAATACGCTGTATTGCGGACCACTGATTCCGATTTGCTGCGCGAGGTGCTCACGCACAGTATTCATTCGTGCGGCAAGCGTGAGCAGATCATAGACGAGCTGACGAAACCGGCGATCCGAACCCCGGTCGAGAAGAGCCGACCGGGAAACCGTCGGTGGCAGCACAAAGGCGATTTGATCTCTCCCCGGCACAGTCACTTGCTGCGCCGCGGTACGTCTCCTGGCGGAGAGTTGCTGACGCGCCGGCCTAGAGATCGACATAACCAGTGTCTTGCAGCAGCTGACTCTCGACCGGAATGTGCAGACTGTCGTGAACGGTATTGTAGAACTTCCAAAATCCAACAACGCAGGCAAGTTCCATGATCTGCGGTGGGCTCAGGTGTTTCTTGAGCCGCTGCAGGATTTCGTTAGGAACCGACGTGGGATCTTCCGACGCCGCGCGGACATAGTCGAAGCAGACGCGCTCGAATTCATTTTTCGGCTCGAGGTCGCCCGTAATCATCTCCTGCAGTTCCTGTTCGCTTACGCCCCAGCCCTCGTATCCGGCCTCCTTCGGCTTTTTCAGCATGGAGCAGCTGTGCGCCGTGCAATAAGCGCAGCCGTTGATCGCGCAAGCCACTGCGGCGAGCCGGCGCTTTAGAAACTGATCGAGGGTCGATGACGGATCCCGCATGATGTTGCTGTTGAGTTTCCACAACGTTTCAGCGATTTCCGGTCGGTGGGCATATAGCTTGAGCGCGTTCGGCAAGAACCCCATGCGTTTTTTATAGGGATCGAGCACAGGTTTGAGTCGAGGGTCGAATTTGTCATCGGGCACATAGGGGATGAAGGGCTCGGCTTCGAAGAGCACACGCGGTTTGGGTGGAACGACATTCTTGTTCATTGTGAGGACTCCATATTTTAGAGGTAATCGGACAAATGCACCTTGCCCCAGTTACGCGGCCATGCGCGTTCGAAATCAGCGGGGTTGTGACGCGCCTTGATGGTTGCGTCGATGCCCATCTTGCCAACGATCCGCCAAGGATAGTGTCCGTCCAACGGACAGGCGGAGGGATCATAGGGTGAACCGCGAGTGCCCGGCACGATTACAATGTCGCGCGCCGGATCGCAGCGCGACGCGATCGCGTGATAGACATCGCGTGCGTCATCGATATTAGTGTCAGGGCTGATCGCGATCACAAGCTTGGTATTGAGCCAAGGCGCCCCCATGGCGAGCATGAGGGCATCATTGATCATCCCCGCGCGCGGATAATCGAGCTGCAAAATGCACGATAGCGCGGCACCCCAAGTGGGGAAGCGAACATCCTTGACCGCGAGACCCATCTCACTCAACCGATTGAACAGGACCGCCTCGTGGCAGAGCCGTGGCAGCACTTGGTGATCGGTGTCGGGACACGTCTGGTGATTACGATAGATCGGCCGATCTCCCCGCATCGTCATCGCTGTGAGTTCGACTTCAGGTACATTCTCGAAATGCGGAAGATTGTACATCGATGGCGACGTCACTTCGCCAACTCTAAATTTGTCCTTCAAACGGACATAGCCCTCGACGACAATTTCAGCTTGCGCAGGCACAGTTAGATCGATTGTCTCGCACGGCACCATTTCGATGTCGCGATCCATGATGGTGCCGACCATTTCCATCTCGCCCCACATATCCATGTGAAGTCCGGAATAATTCGCCATGATTTCGTAGGCTGGGGGCACGCCGAAGACGAAAGCGATGGGCATCTTGTCCTTACCCATCGCGCTGTATTTTCGCATGATGATATGCGAATGCGGCGTGACGAAGCTGATGAGACCCCGTCGCGGCCCGACCGCATGGGTTCCGGCATGACAGGAATTGTAGAAGCCTGTCTCCGGATCCTTGATGATGTTCATCGCAGTAACGTAGGGTGCCTCGTCTTTGTCTTTATGATAGGTGATCGGCAGTATTCTCCAGTCGACCTGCTCACCAAGTTTAATGACTTCCTTGACCGGTCCACTTTTCACGTTCTTGAATCCGCGCGGTGGCATCCGCAGGCGGTACGCGAGGCTCTTCAAATAATCCTCAGGAGCAACCCCGAGCGCACGCGCCTGCGACCGGCGGGTCTTCACCAGAATATCGCAGAGGCGGAAGCCAGGTTTCTCAACAATATTTTCGAAGAGAATTGGCTGATCGCTCTGCGCCGACAACGCGCCAATGTCCGCGATGTGAACAGGCTTCGTAATCCGGCTAACGATATCCGCGTTGGTGTCGAGATAGCCGCGCAGGGAGCTGTCCAGCGCATGCGACACATTCGGCGATATGGACGAAGCTTTCATGGGCGAGCCCTTTAGATAACTAACTTTACTAATTTCATTTAGCGAGTCAACTTACGGACGGGGATTGCAATGCGCGAATATCGCGAAACTTGAATATCCCTTGAGCGCTTGCCGAGCATTTGAGATCAAGGTCTCAGCTCCTGGATGGGTCATGTCTGCGACATTGCAGCACACATCCGGGACCGGAGGAACGTTGAACTGGCCATCTGAGTGGAGCCGTCACGTCAGCAGGAGTTGCCCAATTTCTTGAAAAATAGCACTCGTATTGTCTGCGCTGGCGTCCCCTAGCGCAAACCGGAAAAGCGTAAAATTGCCGCAGGCCGCCCATCCCAAGACAACGAAATCATGTAATACGCGCATTCGAGACTCGTCGTACAAATTGACACGAGATTGGCTACGGAATCGAACACCCCAAGGGGATTTCCGCTGAGGGGATGATGCGCGTCTGATGCACGCCACTCCCGAATTCCCTGATAACAGGGAAATTTACTGGGAATTTAACCGCAATCTGGCAGCTGTAGGCAATTTTAGCCGAATCCGTGGGTTGAGGGATAGGATTCAGACCAGGAACATTGTTCTGCTATTCTGCAAACTGCTAAAGCGATTTGGTTTCGAATTATTTGCCGCGGAGTTGAATGGAATATGAGCACTCTTCGCATCAAGGCTGGGCCTTACGAGTTCGATGCGCGAATGGAAGTAGCCCTAGCGCCGAAAACATGCGCGAAGTTCGCAAGCTTGCTTCCCTACAAAGCGCAGATCATCCATGTCCGCTGGAGCGGCGAAGGGTGCTGGATTCCGCTCGGCGTGCTTGATTTAGGTCTTGGTTACGAAAATCACACGAGCCACCCCGCGCCGGGCGACATCATCTTGTATCCGGGCGGCATCAGCGAAACTGAGATCCTGTTGGCATACGGCGGTGTGTCATTCTCAAGCAAGGTCGGCCAGCTCGCCGGAAATCATTTCCTGACCGTGACGCAAGGCCGCGAAAATCTTGTGTCGCTCGGCAAGCTCACATTATGGAAAGGCGCTCAGGATATTTTATTTGACCGCATCTGACGGCAGGCGACGGCGGAATGAGCCGGCCGTGTTCGGCATCATTGCATGAAAATTATTTGAGCGATTTTTCTGTAAGTCGACGCGGTTGCTACGGCGACGGCGAGCTCCGTCTCCCTCCGGGAGAGGTGAAGAGAGATCGCCGCAATACCAATTCAATCCGAAACGATCATGCCCTAGGTCAGCGCGGCTCAGGGAAATTCATCATGACGTCGAGAAGGATTCTGGCGGCACGATCGGCATCATCCGCAGAAAGCGATTCCAATGGACTGTGGCTGATGCCGCCGTTGCCGCACCGTACGAATAACATGCCGATGTCGGTGATACCGTCGAACATGACGGCATCGTGTCCAGCGCCGCTCGGCAAATAATGCGGGCGAACGCCGGCACGGGATATCCCGTCGGCGAGCAGCCGTTGCAATCGCGGCGAGCAGGAAACCACCGGCGTGCGCTGAATTTCGGCGGCTTCAATCGCCACGCCGCGGCGTATTCGGATCTGCTCGATCTCGGCAAATATGTCAGCAATGGCGCTATCGTGTTTGACGACATCGTCGGCGCGAATATCGAGCGAAAGCTCACATCTGCCGGGGATGACGTTGATCGCGCCGTTTGGAACCGTCAACTGGCCCACCGTTCCGACCAGCCCAGTTGCCTGCCTACAACGTCGTTCCACAACGAGCACGATTTCGGCTGCGGCGGCGGCGGCGTCATGGCGCGCCGTCATTGGCACGGTACCGGCATGGCCGGCGGTCCCAATAATCGTGATCGAATGGCGCGCGCAGCCGGCAATGGCGGTCACGACTCCGACCGGCAACTGTTCTCGCAGAAGTACCGGTCCCTGCTCGATGTGCACCTCGAGGTAGCCGATCAAATCCCGGGGCCGCCGTGCCAAGCTCGATATCGCTTCGGGATCACCGCCGGCCGAGCGGATGAGATCGGCGACTGATAGCCCGTCGGCGTCGCGCTGTTCCAGCACGTGCGGGTGGAAGCGACCAGCAACCGCACTGCTCCCAATATACGATGTACCGAAGCGTACGCCTTCCTCTTCGGAAAAGGCGATCAATTCCATATGGAATGGCAGCCGCTGACCGGAGCGCGCGAGGAATTCAACCGCGACGAGCGGGGCAAGGATTCCCAGCCGGCCGTCGTATTTTCCAGCGTCACGAACAGTGTCGTAGTGCGAGCCAACGATCAGAGTGCTTGCGCCGGGATCGACAGAGGGATAGCGGCCGACCACATTTCCGACCGCATCGATTTCCGCGGTCATCCCCGCTGCTTGCATCCATTCGCACAATTGCGCCGCAACTGCACGATGGGCAGGTGTCAGATACATGCACGTCAGATTGTTCGGTGAATCGGACCATTTGGCCAAACGATCCGCCAAGTCAAGAATGCGCGCACCAAAAGTGCCTGGGGCCGCCGCGGCGACTGAGGTCTTTGAATTCGTTTGAGGACCACTCATCATCCTGGCAGCACGCTCCGCAACGATGGACTGTTGCGGACTTGAACAATCGGCGTTGTGTCTGTCATGCTGACACGAGCGGACCAAGAAAGAAGGGGCATTTCATCGTGGAGGTCGTGCTTATCGAATGGTTGAGCTTCATCATTCGCTGGCTGCATGTGGTCGCGGGCATCGCCTGGATTGGCAGCTCGTTCTACTTTATCCACCTCGATCTCAGCCTCAAAACCCGCGGTGGCCTGCCCGAAGGCGTCAAAGGCGATGCTTGGCAGGTTCATGGTGGCGGATTCTACCATATGGTGAAGTATTTGGTCGCACCGGCACGCATGCCGGATGATCTCACCTGGTTCAAGTGGGAAGCCTATACGACCTGGCTCTCGGGTTTCGCGCTTTTAGTCGTGGTCTATTACCTCGGCGCCCAATTGTTTCTGATCGATCGTTCGGTGCTCGATATCAGCCGAAACGCCGCCATCGGCATCAGCTTGGGCAGCCTGCTGCTGGGCTGGCTCATATACGAAGCCATGTGCTGGTCACCGCTCGGCCGCGATAATCGGCTGCTATCGCTTGTCGGCTATGTTTTCCTCGTTGCCCTGACCTACGGCTTTACGCATGTGTTCAGCGGCCGTGGCGCGTTCGTGCAGATTGGCGCGCTGGTCGGCACGATCATGGTGGCGAACGTGTTCGTCATCATTATTCCGTACCAGAAAAAGACCGTGGCGGCGCTTCTTGCGGGTACGGCGCCCGATCCGCGCTGGGGCGAATACGGCAAGCAACGGTCGGTTCACAACAATTATCTGACGCTCCCGGTCGTTTTCCTGATGATTGGCACGCATCACCCGCTGTTTTTTGCCACACGGTTCAATTGGCTGATTGTTGCGATCGTGCTCGCCATTGGCCCGGTGATCCGCCATTTCTTCAATTCGCGGCACGAGGGCAAAGGCAGTCCATGGTGGACCTGGGGCGTTGCCGCAGCCGGCATGGTGGCGATCGCCTGGCTCTCCGCTGCCGGACCGCGGGATTCTACGGGCGCGCTATCATCACCGCCGAACTTTGCCGCGGTGGAGACGATCATGCTCACGCGGTGCAGCATGTGCCATAGCAACGAACCGGTCTGGGCCGGGATCGGAATCGCGCCGAAGGGCGTCATGCTCGACACCACGCAACGCATTCTTGATCACGCGGGGCAGATCGACATTAATGCGGTGCGCTCAAGCGCCATGCCGCCGGGAAATATCACCGAGATGACAGGCGATGAACGGCGCGCTCTCGCCGCTTGGCTCGCCGGCGGCGCACCGACGAAATGATGTGAGGAAAAATGGCGCCAAAAAAATATCCGCGCGACCTCGTTGGCTACGGCCGCACGCCACCCGATCCGCGCTGGCCGGGACGCGCGCGCGTCGCCGTGCAGTTCGTCATCAATTACGAGGAAGGCGGGGAGAATTCGATCCTGCACGGTGACAAGGCTTCCGAAGGCTTTCTTTCCGACGTGCTCGGAGCGCAGCCGTGGCCCGGTCAGCGGCATATGAATGTCGAATCGATGTACGAATACGGTTCGCGCGCGGGTTTTTGGCGCCTGATGCGCATTTTCACCGAACGTAAATTTCCAGCTACCGTTTTTGGCGTTGCGACCGCGCTCGCACGCAATCCCGACGCCGTCGTCGCTATGCATGACGCGGGCTGGGAGATTGCCAGCCACGGGCTGAAGTGGATCGATTACAAGGATATTTCCAAAGCCAAGGAGCGTGCGCATATGCGCGACGCCATCAGGCTCCACAAAGAGGTCACCGGCGCACGGCCGCTCGGGTGGTACACGGGCCGCAGCTCGGTCAACACGTTGAATCTGGTGCTTGAGGACGGCGGGTTTCTCTATTCATCCGACACCTATGCGGATGATCTGCCCTATTGGGTCAATGGCCCGAAGGGCCCGCACCTGCTCATTCCCTATTCGCTCGATGCCAACGATATGCGGTTCGTCAACCCTCAGGGATTCGGCGGTGGCGAGCAGTTTTTCGAATATCTGCGCGATGCCTTTGACGTGCTTTATGCCGAGGGCGCCGGCGCGCCGAAGATGATGTCGGTCGGATTGCATTGCCGGCTCGTCGGAAGGCCGGGCCGAGCGGCTGCGCTCAATGGTTTTCTCGACCATATCGGAAAGCATGATCGCGTATGGGTCACGACGCGGCTCGACATTGCGCAGCACTGGCACCGCGAACACCGGAATCTGGCGGCCAACGCTCCGGCAATCACCTGAAGTGGGAACGTCGATATGACCAAGGTTTCGCTCGACGACCTCAACAAGTTGGACAAAGCCGCCTTTGTCGCGACGCTTGGCGAGATATTCGAACATGCTCCTTGGATTGCCGAAGCCGTGCATGCCCGGCGGCCGTTGCCAACTCTTGCATCTTTGTATGACGCGATGGCCGGCATCGTGCAGGGCGCGGGCTTTGACCGCCAAATCGCGCTGATCAAGGGTCATCCCGATCTCGCCGGCAAAACCGCACGTTCGGGATCACTGACCCCTGATTCGAAAGCCGAGCAGGCGAGTGCCGGGCTCGACCGGCTGTCGAACGATGAGTTTGAGGGCTTCCATCGCCACAACGACGCCTATCGTTCGAAGTTTGCGATCCCTTTCATTATTTGCGTGCGCCGGCATACCAAGGATTCGATCCTGCGCCAGTTCGAATTGCGCATGCAAAATGACGCGGCGGGAGAACACAAGACCGCGCTCGCCGAAATTCTTCGTATCGCTGCGCTGCGGCTTGATCAGCGCGTCGATGCACCGGACCAGCTCAAGGTGAATGGCCGTCTTTCAACGCACATTCTCGACACGCATGGCGGCAGGCCTGCTTCCGGTGTGACGGTCGAACTTTTTGAAATCGTCAATTCGGGAAAAGCGACGCTCATCGCACGTGCGGTCACAAATGCCGACGGCCGCACGGATCAACCCATGATTGTCGATCGTCCAGTGCCAATTGGCTGCTATGAGCTTCGTTTTGGAATTGGCGACTATTTCGCACGCATGAAATCCGAGCCCGCTGATCCTCCGTTCCTCGACGTGGTACCGGTGCGCTTTTCTGTCGCAGAGGCCGAGGGCCACTACCATGTGCCGCTGCTGGCTACGCCCTGGTGCTATACGACCTACCGGGGAAGTTAGCTCTCCACAGTTTGACTTTGGATTAGGCAATCGAACTCAAAACGCATAGTCTTGAGGCAACCATTGGGATCCAGGCCTAATCCGCCTGAATAATTGTTGGCATAAGCTTAGCGCATCAGCTGTGCTCATCCCTGCGGGATGGTAACATGACAGTCTGGCCGGACTGACTACAATCGGGAGCGACAACCATGCGACGGATCAAGTTATTTGCCGGAATTTTCGCAATCATCGCGGGCGCGATTTTCGCCTTGATGAGCGCAGCCTCCGCACAGACGGATTTGAAATTTGCGCTCGACTGGAAGTTTGAAGGTCCGTCTGCGCCCTATTTCGTGGCGCTCGACAAAGGCTACTACAAGGCTGAAGGACTCAACGTCACGATCGACTCTGGGCCTGGCTCTGTCGCCGGCATTGCGCGCATTGCAGCCGGAACATATCCGATCGGATTCTTCGACATCAATTCGCTGGTGAAATTCCAGGATCAGAACCCGGACAAGAAAGTCCAGGCGGTGCTGATGATGTACGACAACCCCGCTTTCGCGATTGCGAGCATTGCCAAGACCGGCATCAACAAACCGAAGGATTTGGAGGGCAAGGTGCTCGGCGCGCCGCCGCCGGACGGTGCCTTTGCGCAATGGAAGGCATTCGTGCATGAGAACAAGATCGACGAATCCAAGGTGAAGATCGAGGCTATCGGCTTCCCGGTGCGCGAGCCGATGCTCGCGGACGGCAAGGTTGACGCCATCACCGGCTTTTCCTTCTCGATGTATTTCAACCTTCTGGCCAAGGGTCTCAAGCCCGCGGACATCAAGATCATGTTCATGTCGCAGTATGGCCTCGTGCTTTATGGCAACGCCATCATGGTCAATCCGGACTTCGCCAAGGCCAATCCGAAAGTGGTCGCGGGCTTCGTCAAGGCAACCATCAAGGGCGTGCAGGACACCGTGATGGATCCGGAATCGGCCATCAAATCGGTGATGAAGCGCAACGAAACCGGAGACGAGAAGATCGAGCTCGATCGGCTCAAGATGTCGCTGCGCGAAAATTTCGTCACGCCCTGGGTGAAGGCGAACGGCTTCGGCGGCATCGACACGGCGCGTTTGGCGAAATCGATCGACCAGATCGCGCTGACCTACCAATTCAAGGCGCGGCCGAAGGCCGAAGACATCTTCAACAGCCAGTATCTGCCGCCGGCGGCAGATCGAAAGCTCTAACACTTTGATCCCGGGCGCAGCGTGACCGCTTCAGTCGACATCGGCGCGGTCACGCTGACCTACAAGAGCGCGTCGGGCGGCGTTATGGCGTTGCAGGGCACGACGCTCAATGTCCAGCGCGGCGAGTTCGCCGCCGTGGTGGGCCCGTCCGGCTGCGGCAAATCTTCATTAATGAAGCTCGTGACCGGGCTTGTGCCGCCGGACTCAGGCGAGATCGTTATTTTCGGCGACAAGGTTCACGGGCCGGTGAAGATCGCCGGCATGGCGTTCCAGAACCCAAACCTCTTGCCCTGGCGCAAAGTCTAAAGGGCGGGCGCAAAGTGTACCACTGAACCGGCTGTGATCTGCCTCTTGAAGGCGGCGCAAAAGTGTACCGGTCCTGCTAGGCCGTCTCGATGCCTTTGAATGGCATGGAGAGGCTGGAAGGATGTTCACAGTGGA
>CAZNSG010000084.1:0-18545 GCA_964575715.1 uncultured Hyphomicrobiales bacterium | reverse complement strand
GGATAGCGCTCCTCGATCAGGTGCTTGAGCGTCTCGACCTGATCGGCCCCAGCAAGCATCGGCCGGTCGGCGCGGCGCTTGATCCGGCGGATCAGAATGTCGAGCGTGGCATTAAGCCAAATCGAGATTCCCTTGGCGTGGACCGCGGCGCGGGTTTCGGGATTCATGAAGGCGCCACCGCCCGTGGCCAGAACTTGCGGCCCGCTTTCGAGCAGGCGCGCGATCACGCGCGCTTCGCCGGCACGGAAATAGGGTTCACCGTGCGCGGCGAAGATTTCCGGGATTGTCATGCTGGCCGCCTTCTCGATCTCGGCGTCGGCATCGACGAATGGTAGATTGAGCCGCGCGGCCAGCCGCCGGCCGATCGAGGACTTGCCGGCGCCCATCATGCCGACGAGCACGATAGAACGCCGCCCAAGCGCCGCCGTGAGCGCGGTTTCGGTCAGCATTGCGTCCGCATTCTCCACCGCAACATCCGACATGACATCAATTCCGAAATTGGCCGCCACGGTTCCATAAACCGACCTCGGAAACAACCCAGGGGTCACCACGAGTCAAATGCGGGCCTCTTGCCAGAGCAGGCGGAACGTGGTCGTACTCGGCAATATTTCCGTTTAGATCAAACGGTATATGAACAGCAAATGACATGCCGAGCCTGATTCGATTCCTCATCGTCGTCGGAGTGCTTTTCGGCGTTCTTTACGGCATCATATTTGCGCTTGCCACGTTCATTGAGCCGACGCCGCGCGAGATTACAGTCACAGTGCCGCGCGACATCTTGATGAAGCCCCGCTAGAGGCGCGCCGCATGGCCCGCCAACCAAAAGCTTCCGATCAGTCCCTGATCGCGCTGTTTCTCGACATGCTGGCGGCCGAGCGCGGCGCGAGCAAGAACACGCTTGCAGCCTACGCGCGCGATCTGGCGGATTTCTCCGCCGATCTTAATGCTGCGGGAAAATCCATCGCGGCGGCCACGAACGATCATTTGCGCGCGCATCTTTCCCGGCTTGCCAAACGCGGCCTTAAACCCGCGTCCGTGGCAAGGCGGCTCTCGGCCATTCGCCAGCTTTATCGCTTCCTCTACAGCGAGGACCATCGCAGCGACGATCCCGCCGCCGCGATCGAAGGGCCAAGACGCGGCCGCAGCCTGCCCAAGATTCTCTCCGTCGCGGAAGTCGATGGCTTGCTTAAACACGCGCACGCCAGCGTGGAATCGCAATCCATGTCCGAGCGGCTGCGCGCCGCGCGTCTCGCCTGCCTGCTCGAAGTGCTCTACGCCACCGGCTTGCGCGTCTCCGAACTGGTTGCTTTGCCGGAATCTGCGGCGCGGCGCGATCAGCGCATGCTGGTGGTGCGCGGCAAGGGCGGACGTGAACGGCTTGTGCCGCTCAATAACGCCGCCAAGCGCGCCATGGCGGAATATCTCGCGCTGCGCGAGGAGGCAAAGCTCGGGCGATCGAAATGGCTGTTCCCGTCGTTCGGCGAAGCCGGGCACCTCACCCGCCAGCATTTCGCCCGCGAACTCAAAGCGCTTGCGAGCGCGGCCGGGCTGAAATCCGCCAAGGTAAGCCCGCACGTGCTGCGCCATGCGTTCGCCAGCCACCTGCTGCAGAACGGCGCCGACTTGCGCATCGTTCAGACGCTGCTTGGCCACGCCGATATTTCCACCACGCAGATCTATACCCACGTGCTAGCCGAGCGCCTCAAGAGCCTGGTGCGCGATTTGCATCCATTGGCGGACGAATAAGTATTTCCGCATGCCGGAGGCAACCTTGCTTGACTTGAAAGGCCGTCAAAGGCCAATTTCGAGCTGAACTAAAGGCGCTCGGCCAACCTGTTTTTAAGGCGGCACAACTTCTCCATGCGCAGTTATCTCGATTTCGAAAAATCGGTGGCTGAACTCGAGGCCAAGATCGAGGAATTGCGCGCGGTGGCGCAAAGCGGTACCGCGGTCGCTGTCGGCGATGAGATCAACCGGCTCGAAGCCAAGGCGGCGACCGCGCTCAAGGCCATCTATGCCGAGCTCACGCCCTGGCAGAAGACGCAAGTGGCGCGCCATCCGCAGCGGCCGCACTGTCTGGATTTCATCGGCGGTCTGATCACCGATTTCACGCCCTTTGCCGGCGACCGCAAATTCGGCGAGGACGAGGCGATCGTCGGCGGCTTTGGCCGCTTTCACGGCGAGAGCATCTGCGTCATCGGGCAGGAGAAGGGCTCCACCACCGAAAGCCGACTCAAGCACAATTTCGGCATGGCCCGCCCGGAAGGCTATCGCAAGGCGATGCGCCTGATGGAACTGGCTGATCGTTTCGACATTCCGGTGCTCGCGCTCGTCGACACCGCGGGCGCCTATCCCGGCATCGGCGCCGAGGAGCGCGGCCAGGCCGAAGCCATCGCGCGTTCGATCGAGGCCTGCCTCAATCTCGGTGTACCCAATGTCGCGGTCATCCTGGGCGAAGGCGGCTCAGGCGGCGCGATCGCGATCGCCACCGCCAACCGCGTGCTCATGCTCGAACACGCGGTCTACAGCGTAATCTCGCCGGAGGGCGCCGCCTCGATTCTGTGGCGCGACACCAGCAGAGCGCAGGACGCCGCCACCAGCATGAAGATCACCGCGCGCGACCTCGACCGCTTTCACATTATCGATCGTATCGTGCCCGAGCCGGTCGGCGGCGCCCATCGCGATCCGCCCGCCGCTATCGCGGCGACCGGCGCGGCGATCCTGGAGGCATTTTCCGAGCATAAAGGACTGAGCCGCGAGACCGTACGCCGGCAGCGCCGGGACAAGTTTCTCGCCATCGGCCGAAATCTTGACTAAGCCACAGCGTTCTCAACGGTACTGGCTCCGAAATCCTGAAGCTTCCCCAGGCAACGCGACCGCACCAGATGGTCTAGCGCCAGTAAGCCGAGGCCGGCCGAATAGGTTTGGATGTAATTTTACCATTCTTTCACCATAACAATGTTGAATGAAACCGATGTTAACTCCGGCCCTTGCGAATTGGGCCTCTTAAGTGTAACTATTCGTTATGGAAATCTCTGGGGAACTCCTGGTCGGGGAGCATCGCGATTGAACCGTAGCGCGCGTGTCCGCTCACTCCTGGCAGCCGCGGCGATTGCCGCAAGCCTAGCGCTTGCCGGCTGTCAGACCGACGGCACCAACCTTTCCGCGCGCGCGCTCACCCCGCTTTCCAGCAAGATGCTCGCCGAGTTTGAGCAGAAGAACATGAACAAGGATTCTCCGATCCTTGTTCGTATCTTCAAGCAAGAAGCCGAACTTGAGGTTTGGAAGCAGGACCGTACGGGCCGCTACGCGCTGCTCAAGACCTACCCGGTCTGCCGCTGGTCGGGCGAACTCGGCCCCAAAATCAAGGAGGGCGACCGCCAGGCGCCGGAGGGCTTCTACTCCATTTCTCCAGCCCAGATGAACCCGAAGTCGCAATACTACCTCGCATTCAACATGGGCTTTCCCAACGCCTATGACCGGGCCTGGAACCGCACCGGCGCCGAGCTGATGATCCACGGCGATTGTTCATCGCGCGGCTGCTACGCCATGACCGACGAGCAGATCAGCGAAATCTACGCGCTCGGGCGCGAAGCATTCTTCGGCGGCCAGCGCGCGTTCCAAGTGCAAGCTTATCCGTTCCGGATGACGCCCGCGAATTTCGCCAAGCATCGCAACAACCCGAACCTGGCGTTCTGGAAAATGCTCAAGCGCGGCAACGACCATTTCGAGGTGACGCGCCTCGAACCCAAGATCGATGTCTGCGAGAAGCATTACGTGTTCGACGCCCAGGCGCCGGCCAATTCCTCCACGCCGCTCGCGTTCAACCCGGCCGGCAAATGCCCGGTGTACGAAGTTTCCGAAGACATCGTCGCCGCAGTGCATGAAAAGCAACGGCGCGACGAATACCAAACCGCCGAACTCGTGACGCGCGGCGCAAAGCCCTCTCCGATCAGAACCGGCACCGATGGCGGCATGCATCCGGTATTCATGGCCGCGCTGCAGAAGCAGGACGCCATGACCCCTGACAGCCCGCTGCGCACGGCGGCCTTGGTGACGACTCCGGGAACCATCCCGCAGCACGTCGTTCCTCCGCGCACGCCGCAAACCATGACCGTGGCTCCGCCTACGAGTGTCGTGGCGGCCCGGCCAGCAACCGCGCCGGCGACAACCGCCGCGGTGCGCCCCGCTCCCGTTGCGTCATCCCAGCGTCCTGCCAGTGGCAGCCTCGCTAATATTCACACCCCCACCAATGCGCGCGCGGCGGCTTCCCCCAGCGAAGCAACGGGGGCGATCTCAACCGCAAAAACGGTGAAAGGTCCGAAACCGCCCGCCGCGATCCGTCCGTCGCATACCGCCGTATCCGGCGCGACACCCCCCAAGCCGGCGGAAACCACCCAGCCGCCGATGAAAGCAGCCGAAGGCGAACGCCCGGCGAATGCGGCGAGCATCATGGCAAACACCGCGCCAATGCCGACGGCCGGCAGCTTCGAAAGCCGCTGGTCGGCCATCACCGGCCGCGGTCGCTTCTAAAAAATATCTTGCCGGTCGCGGCGAAGCAGGGCGCACCAAATCATGTGCGCGATGCGGATTTAATCGGTCACGTATAGCGGCCGTGGCAGTGCTTGTATTTCTTGCCCGACCCGCAGGGGCAGGGCTCGTTGCGCCCGACCTTGCCCCAGCTCGCCGGATCCTTCGGATTGCGCACGGGTGCCGTGCCGATGCCATGACGCGCCAGCGTCTGCGCGCCCGCCGCCGCGAGCGCCATCTCATCCTCACCAGTAAAGGGATCGATCTTGTGGGCTTCCATATAGGGCAAGCTCGGCGCGGACTCGGACTGCGGCGCCTGCTGCACGATTTCGACCCGCATAAGCTGCGCGGTCACCGCCTCGCGCAGGTTCTGGCTCATCACTTCGAACAGATTGTAGGCTTCGGCCTTATACTCGTTGAGCGGATCGCGCTGGCCGTAGCCGCGCAGGCCGATCACCTGGCGCAAGTGCTCCAGCATGACCAGATGCTCGCGCCAGAGATGATCGAGCGTCTGCAGCAGGACTGATTTCTCCACATAACGCAGAACTTCAGAACCCCACTGCGCAACCTTCGCGGCCATATGTTCGTCGGCCCGCCGCTCGATGCGCTCGAGCAGCTCGTCGCCCGCGATGCCTTCCTCTTTCGCCCATTGCTCGATCGGCAGATCGAGGCCAAGCACGCGCTTGGTATCCTCCTTCAGCGCAGCGGTGTTCCACTGCTCGGGATAGGCATTCTCCGGCACGTGTTTGGCGACCAGGTCATCGATGGTGGAATGGCGCATGTCGGTGACGACCTCGGCTCCCGCCTGATCCTGCATCCATTCGACGCGCTGGTCGAAAATGACCTTGCGCTGGTCGTTCATCACGTTGTCGAACTTGAGAATGTTCTTGCGGATGTCGAAGTTGCGCGCCTCGACCTTCTGCTGCGCCTTTTCCAACGCCTTGTTGATCCAGTTATGAACGATGGCCTCGTTTTCCTTGAGGCCCAGCTTCTGCAGCATGCCGTCGAGCTTGTCGGAGCCGAAGATGCGCATCAGATCGTCTTCCAGCGAAAGGAAGAATTTCGACCGGCCCGGATCGCCCTGGCGGCCGGAACGGCCACGTAGCTGGTTGTCGATGCGGCGGCTCTCGTGCCGCTCGGTGCCGAGCACGAACAGCCCGCCGGCGGCGAGTGCTTTTTCTTTCAGCCGCGCGACCTGGCCGCGGATTTCGGCAACCGCGGCCTCGCGCTGGCTGCCGTCCGGCATATCCTTGAGCTCCTGGCGGATGCGCATATCGGCGTTGCCGCCAAGCTGAATATCGGTGCCGCGGCCGGCCATGTTGGTGGCAATGGTGATCGCGCCGGGTACTCCGGCCTGCGACACGATATAGGCCTCCTGCTCGTGGTAGCGGGCGTTGAGGATCGCAAAGACCTTCGTCTCTTTAGCGCCCTCGTCGCCGCTGTAGAGCGCGGCAAAGGCGTTGGGATCGGTGAAGTCGTGCTGCTCCCAGCCCTGCTTGCGCAGCATCTCTGCAAGGCCTTCCGATTTCTCGATCGAGGTCGTGCCGACTAGAACCGGCTGGCCACGAACCTTGCAGTCCTCCAGCAGCGTGATGATCGCGCGGTATTTCTCCGCGTTGGTGCGATACACCTCGTCGTCCTGATCATCGCGGATCATCGGCAGATTGGTCGGCACCTCCAACACATCGAGGTTGTAGATGTCGAGAAACTCGTCGGCTTCGGTCGCCGCCGTGCCGGTCATGCCGGCAAGTTTTTCGTACAAGCGGAAATAATTCTGAAAGGTGATGGAGGCGAGAGTCTGATTCTCGGGCTGGATCGGCTGGTGCTCTTTCGCTTCGAGCGCCTGGTGCAAGCCTTCCGAATAGCGCCGGCCCGGCATCATGCGGCCGGTGAACTCGTCGATGATGACGACTTCGGCGTTCCTCACGATGTAGTCCTTGTCGCGTTGGAACAGCTTGTGCGCGCGCAGTGCTTGGTTGACGTGGTGCACGGTGGAAACGTTCTCGACGTCGTAGAGATGCTCGCCCTTGAGCAGGTCCGCCGCGCGCAGCCGCTGCTCCATCTTTTCCATGCCGGCTTCGGTGAGCGTCACCGTGCGCTGCTTCTCGTCAACGTCGTAGTCGGTCTTGTTGAGTTCCGGAATATAGGCGTCGATGGTGTTGTAGAAATCGGAACGATCGTCGAGCGGGCCCGAAATGATAAGCGGCGTGCGCGCCTCGTCGATCAGGATGGAATCGACCTCGTCCACGATGGCGTAGATGCGCCCGCGCTGCACCATTTCCTGCAGGCTCATCTTCATATTGTCGCGCAGATAATCGAAGCCGAGTTCGTTGTTGGTGCCGTAGGTGACGTCGCAATCGTAGGCCTTTTTGCGCTGCTCATCGTCGAGGCCGTGCACGATGACGCCAACCGACAAGCCAAGGAAATTGTAAATCTGGCCCATCCATTCGGCGTCGCGTTTGGCGAGATAATCGTTGACGGTGACGACATGGACACCACGGCCGGCTAGCGCGTTCAGATAGACCGACAGCGTCGCGACCAGCGTCTTGCCTTCTCCGGTCTTCATTTCGGCAATCTTGCCCTCGTGCAGGATCATTCCTCCGATCAGCTGCACGTCGAAATGACGCTGCCCCAGCGTGCGCTTGGCGGCTTCGCGACAGGTCGCAAAGGCAGGAACGAGAACGTCGTCCAGCGACTTGCCGTCGGCGATTTCCTTTTTGAAGGCGGCGGTGCGCGCACGCAGCGCGTCGTCGGAGAGCTTTTCCAGCTCAGATTCAAGCGCATTGATGGCATCGACCTGGGGCCGATAGCCGCGGATACGGCGCTCGTTGGCGGAACCAAAAAAAATACGGGCAACGGCGCCAATCATCGGTCAATCCTTAGCTTCGCCGCAGCCATTACATTTGCCCCCTGATGGGCGATCCGTCCAGTCGGCCGGCGCGCAGAAATGTGGCACATTTTGAGCAGTTGCAATGTGAACTCATAGGGAAGGATTGGCGCGATGAGCGAGAGATAGGGGGGGGTCCGAAGGTTGTCAATTAGCGAGGCATGCTGCGGATTCTTAATGGATATCCATCCCGTCATTTCTGTCATTGCCAAGTGTGGCCAATTGCGCGACAAGTCCGGCAGAATACTGCCGCCGATGGATGGTGAGGCCCCCGGCTTAAGGATAATATCATGGCATTGTTTCCGACTATTCGTTCCCTTGCGCTATTCGTGTCGCCGCGCCCCCATAGATTGGGCTTGCTCGCTGCGGCAGCACTTTTGATCGCACCCATGCTCGCGGGCTGCGGCCAGAGCACGGATACCTCCAAATCGTCGGGTTCCACATCCGTCGTCAACAGGGCACCCGATCCCAACGATCCGGTCATCGCCAAGGTCAACGGGATTGAAATCAGGCAAAGCGATCTTACGATTGCGGAAGAGGATCTTGGGCAAAATTCCCAAGCGCTCGCGCCCGACGCCAAACGCGATTATCTCGTCACCTATCTTGCCGACATCATCATGATCGCCAATGTAGCCGAGGGCAAAAAGATCGGCGACGGTGTCGACTTCCAGCGTCGCCTCACGCATGTCCGCAACAAGCTTCTGGCCGAATTCATGCTGCAGGCCGAAATCAATGCGGCGGCGACCGATGCTGCCATGCGCAAGGTCTACGATGACGCTACAAAAGGCATGGGTGACGATCAGGAGGTGTGGGCGCGTCACATCCTGATCCGGGTCGCTGACCAGACCGACGAGAAGGCAGGCAAGGAGGCCGAGGCCAAGATCAAGGAGATCATCGGGCGGCTTAACAAGGGCGAGGACTTCGTCAAGCTCGCCAACGAACTTACCGAAGATCCCTCCGGCAAGCAGAACGGCGGCGATCTCGATTACTTCACCAAGGATCAGATGGTGCCGGAGTTTTCGACCATCGCCTTCCAACTCGAAAAGGGGCAGATCTCCGGCCCTGTCAAAACGCAGTTCGGCTGGCATGTACTCAAAGTCGAGGACAAGCGTAACCGTCAGCCGCCGGAATTCGACAAGGTCAAGGATCAGGTGAAGACCATCGTGATGCGAAAGGCGCAGGCCGATTTCATCAGCAAGCTGCGCGAGGGCGCCAAGATCGAGCGGCTCGACAAGCCCGCCGAAACAAAGTGATCGCACCGATCAGATTTTTTCATCCCTGCCGCATCTTGACCCGGCGATCGCTTCGGCCTTAACGCATGCGTGGATTCCGTATCCATGCGCGGGCCGTGCCTGCGCGCGATGATTTTCAGCCCGCAAGGTCCGTTGCCGATGGCTACCGCCGTCTCTCCGCTAGCACCCAAAAAAGTCCCGGCCATGCCGGCGATCGCTGGCGTGCGGCTCGCGACCGCCGCCGCAGGCATTCGCTATGCCGAACGCACAGACGTATTGCTTGCTTTGCTCGATCCCGGCACCACCGCCGCCGGTGTGTTCACGCGCTCGAAATGCCCATCCGCGCCGGTCGAATGGTGCCGCGACAGGCTCAAGGGGGCCAAACCGCGCGCGCTTGTGGTCAATTCCGGTAACGCCAATGCCTTTACCGGCAAGAATGGCCGCAAAGCCTGTAAATTCACCGCCCAGATTGCGGCAAGAGCCATGGGCTGCAAACCGAATGACGTATTCCTTGCCTCCACCGGAGTCATTGGCGAGCCGCTTGACGCCAGCGCCTTCGATGGCGTGATGGAGAGCATGGTCGTCGCCGCTAGTCCCGCGCCATGGCTCGATGCGGCCAAGGCGATCATGACCACCGATACATTTCCGAAAGTTGCGACGGCGACCGCGCGCATCGGCAAGACAATTGTGACAATCAATGGCATTGCCAAGGGTGCGGGCATGATCGCACCTGATATGGCGACCATGCTCGCTTTTGTGTTCACCGACGCGGCGATCGCGGCTCCAGCGTTGCAGGCGTTGTTGCGCGACGGCGTCGAGGATAGCTTCAACGCGGTCACCGTCGATGGCGACACTTCAACCTCCGACACGCTCATGGCGTTCGCCACCGGAGCCGCGGCTGCACGCGGCGCGCCCAGGATTGTGCGCGCGAGCGATCCGCGCCTGAAAGCTTTTCGTGTGGCTTTTGATGCTGTTCTGGCAAATCTTGCCGAACAGGTGGCGCGCGATGGCGAGGGCGCCCGCAAGCTGGTGGAGGTGGTGGTCGAAGGCGCGGTGTCGAAGTCCTCCGCGCGGCGGATTGCGCGTTCGATTGCGAATTCGCCCCTGGTCAAAACCGCGATCGCCGGTGAGGACGCCAATTGGGGCCGTGTGGTCATGGCGGTGGGCAAAGCCGGCGAGCCGGCCGACCGCGACCGGCTTTCGATCTGGTTCGGCGGCATCCGCGTGGCACACAAGGGCGCCCGCGATCCCGGCTACGACGAAACCGCGATTTCAGCTGTTATGGCGCGGCCCGAGATCACGCTTAAGGTCAATCTGGGGCTTGGACGCGGCCGCGACCGTATGCTCACCTGCGATCTGACCAAGGAATATGTCGCCATCAACGGCGACTATCGGTCATAGATGCCGGCCGGCGCGCCGCAATATGTTGTTAACCTATCGGGCACCGCCAGCAGTTTAAACATTTCCTTGAACTGTCCTTAACTCGGGTTTGGCAAGATTTCGGAGCGTAGGGCCTTGAGCGTCAATGTCATCCTGGTCGCCGCTTGTGCCCTCATCGATGCCGACGGGCGCGTATTGCTCGCCGAACGCCCGGCCGGCAAGGCAATGGCAGGCTTATGGGAGTTTCCCGGCGGCAAGGTCGAGGCCGGCGAGCGGCCGGAGCAGACCCTGATCCGGGAACTTAAGGAGGAACTCGATATTGTCGTCAACGAGTCGTGTCTTGCACCGCTTACTTTCGCAAGCCACGATTATTCGGACTTCCACCTTCTCATGCCGCTATATGTCTGCCGGCGCTGGGAAGGAATTGTCAGGGCACGGGAAGGTCAACGGCTCGTTTGGGTTCGGCCAAACCGCCTCAAGGACTACAAGATGCCACCGGCGGACGAACCGCTGATTGCTCACCTGACGACGTGGCTGTGATGCCAGAGCACAATGATGCCGAACAAAACTTGGTTCAAATAAGACTGGTGCAGATAAGACTTGGTTCAACTAAGACTTGGATCGCTAGTTAAAATTGTGGCTGTAACCACCGGGAATTGGAACATGAACAGGCTTGCGACGCATTGCTCAGACATTGTCCGGAAGTTTGGCCAGCTGCTTGCCGACGAGCGGGCGGCCACCGCCATCGAATACGCCATGATTGCGTCCGGCGTCGCCGCTGCCATCGCCGCGACGGTCTTCAGCCTGGGCACACAGGTCAAGCAATCGCTCTACCAAAAGGTTTCCGACGCCTTTCCATAATAATTCAATCTATCGCGCTCGTCATCGTCCGGCCTTCTCGCCCGCGGAAGCCTCACGCGTGCCCAGCGCATCGGCAAGGCGCATTTTCGCCGATCCCGGAGCAAGCGGCCGCTGCTGGCTTGCATGCGGCGCCCAGCCCGACAACCAGACAATCTCGAAGGTCGCCCGCACGCGGCCGTCCGTATCGGCAAAGCGCTCGCCATAGATTTCGATCATCCGCCGCAGCGTGGCACGGCGCAGCGGCGCGCGCTTGCGCTCGGTGAGCGCGTTGGTGGCGCCCATGCGGCGCAAATCGTGCATGAGCGCAAGCGGCGAGGCATAGCGTACGATGATCCGATCGACGTCGGCGACCGGCAGCGCAAAGCCCGCGCGCTGCAACAATGCGCCCAGCTCGCGCACATCCACAAAGGGCGCCACATGCGGCGAGGCACCGTCTTCGATCTCGGCCTCGGCCGCCGCAAAGGCCTCGCGCAGCTCCGCCAGGCTCTGCCCCCCGACCAGCGCCGCCAGGAACAAACCATCGGGTTTTAGCGCGCGCCGGATCTGCGTCATGGTCCCCGGCAGATCATTGACGAACTGCAACGACAGCGCCGACACCGCGAGATCGAGCACGCCGTCACGCACCGGCAGCGCTTCCAAGTCGGCCGCGATCATGAGCGATGCCTTGTCCGCGTTTAACATGGGCCACGCATCGATCACGACCATCGTGCCCACGACATTGGCAAGCGCGCGGCGCACGGCATCGCCCGGCGTGCCGAGATCGGCGGCAAGCTCGAATTTTCGCAGCACTGCGGAAAGCCGTTCGGCAAGATCGGTCACCACACGGTCGAGCAAAAACGTCACCGGCCCGAGCGCGGCCGCCCGCGCGCGGCGCCTGCGCAGCAAATCGCGATCGAAGATAATGGGGCTTTGCGCCATTGAGCATCGCTTTCCAGGTCGCTAGAACACGATCCCTTCAACTGGTATCAAAGTGCGTTCCTGACATATTGCATTTGCGCATGATCTATTCCGACCTTCCTTCGCCCGCCGAAGCGGGCTTCCAGCCTTCGCAGCCGAAGCGGCTGCTTCGGCGGAGTAGGCTCGCGAAGGCGGGAAACCGGTTTCCACTTTACGGGATCATGCGCTAGCGTAGCGCGATGTCGCAGCCGGTAACAGAACCGCGACCATCGCGTTTGTCGCGCTTGCGTGCAGGACTGCACACAGGCTTGGGTGCAGGTTTGGGTGCAGGTTTGGGCGTACGATGGCGGGCCGGATACCATGCCGCCACCGGCCGCACGCTCAATATCGCGCTCCCGCCGCTCTGTCCCGCCTGCCGTCAGCTGGTCGGCCAGAATGGCCTGTGCGCATCGTGCTGGAGCAAGCTGTCGTTTATCGCCCCGCCCTATTGCGAACGGCTCGGCATTCCCTTTGCCTATGACCCCGGCCCGGGCGTGCTCTCGATGCAGGCACTCGCCGATCCGCCGGCCTACCGGCGGGCCCGCGCGGCGGTGCGCTACGACGATATCGCGCGCACCCTGGTGCATGCGCTCAAATATGGCGATCGTCTCGAGCTCGCGCCGCTGATGGGCCGTTGGGTCGCACGCGCGGGGCATGAACTCTTGGCGCAGGCCGATGCGATCGTGCCGGTGCCGCTGCACTGGCGGCGGCTTTGGCTGCGCCGCTTCAACCAGTCGATGCTGCTGGCCAAAGCCGTGTCGCACGTGAGCGGAATCCCGCTTGCCGAGACCGCGCTCAAGCGCGTCAAGGCGACTGCGCAGCAGGTGGGACTGAGCAAAACCGAGCGGGCGCAGAATGTTCAGGGCGCCTTCCGTGTCTTCCCAAACGGCAAGGCCGCGGTGGCGGGACGGCGGCTGATCCTGGTTGATGACGTGCTCACGTCGGGCGCGACCGTCGATGCCTGCGCCAGAGCGCTGCTGCGGGCCGGCGCCGCCCATGTGGACGTGCTGGTGTTCGCAAGGGTTGTCGATGCGGTGCGGGCGCCCATATAGTGGGGTATTGTTGCAGCCGAGAAATCGATGGTCCCGGTTGAAATTTATACCACCGCTTACTGTCCCTACTGCCAGTGGGCCAAGGAATTGCTCGTTCGCAAAGGTATTAATTTCAAAGAGATCGATGTGGGTGGCAATCGGGAGTTGCGTGCAGCAATGACGGCCCGCGCCAATGGACAAGCTACCGTGCCACAGATTTTCATCGGCGCGACGCACGTCGGGGGCTGCGATGAGCTCTACGCTCTGGATGATGCGGGTCGGCTCGATTCGCTGCTGAGCTTAACCAAGAGTTAACGGCGGGCTGGCCAAATGACCGAAGCAACCGGCAAGTCCTCGACGTTCCGTGTCGGCCTCGTGCAGATGCGCTCTGGGCGCAATCCGCAAGCCAATCTCGACGCCGCCATCAAGCTGATCGGCGAGGCCAAGCGCGCAGGCGCCGACTATGTGCAAACGCCCGAGATGACCAACGTCATGGAAAGCGGCCGCGCGCGCTTGTTCTCCGCAATCGTGGCGGAAGAAAGCGACCATTGCCTTGCCGCCTGCCGCGAGCTTGCGCGCGCGCATGCGATTCATGTTCATGTCGGCTCGCTGGCGATCAAGGTGTCGGCGGACAAGGCCGCCAACCGCTCGTTCCTGATCGATCCGCAAGGCGAAATTGTTGCGCGCTACGACAAGATCCATATGTTCGACGTCAATCTCGCCAATGGCGAGAGCTACCGCGAGTCGGAAAACTTCCGCTCCGGCGAAATCGCGGTGGTCAGCAACCTGCCATGGGGCCGGCTTGGCCTGAGCGTGTGCTACGACCTGCGCTTTCCCGCGCTCTACCGCGCGCTGGCCGACGCCGGCAGCTCCTTCATCGCCGTTCCCTCCGCCTTCACGCGACAAACCGGCGAGCCGCATTGGCATGTGCTCTTGCGCGCGCGCGCCATCGAGAACGGCGCTTTCGTGTTGGCCGCCGCGCAAGGCGGCAAGCATGAGAACGGGCGCGAGACCTTCGGCCACTCGCTCGTCGTCGACCCCTGGGGCCGCGTGCTGGCCGAGGGCGGCAGCGAACCCGGCATCGTGATCGCCGATATCGATCCGGCCGAAGTGGCGGCAGCCCGCGCGCGCATCCCGTCGCTGCAGCATGGCCGCCGCTTTGAGATTATAGAGCCGTTGGCGGAACCCGCGCACCTGCGCATGGTCGAGAGGTCGCCATGATCCGCTATGCGCTGGTGTGCGACCGCAAGCATGAGTTCGAGGTCTGGTTCAAGAATTCGGCCGACTATGACCGGCAGCACAAACGCGGCCTGGTGACGTGCCCGGCCTGCGGATCGGTCAAAGTCGAAAAAACGCTCATGGCGCCCGCGCTTGCGCGGTCATCCAAGTCCATCTCCGCGCCGCCAACGGCCGAACCGACACCGAGCGCGGCGCCCGATGCCAAAACTCCAAATGAAATGGCGCCGGTCGCCATGATGTCGCCGCAGGAGCACGAGCTGCGCAGCAAGCTCAGGGAGCTGCGCGAGCACCTGACCAAGAATGCCGACTATGTCGGCGGCAAGTTCCCCGAAGAAGCGCGCAAGATGCATTATGGCGAGATCAAGCATCGCTCGATCTATGGCGAGGCTTCGCCGCGGGATGCCAAGGAGCTGCACGAGGAAGGCATCGAGTTCCACCCGCTGCCGGTGCTGCCGGACGAGCGGAATTAATACCAATGGAAACAATCGCTGACTCTTCTCCGTCACCCACCGATCTCGGGTTTACCCGAGATCGGTGGGTGACGGTGATGAGTCAATAATTGCGACCGTTGATATTATACCAGCGGCGCCATTGTCTGACTCACCTCATCCTGAGGAGGACGCGAAGCGTCCGTCTCGAAGGATGGCTGCACGCTCTGACCTGGGCCATCCTTCGAGACGCGCACTTCGTGCGCTCCTCAGGATGAGGTATGAGTACGGATCAATCGCCGTTGGTATTATTTTGGCAGCGAGCATACATTGAATGCTCGGATTGGCCGGTGAAATCCCTTGAGCGCGAGCTCGCCAGCGGGCTCGATTCCATCGAGACCTCCAAGGCCGGCCTCCACCTTTCCATCAATCAATATCTGCCCATTCTTTGCCTCAGCGCAAAGCCGAGCGGCGAGATTGACCACAGTGCCGATCGCCGAATAATCGAAACGCCCCTCGAATCCGATCCGCCCAAGCGTGGCATAGCCATAAGCAATACCGATGCCGAAGCCGAGCTCATGGCCATGCTTTCGCCAAGTCACGGCAAGCAAGGCGACGTTCTCGCGCATCTCGATCGCCATCCGCACCGCGCGCAGACACGGATCCGGGCAGGGCAGCGGATCGTTAAACAAAATCAAGACTCCATCGCCGGCAAAACGCTCAACCGTTCCCTCATATTTGTGAATCAGCGTGCCGAGTTGGGCGTGATAGTCCCGCAGCACGCCCATGACCTCTTCCGGCTCAGCAGTCTCGGCAAATGCGGTGAATCCGCGCAGATCGCAAAAGACCACGGCGACTTGGCGGCGGTGACCATCCAGGACGCGCTCGTCGCCAGATGACAGGATCAACTCCGCCACCTGCGGCGCAAGAAATCGCTTCAGGCGAGCCATTCGTTCGATTTCCGAGAGCTGCTGCGCCACGCGCTCTTCAAGAGTGCGGTTCCAAAGCGCGAGATCGGCAGCCTGAGCGCGTACCTGATCCGTCAGCTCCTTCATCCGCAGCACGGATTTTACCCGCGCCACAAGCGCCGTCTGATCGACGGGCTTGGTCAGGTATTCATCGGCTCCAGCGTCCAACCCAGCCACGATGTCCTTGGTATCCGCTCGCGCTGTCACAAGGACGATTGCGATGAACGGCAGGCTCGCATCCGTCTTCAGCCGGCGGCACACTTCGATACCATCGAGCTTGGGCATCATCACGTCGAGCAGGATCAGATCGGGAAGCCGTTCCTGCGCCGTCGCCAGCGCCTCCTCACCATCTGCCGCCTGCATCAAGTCATACCCATGCATCGCCAGGCGCGTCATCAGAATGTCGCGGTTGGTCTCGTTGTCGTCGACGATCAGAATGCGCGGCGGTGAGTGCATGATCGAGCCGTCATTGAGACAGTATTCTGGCGAGATGCGCCGGGGGCGAACGGCAAACTCCGTCCACCCTCCCCTGGAGGGGGAGGGTCGGCGCCGAGCGAACGAAGTGAGCGCAGGCGGCGGGGTGGGGTGACTTCGCAAGCATTCACCCCACCCCGCCCGCGTTCGCTTCGCTCCGCAGGCGACCCTCCCCCTCCAGGGGAGGGTAAGCAAGCAAGCGGCGTGCGTTGGATTCGTTTCATCGAATTACGCTTCCAGTAGAGTCGCTATTTCGGCATGTATTCGCGGATTTTCGCCAGCAGTGCGCGCGGGCTGTAGGGCTTGGTGACATAGGCGTCGCAGCCGGCCTCGCGCGCTTTGGTCTCGTCGCCGGAGAGCGCGTAAGAGGTGACCACGATAATCGGAATCGACTTCGTCTTGGGATCGGCCTTGATGCGACGGGTGGCTTCGTAGCCGTCCATGATGGGAAGCTGGATGTCCATCAGGATCAGGTCGGGCCGCTGCTTGGCCACCGCCGCGAGCGCTTCCACGCCGTTCTCGGCCTCGCTCATCTCATAGCCGGCGCTGGAAAGCAGATCGCGCAGGATTTGGCGGTTGTCTTCCTGGTCTTCAACCACAAGAATGCGCTTGCTCATGCTGTGCCCGCTCCTGGTTGGACCCGTGTCGGCACGGAGAAACTGAATGTAGACCCCTGACCGGGCGCCGACTCGACCCAAATGCGTCCGCCGTGCATTTCGACGATGCGTTTGGCGATGGCGAGCCCAAGCCCGGTGCCGCCCTTTTTCTTGGTGGTGGAATTGTCGGCCTGCTGGAATTCCTCGAAGATTTTCGCCTGATCGGCTTCGGCAATGCCCGGGCCGGTGTCACGCACAGCCAGGGTATAAGAGCCGTTGGCGACCGATGCCTTGATCCGCACTTCACCCTTGTCGGTGAACTTGATGGCGTTGCCGACCAGGTTGAGCAGTACTTGCGTCAGGCGGCGCTCGTCGCCGTGGCCGGGTGGCAGATTCGGCGGCAGCTCCACTTTGAGATCGAGCTTCTTCTCGGTTGCGAGCGACTCGACCGCGATGAACACCGTATGCACAACTTCTTTTAGCGAATAATCGGCAAGCGTGAGCGTGAGCTGCCCGGCCTCGATCTTGGAAAGATCCAGCACATCGTTGATCAGCCCGAGCAGATGGCGGCCGTTGCTCTCGATGCGCTTGAGCACGGTTTGCATCTTCTCCGGCGCCTCGCCGTAGATGTTGTCCAGGATCAGCTCGGTATAACCGAGGATGGCGTTGAGCGGCGTGCGCAGCTCGTGGCTCATGTTGGCGAGGAACTGCGACTTGTGCTGGCTCGCTTCCGCGAGCTGGCGGCTCTTGTCCTGGATTTCGTCGAACAGCCGGACGTTCTCGATGGCGATCGCCGCCTGGTCGGCGAAGGTCGTCACCAGCTCGATTTGTTTGTCGGTAAACGGGCGGACCGCATTCCGGGTCAAAGCCAGTACGCCAACCGGCACGCCTTCGCGCATCATCGGCACGCCGAGCATAGTGCGGAAGCCGCCCAGCCGCTGCGCTTCCTTCCAGGTGTAATCGGGGTCCGCCAGTATGTCCGGAATGTGAATGGCGCGGCCCTCCATGAGGGCGCGTCCGGTTCCGGTTTCGCGCCCCGGCTCGACTGGCCGATCTTTGACGTAAGCCGCAAATGCCGGCGGGAAGCCAAGCGATACGGCACGATAAAACTTGTCGCCTTTGCGCTGCGCAATTGTACCTTGATCGGCCTCGCAAAGCCTCGCCGCCGACTTCAAGAGCGTATCGAGCACCGTTTGCAGATCGAAGGTCGAGCGGCTGATGACCTTGAGTACGTCGGCGGTGGCGGTCTGCTGTTGCAGAGATTCGCTCAAATCATCCGTGCGCTGGCGCAATTCCTTGAGCAGCCGGGTGTTCTCGATGGCGATGACGGCCTGGGCGGCGAAGTTAGTCAGCAACTCGACCTGCTTGTCGGTGAAAGGCCGAACCTCCTGGCGGTAGATGACGAAGGCTCCGATCAGCGCATTGTCCTTGCGCATCGGCACCGCGACAAGCGAACGCGCGCCGCCATATCTGGCCGCGGAGCCGTGAACAGGTTCCAACAACACGTCGGCGGTTTGGACGATGTCCGTTGTATGCAAAAGACCATACAGCGGGGTTCCGACCGGTGGCGGGAACGGCCCACGCTGCTTTACGAAATCGTCAAATGCGGGCGGCGTCCCGTGCGCCGCGCCAAGCCGGAACAATTCGCCGTCGTAATGGTACAGCACACCGAACTTGGCCTCGCAGATGCGGGTCGCGTTCGCCAGCATGGCGTTGAACACGGGCTCGAGCTCGCCCGGCGAGCTTGAGATGACGCGCAGCACCTCGGAGGTCGCGGTCTGCTGCTCCAGCGATTCGGTGAGATCGTCGGTGCGCTGGCGCAGCTCGTTGAGCAGCCGCGTGTTCTCGATGGCGATGACGGCCTGGGCGGCGAACGTCTTCAGGACCGAGAGCTGCTTGTCCGAGAGCGGTCCGGGCACAAGCCGCACGACGCTGAGCGCGCCGATTGCTTTATCGCCGCGTATCATGGGCATGATCGTGATT
>CAZNSG010000083.1:0-10071 GCA_964575715.1 uncultured Hyphomicrobiales bacterium | reverse complement strand
TCTGGCCACTGCTCGGCCACTCGTTGCTGCCGGAGTTCAAAGAACGCGACTTCCTGATGCACTGGGTGACGTCACCCGACACCTCACATCCCGAGATGCTGCGCATCACGACCAGCGCGAGCAAGGAACTGCGCGCCATTCCGGGCGTGCGCAACTTCGGCGCCCATATCGGCCAGGCGTTCGCCGCCGACGAGGTCGTCGGCATCAATTTCGGAGAGAACTGGATCAGCATCAGCCGGGACGTCGACTACAACAAGACGCTCGCGAGAATCGAGGAAATGGTGGAGGGTTATCCCGGCCTCTACCGCGATGTGCAAACCTATCTGAAGGAGCGCATTCGCGAGGTCTTGACCGGCGCGGGTGAGGCGATCGTCGTCCGCATCTTCGGCCCGGATCTCGGCGTTCTGCGGGACAAGGCCGAGGAAATCCGCGTGGCGCTCGCGGACATTCCGGGCCTCGTCAATCTGCACAAGGAGCTGATTGTCGAAGTGCCGCACATTCAAGTGACGGCGAACCTGGAAGCGGCATCGCGTTACGGCCTGAAGCCCGGCGATATGCGGCGCGCCTCCGCGTCCCTGATGGCCGGAACCGAGGTCGGCGACATCTTCATCGAAGGACGCACCTACGACGTGCATGTGTGGACCGCGCCGGAAGCCCGCCACAGCCTCGACTCGGTGCGCGACATGATGATCGATACGCCGACCAGGCAGCGCGTCCGGCTGGCGGACGTAGCGGATGTCAGCATTCAGCCGACGCCGAATATCATTAAGCGCGAGGCAAGCTCCCGTCGGATCGACGTGCAGGCGAATGCGCGGGGCCGCGATCTCGCCGCCGTCGCCGAGGACGTGCAGGCGCGCCTGCGGACGATTTCGTTTCCACTTGGCTACTATGCAGTCCTGCGAGGCGAGTATGCGGAACTGCGCGCCGCCCGCGGGCGGTTGCAGCTGTTCGCGGTGCTGGCGCTCGTCGGCATATTCATACTTCTGTGGCAGTCTTTTGACAGCTGGCGTCTGGCCACGCTCAGTTTCCTGACCCTTCCTTCGGCACTTGTGGGCGGCATCCTGGCGGCATGGCTCGCGGGCGGCGTAGTTTCCCTTGGCTCATTGATCGGTTTTTTGACCGTGCTTGGCATCGCCGCTCGCAATGGGATCATAATGATCAACCATTTCCAGCACCTGGAGCGCCATGAGGGCGAGGCATTCGGCATGGGGCTCGTGCTGCGCGGCGCGGAAGAGCGGTTACGGCCGATCTTAATGACGACGGGCGCCGCCGGGCTCGCGATTCTGCCGCTGATCATTTATGGCGACCTGCCTGGGCACGAGATCGAATATCCGATGGCGGTCGTCATTCTGGGCGGTCTCGTCACATCGACGCTGCTCAATCTGTTCATTGTGCCGGCACTTTATCTGCGCTTCGGACGCGGCACAGTCCTGCCGGCGAACGATCTGACTATTGCAGAACCAGTACGAATATCCGGGACCGCCTGATATGAACATTTATCCAGCAAACCGGCTCGCCCTCCGAAATCCGGGCACTGCTGCCAGGTTCGACAAAAGCCTTCACGATACCGGAAGGGTTATTGCGCGCTGGCCAGGCCTGCACATTCGCGATCGGGACCATCGCGAAGAACGGCAACCGGTCCTTCATCCAAGCTGGCTTCGCGACCGCGAGGGCGCAATGAACCAGCTCGACCCGAGAAACCTCAATTCGGCCCGAGACGAACCGGCCGTGTCTCGCCTTCTATTCGGAAACGGCGTTGCACCGGCGCTTCCTCTCGCTCATCCAACTTTCCGCAACCCTTGGGCAGCATTTGGCCGGACCCGATGCCCGCAAACGAGGATATTCCAATGTTGTACGAACACATGAAGCCGACAAAAACGCGGTCGAGCCTGATGGCCCGGTGGCGTGCCCTGCTCACGACGGCCACCGTTCTGACGGCGGTCGGATTCGCGTTCGCCGGCGGCGCGGTCGCGGGCGAGATCAAAGACCCACCGCGCTGGACCAAAGGCAAAGATTTCTCGTCGCTGAAGGATTGGAATCTAAAAGCCAAGAATATTGTTCCGCACGGGATCAACCCGCTCTATTACCCGATCATACCGGGCCACAAACACGTACATGAGCGGCCTGATCACCCGGACGGTTTTTATCGTAAAGAGACCGTGGTGCTGAATAAGACCGAGAATTTCAATGTTCCTGCCATTGGCAAATTCAAGGCCGCGGTTGTGCAGGAAGAAGAGTATATCGATGGCGTTCTGACACAGCGCTCATTCAACTGGGTCGCCTTCGATAAGACCAACAACAACCTCTATTCCTTCGGCGAGATAAGTTGGGAGCTTAACGAAGAAGGCAAACCAATTTTCGCTGGCACATGGCGGGTAGGCGAACTCGACGGCGACGGCATCGCCGAACCGGGCCTGCTGATGCCCGGCACTTTCACGATCGGCGGCCGCTACATCTTCGACGGCAGCCAGAGCATCTCCTATGGCGGCTCCGAAAACATGGAAGCCGGCATCGAAATAACGGTTCCGGCGGGGACGTTTAAGGGCTGCGTGCGGGTTCGCGAGCAGAATCTGCGCAATCTGACCGATATTACCGACAAGACTTGGTGTCCGAGGGTTGGGGTCGTGCTCGACACTTCTGACGGCAAGCTCGTCGTTTCCGCCGCGCTGCCGAAGAGCAACCCGGCCTCAGACGTTTCAAGCGTCGGGAAGCTGCGGAACAAGCCCCTGAAATATACGCCACCGGTGGCGAAGGTCTCGGGCGAGGAGGCAACGAAGATCGCGCTTGCCGAAGTCCCCGGAAAAGCCACCTCCGTGAAGATTGAGCGAAAGCGCGGCAAGAATGTCTACGTGGTCGAGATCCAGACGAAGGACCGAGGTGAGATAGACGTCTTTGTCGACATCGAGTCCGGAAAGATCGTCGGTACAGACTGAACTAGAGCGGATTTCGATCAGGTGGAGTCGGTAATTGTTTTCCGCTCGTCCCAGCGACCCGTCTTCGCAAAGATGCTTCGACGGGCCGATGCATCAGCCCGCCGAAGCGTCAGCGAAGGCGGGAAGCGGGGACCCAGGTGCAAGAGACTGAGAACTTGGAACAAGCGGGCTCTGGAGTCCCGGCACATAGGCGAGCGAAGCGACGCCGTCCTTCGGACGGCTATGCACGGGAATGAACCGATGAGGATATGGGTCAACTTGAACGGAACATGCTCTGGATTAATGGAAGGAACGATGTTGGAAAGGTTAAAGGTTACTGCCATGAAGAAGATGATCTACGCCGGACTGCTCGCCCTCCTCGCGCCAGCCATGGCTGCCGCGCAATCGAAGGCTCCACCAGGCCTTGGCACCGAGGAGTTTGGCATGTCGCCGCGCGAACTGGTTCAGGCGATCGAAAAGACCGAAGAATTGATCGCGCGTTGCATGCGCGAGCAAGGCTTCCAATACTTCGCCGTCGACAACGAGACCGTGCGGTCTGGCATGGCGGCGGACAAGCGCCTCCCAGGCCTCAGCGAGGAGGAATTTGTCAATCGTTATGGATTCGGCCTGTCGACCTTCTATACTGGGTTGCCGCCTCAGTTGACGACCGGCTACAGCCCCGCCCGCGTCGGCCTCGGCGAGCGCAATGTGCAAATTTTTCGCGCCCTCTCCCCTGCCGGTCAGGTCGCATATAATCGGGCGTTGCTGGGTGACACCCTCAGCGCCACCCTTGCGGTCGCGTTGGAGACCGAAGACCTGTCGCGCACGGGTGGCTGCACGCGCAAAGCCGTCGCGGAAGCGTTCAAGCCCGAACAGCTACAGGCCAGCTACTATAATCCCCAGAACGCGCTGATTAACAAAGACCCGCGCATGCAGGCCGCTCTTGGTCATTGGCGGCGGGAAATGAAGAAGGCGGGCTTTGAACATAACCACCCGGACGAAATCGAGTCTGACATACGCAATCGACTCAAGGTGTTGACCGAGGGCGACAAGCTGTTAGTTTCTAAGATGTCGCGGGACCAAAAAACCGCCTTGCGGAAACTACAGGATTTCGAACGCGCTGTTGCAATCAAGAGCTTCAAATTGAAAGAAGAGGTGCTGGAACCGGTCGAAGAGCGAATCCAACAGGAGTTATTTCCCCGCAAAGTGCAATAAGAGCGGTCGCGACAATCACGTCCGGTTAATGTGCCGGAGCGGATGGCGATGAGCAACCGGCCGCGGGGTTAAGCAAGGCATGGTTGCGTAGTGAGTAAAATGGTCTCGAAACGAGTAAATGTTCTCTGGACAGTATTAGGCGTGGTTGTCGGCATGGCGCTTGGCGCCTGGTATGCGGGCTCGAAAATCCAATCGCCGGCGGAGATGGCTGCGCGTACAGCGCCCCCCGAGCCATCCCCAATCCTCGTTTCGGTGGAGTCGCGTGTACTGAGTGCCAACGTCGTCACCCGCGGCACGATCCGCTTCGGGCTGCCGCAGCCGATTTCGATTGCGCCCTCCACGCTCAAGGGCGGCATTGGATTGATCGCTACGCTGCCACGGCCGAATGAGTCATTTCAGGAAGGCGAGGTTATTCTGTCGGTCTCCGGCCGTCCGGTCTTCGTCTTGCGTGGCACGACACCGACGTATCGCGACATGTCGCCCGGAACCAGCGGCGGCGACGTACGCCAGCTCGAAGAGACTCTGGCGCGTCTCGGCTTCGATCCGGGCCCAGTTGATGGCATCTATGACCAAGCGACATCCGCTGCGGTCGATCGCTGGTACCGAAAAGCCGGGTGGGATCCGTTTGGACCGACGCGCGAACAACGCGCTGCCATCGTCGCGCTCGAGCGGGAATGGTCAGATGCCGTGCGTGGCCGTCTAGCGGCAAAGGCGGCGCGCGATGGCGCAGTGCGAGCGGTTGCTGAGATCGAACGCGCGCGGGCCGCGCATTCCACGACCGTAGCTGATGCCGATGTGGCCGCCACGACGGCCGATCGTGCCTTGATCGTGCTCGATCCGCGCCAGACCGAAACGGCGCGTGCCACGGCCGAGGCGCGGCTGAATGTGGCGCGCGCCGCGCAGCGCAAGGCGAAGCTGGAGTCCGATCAGGGGATCCAGACCGCGATACGACAGGAGACACTCGCCGCATTCGACTTCAAGGTCGCGAGTGAACGAGCCGAACGGCTGGAGCGCGAACTCGCGGCGGCGCGCGGGAGGCTCGGCGTGCAGGTGCCCGCGGATGAGGTCGTATTCATCCCGTCGCTCCCGGTGCGGGTCCACGAGGTCACCGCTTCGGTCGCCGGCAATGCTTCTGGAGTGGTGCTGAGCGTCACAGACAACCAGCTGAGTGTCGACTCGCAATTGCCAATCGGAGTCGCACCGCTGGTGAAGCCCGGGATGAAGGTCGCGATCGACGAGCAGGCGCTTGGAATTAAAGCCACCGGCGTCGTCGATTCGGTGGCGAATACACCCGGCACGCGGGGCGTAGACGGGTACCACTTCTACCTGGGGGTTAGGGTAGAGAGCACGCCCGTGAGCTTGGCGGGGTTTTCCGTTCGTCTGACAATCCCGATCGAAACGACGAAGGGCGCGGTTATCGCCGTCCCAGCCAGCGCGGTATCGCTCGCGGTCGACGGAACATCGCGCGTGCAGGTCGATCGCGGCGGCGTGCTGGAATACGTCACCGTACAACCGGGGCTTTCAACGGGAGGCTATGTCGAGGTGACCGCCATCAACGGGCAACTCGCCCCCGGACAATATGTCGTGGTAGGCTACAAAGCGGCCGAGCCAGAGGTAGTGAGATGAGTTCCGTCGATCTCATCAGGCCGGCTTTGCCTATGGATACGGCTGCTGCCGATGTCGATCGGGTACTTGACCTGCGTAATATATGCAAGCAGTTCGGGACCGAACCCGCGGTCAATGCTCTAATCGATATCGACCTCACAGTGCGCTGCGGTGAATGGCTGTCTATCACCGGCCCGTCCGGTTCGGGAAAAACGACGTTGTTGAATATCCTCGGGTGTCTCGATCGGCCAACCCGCGGGCAGTATCTTTTTGACGGGATAGAAACGACAACTCTTGGCGAGAATGAGCGGGCCGGATTACGCAGCCGGCGCATTGGTTTCATTTTTCAGTCATTTAACCTGCTGCCGTATCGTACAGTTCTTGAAAACGTCATGCTGGCGGAAGTGTACCGCCGGGACGCATGGCGCGGACGGCGCGACCGAGCAATGGATGAAATTCGCCGTGTCGGCCTCGCGCATCGCGCGGATTTTCCGCCATTCAAATTGTCAGGCGGCGAATGTCAGCGGGTTGCGATAGCCCGGGCCTTGATGGGCAAGCCGAGTTTGCTGCTGTGCGACGAGCCGACCGGCAATCTTGATTCGAAAAACACTGAGTCGATCTTGGACTTTTTCGCCGAACTCAATAACGAGGGAATGACGATTATCGTCATCACGCACGACGAGAATGTGGCGCGCCGGGGCTCGCGCCGGGTCAACATGAAAGATGGCAAACTCGCCACCCAGTGGGATCGATTCCGATCAGGTCCACGCTCGCTCGCTACCGAAAGCGAGCGAGCGTTACCATGCCAGGCGAATAGCCTGCGGTCGCCTTCATCCGATGGGAGCGTGTCAAGCTCAGGCATAACGACCCGCGACCTCCTGGCCGAGGCAATGTCCGGAATACTCGCGCGGCCGGCCCGCATGGCATTAACGGTGCTTGGCGTCGTGATCGGAATGGCGGCGTTGGTGGCTACCGTCGGCCTTACCCGAACCGCCGGCAATCGCATCATCAGTCAGTTCGATCAACTCGCGGCCACGGAACTTTTTGTCTCGGCGCGGCCGGGAATCGCGACCGGCGCGATCGATCCGCGTGCGATAACATGGGATGCACCGGAAAGGCTCACTCGGCTGAACGGAGTGGTGGCCGCGGGCCTGTTAAGCGACGTCGATATCCGCGACGCCTTCGTCAGCGCCTCACCGGTGGTGGATCCGGTCAACCAAACCGCGTTCCGCTTGGCGGTGCGCGCCGCATCGCCGGGCTTGTTCCGCGCTGTACGCGCGAAACTCGCCTCGGGGCGCATTTTCGACGATGGACATTCCGTCCGCGCCGACCGCGTCGCGATCCTCGGCCCTGATGCCGCGCGCCGACTGGGCATCAATGGCGTCGAGCGGCTACCCGCGATTTTTATCGGCGATCAACTCTGCCTGGTGATCGGTATCCTCAGTGACGTCGTGCGCAAGCCTGAACTGCTTAGTTCGGTGATCATTCCCGAGGGCACGGCACGACAGTATTTCGGTCTTTTAGGGCCTGGCACGGTCGTCGTGGAGACGAAGATCGGCGCTGCCTCCTTGATCGCGGCTCAGGCGCGGCCGGCGCTGCGGCCGGACGACCCACGCGCGCTTCGCGTGCAGCTGCCGCTGGAGCCGCGGCGGGTACGCGACGACGTGCAAACTGACCTTAATGTGATGTTCCTGTTGCTCGGCGGCCTGTCGCTCGTGGTGGGTGCGCTTGGGATCGCGAATATCACCTTGGTCGGTGTGATGGAGCGGACGGCGGAGATCGGACTGCGCCGTGCCATCGGCGCAACCCGCCGCCACATCGCGGTGCAGTTCCTGTTCGAGAGTGCGTCCATGGGCGTGGTGGGGGGATTGCTGGGATCCAGTGTCGGTGTGCTGATCGTGGTGGGTGTTTCGGCGTATCAGGTCTGGACGCCGGTGCTCGACCCGCTTGCTCCCGTGCTCGCGTCGGTCGTCGGCGCCGCGATCGGTCTTCTATCGGGCGTCTACCCGGCGTCGCGCGCGGCCCGGCTCGAACCTGCCGAAGCGTTTCGGCATTGAGGAATGAACATAGAGTAACAGAGTGATGAACATGAAGATAAAATATGAAGAGATGAATATGCCGCGCATGATCTCAGTCGAAACCCGAGCAGTGCGGTCGGGCGGCAGCGATGGGGAAGAAAAAGGCGATAATTTGCATTTAAGTCCCGCCGATGGCATGCGCACATTGTTCTTCGGCGCTGCGCTGGCAATAGTCAGCCTCGCCCTGTTTACCCCCTCCTATGCCGTTGCCGCGGAGAGCGAGGAGAAGGCCGATCTCCGGCGCATGCTCCGGGAGCTACAAGCGCAGAACCGCGTGCTTTCCCGGCGTCTCGGCGCTTTGGAAAGAGCGCAGGCGGTGGCGGCGGCGCAGCCGACCGAACACGCGAGGGCCCAGCGTACGAAACCAGCCACCTCAACCGCAGCGAAATCCGCGCCGGAGCTTGAGCAGCCGGGCGAAGCTGCGCGCCTCCCAGAGCCGCGTGACACCACGAAATTGGGGCTCGAGCAGCGCGTGAAAGCGCTTGAGACCGGGCGGGCGGCGCAGGAGGACGCGACGCGCCAGATCATCGGGGATTCCCTGTCAAAGACCGGCTCGAAGATCAACAGCGTCCTCGCGCTGAGTGGCGCGATTGAGGTGAAGGCGTCACGGTCTCGCGACTTCAACGGCTCGACCACGGACAAGCTGGTTCTGAGCACGGCGGAGCTCGACTTCGATATCAAGCTGAGCGACTGGTTGAAGGGCAGTCTGGTCCTTGGTTACGAAAGTGGCACCAGTCCGATATCTCCGACAACAACCGTTACCACGCCGGGCGTGGAGCGCGTGACGATCGATCGCGCTCACGTATTAATAGGTGATGTGACGCGATTCCCGATCTCAGCGCGAGTCGGGCGGGAGGTTCTGCCTTTCGGAACGTCCACGGGGGTGGCACGCTTGGATACGCTTTCGATCAACACCCCGCTGACGACAGAGGTGTTCGAAAACCGCCAGACCACGGCAGGCCTTGAGTTCGCCCTGCCAACCCCGCCGCTCAAACCGCTGCCTCCCGCTGTCGTTATTCCACGGGTGCGGCCCCTGGTTGTCGCGCCATTGGCGGATAGTTTTATGCGAGGGCTCGGTTACAAGCCGCTCCCTCAACGCGTGTTCCCCCCGGCGCCGGTAAGACCTCCCGTCAACCTGCCACCCTTCTACGGCTCATTCATGGTCTACAAGGGCAGTGAGACCGTCATGCCCGGCGAAACGCGTTTGCAAGATTTCAATGCCAGTCTCGGCTACCGAACGAGCGGAGATTGCGGCAGACCGTATGAAGCGTTGCAGTCATCACTGGTGTGTCCATGGCAAATTGATTTCCACGTGGACTATAATTCCTCCGTGTTCAACAGCAAATTTCTGGAGGCGTCCTACCGACCATTCCTGAACCAAATCGGTCGCGTTCCGGGCGTGGCCGCGAGCGCCAAAGGCAGTTTCGGCCCGTTCGCGCTGGTGGGCGAAATAAATACGGCGACGAGGGACGTCAGGTTTCTCGATGCACTCGGCACTCTGAACAACATCACGCCGATGACTTGGCAGGTTTCGGTTGCTTACCAGTTCGATTGGAACCCGTGGGTCGTGGAGATTGGCCAACAGGGAACCTATGTTTCGGTGGCATACTCCGGCAGCAAGGACATGGCGGGGGTGACGGACCTAGTCAACGGCGTGCCGACCCGGATCGGGTTTGTGCCACGACATCGGCTTTCGGTCACGGGTGGCGAGTGGGTGATGGACGGGTTGAGGTTGGCCGTGGAGTATTCGGCCAACTGGGACTACTCACAAACCGCCGGCGGCACGGGACAGGTCACGCACGGAGCGCTAGGCTCGGTTCAGCTGAATTTTTGATTCGTCTTCGCGCTGCGGCAATTGTCGCCACTGCTCACACCGCTGCCGCCCGATCCCGCCCGGCACCAAGATTCGGCGCTAGCTTATACGCTGCCACGGAAAGCGCGCCGATCAGCAACCAATGCAACGACGCGGTTTTTATAGTCAGTTGCGATGCCGAAATGCAGAAAAGTGTGGCGTAATAGGCGGCGCTCACGTTGCGAAATGAATAAAAATACCAGTTAGTCCCTTTTAGTGACATGAAAAGATACCAAGATATGATTGCAATAACTATGCCGGCATTACCGATGACATACGCGTAGCCAGCGTCGAAGGTTTGCAAACGCGAACGGGCCATCCCCAGCCAGTTCAAAACCTCAAATTCAGTCAGTACATAACCTGAATAATGTAGACGATCATACATTCCGAACCCAAGGAAGGAATCGGA
>CAZNSG010000082.1:0-10307 GCA_964575715.1 uncultured Hyphomicrobiales bacterium | reverse complement strand
CCATCGCCGGAAGCCGTGGTCGGTCATTCTTTCAAGCACGAGCGGCGCCAGCGCCGAGCCGCCGATCGCCAGCACCATCGCCGGCAGCCAGATCGAGGCATTCAAATGGCCGAACGCGGCAAACGAGCCGAAGTAAAGCGCGCGTAGCAGGTGACTGAAGGTCTGCGTCACCGCCTTGGTGGCATTGGTGGTCTTGCGGTCGAGCGTGCTCTTCTGGAAGAAAATATCGAGAAACAGCCCGCCCACGCCGGCCAGGAACTGGATGACGGTGGTGAGCACGCCGGTAAGCAGCGGCACGCCGCGCCATTCGATGTTGGGCCGCAATGCCGCGGGCAGCGCTTCGACCAGAAACGGCATCAGCCCGAGCGCCAGATAGACCATCATCTTGTCGGGAATGAAGGCGAGATATCGCATCGCCGCGAAGGCGATGAGCGCTCCGATCATGTAGCGGTAGAAGATCGGCCAGAGTACATATTGCCGCCAGTGCAGCACGCGCCAGCCGTTGGCGGCGAGCTGAATGATCGAGAACAGCACCATGCCGGTCGCCACATCGAAATAAACCAGCAGCACGCCGAGCAGCACCATTCCGCCGGCCATGCCGAACACGCCGGAGATGAAGGATGAGACAACGATGGTGACGCCGATGATGGCGAGGGAGGTGAGAGTCATTGCAGTGGAATTTTGCCGTGGCAATTTTGTTTTTTCACCTCCCCCTGGAGGGGGGAGGTCGGCGAGCGAAGCGAGCCGGGTGGGGGTGATCTTTCCTGCAGGAGTTCACCCCACCCCGCACGCCTTCGGCGCATAGCCGATGCTACGCATCGGCGTTCTTAACACGAAGAACGGCGGCCGAAGGCCGCCTATGCCTCCCCCTCCAGGGGAGGGTAAAGCATCACGCACTGCGCGCCAGCGCGCCGTCGATCATCTCGACCGTGTTCGCCAAACCATAGAGCGCCACGAACGAGCCGAAGCGCGGGCCCTTCTCCTGGCCGAGCAGCACCTGATAGAGCATGTTGAACCATTCGAGCGACACGCCGGGCCTGCCGTCCTTGGTCTTGATCTTGCCGCTTTGGTCGAGGAACGGCTCGCGCCGGCCGACTTCGTAGACCACATCCTGGATTTGTTCGGCGCTGGCCACAGGCGGCAGTTGCGAGAGCGCATCGCGTAGCGCGAGCAGCGCCACGCGCTCGACTTCGTTGGGGTCGCGGAACTTCTTCGATGGCAGCACGAAATCGCGGAAGTAATGGATGGCGTAGCCGACCTGCGCGTTGAGCTTGGGATGCGTTTTTGGGTTCACGCCCGGCCGGTAGCGGCCGATGAAGCCCCACAGCGTCTCGGCGTTCTCGGCGTTCGACGAGGAGACCAGCGTGAGCAGCATGGCAAACGAAACCGCCACCTCGGCCTTGGGCGGCGCGCCGGTATGGATGTGCCAGACCGGGTTTGCGAGCCGCTGGCGGACATCCTGGCGCTCGTAGGCTTCGAGATGCTGCTGATATTCGTCCATGTGACGCGGGATGACATCGAAATAGAGGCGCTTGGCGGCCTTCGGCTCGCGATACATGAACAGCGAAAGACTCTCGGGGCTGGCATAGCGCAGCCATTCCTCGATGGTCAGGCCGTTGCCCTTGGATTTGGAAATCTTGCTGCCCTTCTCGTCGAGGAACAGCTCGTAATTGAATCCTTCGGGCGGCTGCGCGCCGAGCGCGCGGCAGATTTCGCCCGAAAGCTTGACCGAGTCGATCAAGTCCTTGCCGGCCATCTCATAATCGATGCCGAGCGCCACCCAGCGCATGGCCCAGTCCGGCTTCCATTGCAACTTGGTGCGCCCGCCGGTGACCGGCGTCGTCACCGGCTGCTTGGTATCGGGATCTTCATAGCTGATGGTGCCGGCGCGCGCATCATGCGCCAGCACCGGCACTTGCAGCACGATGCCGCTGCGCGGATCGATCGGCAGAAAAGGTGAATAGGTCGCCGCCCGCTCTTCGCGCAGGCTCGGAAGCATGATGCTCATCACCTGATCGAAACGCTCCAACACCAGGAGCAGCGTCGCGTCAAAGCGGCCCGATGTGTAGCACTGAGTGGAGGACAGAAATTCATACTCGAAGCCGAAGGCGTCGAGAAAGGCGCGCAGCCGCGCGTTGTTGTGCTCGCCGAACGACGGATGCGTGCCGAACGGATCGGGCACACGGGTGAGCGGCATGCCGAGATGCTTTTCCAGGAGCGCCCTGTTGGGCACGTTGTCGGGCACCTTGCGCAAGCCGTCCATGTCGTCGGAGAAGGCGATCAGCCGCGTTTTTACTTTGTCGTCGGTGAGCACGCGGAAGGCGTGGCGCACCATCGTCGTGCGCGCGACCTCGCCGAAGGTGCCGATGTGCGGCAACCCGGAGGGGCCGTAGCCGGTCTCGAAGATCACTTCGTCCTTGGGTTTGCGCTTGAGCCGCGCGACGATCTTGCGCGCCTCCTCGAACGGCCAGGCGTTCGAGTGCTCGGCGATCTCGCGTAAACTTGCTGTTTCAGTCTCGGTTGTGTTCATGCGCTTCTATGTCACGGACATTAGGAAGCGCAGGCGCGGGGGTCAACGCGAAGCACGAGTTTTATGCCATTTATTGCAAACTCCCGGCAGCACCGGTAGACGGAACGCCGCCAGTAGGTTGACCATAGTGGCTTTTTACTGACCTTGCTGCGGCGTCTCATGTTGGCGATAATACGTGTTGCCGAGGCTGATGATGGCGCTGACCAGCGACGCGGATTATGTAACGTTCAATGACGTTCCATCGTCCGCAAGGACTGACGTCATTGACCGTTTCTTTTATTTTTGCCTGCTGCTGATCTGTATCGCTGGTCTCGCGCACGCGACGTATTATTTGTTTCTTGGTATTGCCAATCCGCTGCTCGACTTGCACGCCTTCCGCCAGAGTCAAACCGCGGTCTCCGCCTATTGGATATGGCGCGGCGGCCCGTGGCTCGCCTACGAGACACCGGTATTAGGCTTTCCGTGGGCCGTGCCGTTTGAGTTTCCGATCTATCAGGGGTTGGTAGCCGGGCTACGTACAATGGGGGTTCCGATTGACATTGGTGGCCGCCTTCTCTCATTTTGCTTTTATATCGGGTGCCTGTGGCCCCTGTGGTCGTTTTTTCGAACACTCAATTTATCTCGGGTAGCGTTTCTCGCCGTTGCTGCGTTGTTTCTGTGGTCACCAATTTATGTTTTTTGGAGTCGAACGGTTCTCATAGAATCGTGCGCGCTATTTTTTTGTCTGCTTTGGCTCGCCCTTTTGGCGCAATACTTGAAGGACGCTACCTTCGGTTTACTCGTCGGCGCCATACTGGCTGGATCGATGGGCATCCTCAGCAAGGTCACGACATTCCCAGCCGTGGCAGTGCTTGGTGGTCTCTTGGTTCTCACGGACACCTATCAGGCGTGGGCCGCGAAGAGGTTGCTCGTACGACTGCGCGTCCTCGCTCCTACTGCCGCGGTCTTTATCGTTCCGCTTGCGACTGAGATCGCCTGGATCGTATTTACCGACGCCGTCAAGCAGCAAAATCCGTTCGGTGCATTGTTGA
Organism: uncultured Hyphomicrobiales bacterium; assembly: GCA_964575715.1. Classification (GTDB taxonomy): domain Bacteria; phylum Pseudomonadota; class Alphaproteobacteria; order Rhizobiales; family Xanthobacteraceae; genus PNAI01. The sequence continues at coordinate 6,746 of CAZNSG010000082.1, read as the reverse complement.
CGTCGAGCGCCGCTTCCGGCTGGATTTTTGGATCATGGGAACAGCGCTTCGGGCCGGCGCTTTGGCAGGTCCTATGGGATCGATTCCTTCCAGAAATTTTCGGGCCTACCGCGGCTGCGGCGTTTGTAATCATTGGGGTAGGGATTGTGTCGCTCCGCTACACCGTTCCAATCCTAGCAGCGGTGTTTGCATTCATATTTCCGCTTCTTGTGTTTAGTAATCTCCATATCGTGCACAACTACTATCAGATTGCCAACGCCATCTTCGCTCTTATCGCCCTTGGTATCGCGATTGCCGCCATTGCTGAGACCCGGCTGAAGGTTCTCGCGCCGTCTCTGCTGGCCGTCTTCGTAACCGCTCAAATCTATTACTTTCATATAAATTATGCGGGGTTCATTGCTGGCGACCTTTCTAACAACCGTATCCTTCGCGTCGCCTTGTTGGCGAAGGAGAAGACGCTGCCAACGGACTCCCTGATCGTGATCGGCCAGGATTTCTCGTCGTCGGTGGCCTATTACAGCGAACGGAGATCTCTTTCATTGCCATTTTTGGCACCGGCCATCTTGATACAGAAGATATTCGAGAACCCGCAGTCTTATCTCGGCGATTCCCGGTTGGGAGGCATCGTCATCTGTCCATTGTCCGCGTACGAGACGGTGGCCAATTTAAGCAATCGTTACGCCGGTCGAATGCCCCTCATTGAGGCATTTGTCGCGGGCCGCGCGATCATCGGCGAAGTGCAGGGCGGTTGCCAACTGCTCGCCCCCGATCGCTGACGTCAAAACGGGCTGATCGGGAAATAGCGCAACCACAAATCGGAAAAACGGCCCTTATCCCAGAGCCGGTACAGCGCCCAGTTGAACGCCAGCCGCAACGTATCGTTGCCGCGCCGGACCGCGATCCCGACGCCTTCGCCGAAAAACCGGCTCTCGGTGAACGGCCCGCCGACGAAGGCGCAGCAGCCGGCCGAATCGCTGCCGTTGAGCCAGAACGCGAGCGAAATGCCGTCGCCGAAAAGAAGATCGACCGCGCCAGAGCGCAAAGCATCGCGCGCGGCGTCAATCGTCGGATAGGCGCGCAGCTCGGCTTCCGTGAACAAGGCCTTCAGATAAGCCTCGTGCGCGCTGCCGGCGACAACCGCGACTTTCTTGCCTTCGAGATTTTCCGGACGCACGTCGTCGCTGGCGGCATCGCGCCGCGCCACAAAACGCGCAGGCGTACGATAATAGGGATCGCTGAAATCGGCGCGCGCACGCGTCTCCGGCGTGACTGCGATCGAGGCCATCACCGCATCGCCGCGGTTTTGCGCCAGCGTATCGAGCAGCGTGTCGAAGCGGCGCATCTGGATGGTGCAAGTGATTTTCAGCTCCTCGCAGATCATGCGCGCGAGATCGATGTTGAAGCCGGCGTGGCTGCCGTCGGACTCGGCGAAGTTGAACGGCGGGTAGTCGACCTCGGTGAGAAAACGGATCTGGGAGATGCGCGAGAGATCCGGCAGTTCCGGCCGCCGCCGGGGATCCCAGAAACCGGGAATCGGAACGGCCGTCGCCGCGGGCGGGGTCGCGGGTACGGTCGGGCTCTGCGCCGGCGCGGGACCGGCGTCGCACACCAACGCCAGCACGATTAAGCCGGCGAGCGCCGCAAGGCGGCAAAATATGCGCGAGGGGCTTTGCAACGCCGGTTTCGTTCGTATAATCAAATTTCACATCCTTGGCCTGGGATTCACCCTTCGGTCGCTTATAGACGAATTGGGCCGCTTATAGACGAATTGTCGAATTGAATCAGCGTTCGTTATTGCGTGGGGACAGTGGTAGTGGCGTATGGATTAGCCAATGCGGCTGGCGATCGCACGGGAAAAGCCGATCGCGCTGTTTCGCTCGCGCGCAGGGATCGCGCTCCCGCCGCGTCGGCGCGGCGTAACGCGCCATCACCCCCGCGCCGGACGCTGCCGGCCTGTCCCGAGCTTAATTGCATTCGTCATCTGCTTCCTCCCGGCATCATCGCCGCCGCCGAATTGCGCGCGACCGAAGCCGGTGTCGGGGCCGATCGTGCACTCATCGCCGCCGACATCATCAGCGAAGAGGCCTATCTCGCCGCGCTGACTGGCTCGCTCGGCATCCCATTCGAACCGCTCGACGACATGCCGCGCGCCGCCTGCCCGTTGAGCGACGAGCGGCTGATCGAGGCCACCGCCGTCGGCATCCTGCCGATTATTGCGGCCGGCGATCTCAAGTTCGTGGTCGCGCCGCGCGCGCTGGCGGCGCGCAAACTGATCGAAGCGGTGCGCTCCGGCTCCGAACTCGCCACCCGCATCCGCTTCACCACCGCCGACCGTCTGCAGCAATTCGTTGCCCGCCACGGCGCCCGCGCGCTGGCGCACCGGGCGTCGCAAGGGCTGCGCGAAGCGCGGCCCGATCTGTCGGCAGGCTGCGGCACACCGCGGCTGGTTGCCGCTGCACTCCTGCTGGGAACATTGCTGCTCATCCCGCTCGCCGCGCCGGGCAAGACGATGGCGTTCTTCGAACTCGTGCTCGGGTTGGTCTTTCTCGCCTGGGCGGGATTGCGACTCATGGGCCTGCTGACGACGCGTTCCGTCATTCACCTGCCGAAGGAACTCACCGACGACCGGTTGCCGGTCTACACCATCATCGTTGCGCTCTATCGGGAAGCCGCGGCGGTCAAAGACCTCATCGGCGCGCTGCGCCGGCTCGACTACCCCGGTATTATGGCGCAAACGCCACAAGCGGTTTCAAAAATTAACACCTAAATTCTCGGCATGGCCGAGATACGGACTGTCACAACCCTGCGATCCAAGCGCGATGAAATCGTCGCCTCGATCCGCCTCTATGAGCGCCAGCTAGAACAGGCCCGCGCCGACCTGGCGCATGTCTCAGCCGCCATTCGGATATTCGAGGCGTCGGGCGACACCAAGGACATGCCGCGCTATGTGGACGTGCATCGGCTGTTCAAACGGGGCGAGCCTATCGCGATCTGCAAGGCCGCCCTCGCCAATGGCCCGATGACCACGCGCGAGCTTGCGCAGCATCTTATGAGGGCCAAGGGCCTCGATACCGGCGACAAGGTGCTCGCCAAGGCCATTGGCAACCGCCTCATTCATTCTTTGCGGATGCAGGCGCAGCGGGGGTTATTGGTCCGTGATGGCAAGCGGCATGGGGTCAGTGTGTGGAAAACTCCAAAGCCCAACGTTTTACCCAAGTAATTTCAATGGCTGCGTTGTTGAAAACTAGGAGACGATATAGCGTCGCAAATGTGATTCGACCCGCTGTTGCGAGCGGGTCGGTATCACCGTGAGTGCGTATTTCTCACGACTAAGCGGGGCACTCGTAGCTCAACTGGATAGAGCGGGTCCCTTGTAAGGCCGAGGTTGCGGGTTCGAATCCCGCCGAGTGCTCCGCAGATTTGTAATTCTTCGTTACAACCGTAAAGGAGTCCACACAAGACTCTTTTAACGTGTGGTTGAATCTTAGGACTCTTTTTGCGCGTATGCAATATGGCGCTGCCAATAGCCTCCGAAATCCACTGATGGCTTCGCTTTCAGTGCCAGTGCGGCCAGCCGATTGACTTGACCACCATTCGCCTCGCGCCGGTTATCCTCCCGCCATGACGCCTCTTGCGCGTAGCGGAGCAAGTAAGCGCCTGCGATATGATGATGGTGTCCAATCTCAGCGCGGCGCATACGGCTGAAAAATTCCTCTGCCCAATTCGTGCAAGCGCCGTCGAGTGAATAGGCTTCCTCGTGATTGACGCGGCGGACTTCGAAACGCTTGTGCAGTTCATCCCATGATCCGGCTTCGTCGGCATTGATCGTTGTGCCCTTAGCGACATGCGAGCGCAGGAACGACATGGCCTGACTTTCCGACTTGAACACCGCCGGGATTGAATTGCCATTGCGCTCGCGCACAACGACAACGACCTTGCGCTTGCCGGTTTGGTTACGAGCTAGGCGGCGGTCGCGGCGGTTCTCGCGAAGGTTCGCAGGCTTCACATATCCGCCAAAATATCCGCCATCAACCTCGGCAACCTTGCCTTCGCCACCAATGACGCGGCCTTTCAATTCCACTGCCATCGCCTCGCGCAATTTGTGCAGCAATACGAACGCGCATTTGTAAGACACGTTCAGATCGCGGGAGAGCGCCAGCGCCGACTTGCCCTTGACCTCGTTACAGAAGATCGCGATGGCGGCGAGGTAGCCGCGCAACGGGAGCTTGTGACTGGCGAACAGCGTTCCAGACGTAATGGTGAAATCCTTAACGCAAGCGCGGCACCGGAAGCGGGGTGCACCCTTCAACCGGCGGCAATCATAAGCATCGAGTCCGCCGCAAGCCGGGCAAACCGGCTGGCCATCGGTATCGGCCCAACGGACACGGCGGAAAGCCATCTCAGCTTCCGCGTCTTTCATCTGAAAGACTTGGGCCAACGAGAGGGTTTTAGCAGCCGAGGAAAGCAGAAAATGTTGGGCCATTTGCACACCTATTGTTTATGAAAGCTATCATAAATGATAGGCATGGGGTTGTCAATGGCAAACTATCGTATATGATAGCTTTCATATTCGATAGGAGATATGTCCTATGTCGATAACCTCTGAAAAGGAATGGGCGGCCCGCGCCAGCGCGTTCTTGAAGCACAAGCTACGGGAAGGCGAGATCACTTATACCGATCTGGCCAAGCGGCTCAAAAAGCATGGGTTCAAGGAAACCGAGGCGTCTATAACGAACAAACTGAAACGAGGATCTTTTGCCGCAACATTCTTTCTGGCCTGCCTTGCTGCCATGGAATTGGACGGCGTAGCATTGGAGGAAATCTAACGGCGCCCATCCGCTTCTTAGCGCACCACCAATTCGCAATTGTCCAGTGACAAAGAGCTATTTGTAACTCTATCAATTTGGCACACCGCCGAAATATTTTTCCCCTTTCCGACAGTAGAAAGCCGTTCAAACCACGGTTTTTCAAAATACATGTAAATCTGCTTGTCTCCTTTGGGACGCGGCAAATCGATCACGACCTGTGCTGTTCCTGTACTGCGACTGGGAGTTATATTTCTCACTGGGCCATATATCATCATCCATTTTCCACGATAAGTGCCAGCCAAAGTGTCAGCCTGCAATTGCGTTCGAGTTTCGTTATATATTCCCATCAGATAGTCCGGCGTTACATCAATAATAGTTTTTCCGCTTGGTTGGGCCACCTTGACATCCGATGGCGACTGCGGTGCTGGTGTCGCCCGCAAAGCTGTTTGAGACTCCAAAGACCTTTCCTTGCGAAAATCTTTCGCAATTGGTCCCCAACTAAAAACCACAAGAATTGTAATAGCTATGAAGGCCCCTACTACACGAGATGAAACAGTCCACGGCATACGCCATGCAACATGGCTGATTAGGCCAATCGCAATCAAAACAAATATGAGCCGGATAACCCAATCCATGTCGATCACCGCAGGAATAATTGCGGCAAGAACCGCAACTGCCCCCTCAACAGATAGGTATGGGGGCGGCTCGGGCTTTTCTTTTGACTTGGATTTCGCCATGGCAATGCAAATCTTAGCCCGGCGGCGCAGGGTGTGTCCTTATCCCAAAAACTATGATTCACCGGGTTTTCTCCCCGGTACTATGGAAAAACGCTGCTAGCGGATAGCCGCTTGTGGCGTTTGCGCCATAATACCGGACTACCCGAAGGAAAAGCTCGATATCAAACTGGTACTGGAGGCCGACGACCGGGAGACGCGGGCAAAATTGGAAGCGATGCAGCTTTCCGCACCGTTCGAACTTGTCATCGCGCCGGCGGTCGAGCCACGCACCAAACCGAAGGCGCTCAATGCCGCGCTGCCCTCCGCCCGCGGCACGTTTGTCGTGGTCTACGACGCCGAGGACCGCCCCGAGCCGGACCAGCTGCGCCGCGCGCTCGATGCGTTTGCGGCGGGCGACCAACAGCTGGCCTGCGCGCAGGCGCGCCTGACCATCGACAATACCGCGGACAGCTGGCTCGCGCGTCTGTTCACCGCCGAGTACGCCGGGCTGTTCGACGTGTTTCTGCCCAGTCTCGCGGCCTGGAAATTGCCGTTACCTCTGGGCGGCTCGTCGAACCATTTCCGCACCGACGTGCTGCGCCGGATCGGCGCGTGGGATCCCTACAATGTCACCGAGGACGCCGACCTCGGCATGCGGCTTGCGCGCCACGGCTATCGCACCACGGTCATCGCCTCGACCACCTACGAGGAGGCGCCGGCGCGTCTGCACCCTTGGCTCAAGCAGCGCACGCGCTGGTTCAAGGGCTGGATGCGCCCTGTCAACAAAAAGTTTTCGTCTTTTATTTCAAACGTTTGGGTTGGTGTGGCTACAAGGGCTGAATGTTGTCGCAACACCGTCGCAACAAGGTTTTCGACTCAGCGTCTCATTCTCTGGCCGGCTGCCTGGTCGAAAATGCGCACATTGGTACTCATCCCTACTTCAAGATGCTCGCGAGGCGTGAGCATTCGTGTGCGTGTTTCACCCGCGCGCACAGCCGGGATGACATAGGAAAGGATGCGCGGTCATGTCTGCTATGCCCTCAACTGCTGCCAACCCGCGCCACGCGATAATTCGACGCTTTGTGCCACAGCACAAAATCGCTGCGCGATAGCCCGCTGCGCGGGTAGCCCGACCGCGAGCGCGGTAACCGGAGGTGAGATCGTCGATAGCGGACGAGGCGTCCTGTCTTGAAGATCGAGGTGTCGTCAACCTCATCCCAGA
>CAZNSG010000081.1:0-1973 GCA_964575715.1 uncultured Hyphomicrobiales bacterium | reverse complement strand
AACCCGGATCACTCGCGCCCGAAGATCGTTCGAATAGCCCAAGCCCATCGCCGGCCTCCTCGAATTGAGGAGATCACAGAATCTTATTCGCGGCCGCTTGGGAATCCCCTACGATTCATCCCAGGTGGAAAATGCTCTAGCCGCCGGTCACGCTCATATGGCGGGCGAGTGCCGGGCGCTTGTGGCGGCGATCGATGATAAAATCGTGGCCCTTGGGCTTGCGCGTGATCGCTTCGTCGATTGCCGCATAGAGCAGCTCGTTTGCTTCCGAAGCGCGCAAGGGACTGCGCAGATCGGCGGCGTCCTCTTGGCCCAAACACATATAGAGCGTGCCGGTGCAGGTGATGCGCACGCGATTGCAGGATTCGCAGAAATTATGCGTCATCGGCGTAATGAAGCCGAGCACGCCGCCGGTTTCGTTGACGCGCACATAGCGTGCCGGCCCGCCGGTGCGATAATCGAGCTCTTCGAGGCTGTAACGCTCGGAAAGCCGTGCGCGCGCCATGGAGAGCGGCAGATATTGCTCAAGCCGCTCCGCGCTGATGTCGCCGAGCGGCATCACCTCGATCAGCGTGAGTTCCATGCCGCGGCCATGTGCCCAGGCCACAAGGTCCGCGATCTCGTCCTCGTTGACGCCCTTGAGCGCCACCGCATTGATTTTTACTTTCAGCCCGGCGGCCAAGGCGGCGTCGATGCCGGCATGCACCTTCTCGATATCGCCCCAGCGGGTGATGGCGCGGAATTTGTCGGCATCGAGCGTGTCGAGCGAGACGTTGATGCGCGCAACGCCGTGCCCCTTGAGTTCGCTTGCGTATTTTGCCAGCTGCGAGCCATTGGTGGTGAGCGTGAGCTCATCGAGCGCGCCGCTGCGCAGATGGCGCGACAGCGACTCAACCAACGTCATGATCCCGCGCCGCACCAGCGGCTCGCCGCCGGTCAGCCGCAGCTTGCGCACGCCCTTGGCGACGAATGCCGTGCACAGCCGGTCGAGCTCTTCCAAAGTGAGCAGATCGGCCTTGGGCAGGAACGTCATGTTCTCCGCCATGCAATACACGCAGCGGAAATCGCAGCGATCGGTCACCGACACGCGCAAATAAGTGATCGCGCGCGCGAACGGATCGACCAGCGGCCGGGTCAATCGGCCGGCGGGAAGGTCGAGATCGAGCGAAGGCGCAAGTGTCATGTGAATCCTTCAAGGCGCGTTAAGCCGTTGGGGAAACCCTGGATTTTGACCGATTAAGACGCCACCGTCCAGGCTCCCGAGTGCTATATAAAGCTTTTGCGGCGCTTTGGCATGTGGTGCAAAGTAGCACGGAATATCCCTTATGAACGATGTGCATCGCCCCTGGCCGACAGAAGTGCGGCTCGCCAAGGACCGCAAATCGCTGCTCGTGACTTTCGACGGTGGCGAAAGTTTCGCGCTGGCCGCCGAATACCTGCGCGTGACCAGCCCCAGCGCCGAGGTGCAGGGCCATTCTCCGAATGAGCGCAAGACCGTGCCGGGCAAGCGCAACGTGGCGATTCTGGAAGTGCATCCGATCGGCAATTATGCGGTGCGCCTGGTGTTCGACGACATGCACTCCACCGGCATCTTCAGCTGGGATTATCTTTTCAGTCTCGGCCGCGACCATGCGCGCATCTGGCAAAGCTACGTCGACGACCTTGCCGGCAAGAATCTTTCGCGCGATCCCGCGGCGAGGCCCGATTCAATCTGAAACAAACGTGGCCTAGGTGTGGGGCAAAGTCGCCAATTCGTCGACCCGCACATTTTCTTTGCGGTCGTGGAATTTTTGCTCAGGGCGGCGAGAATAAGAATGGGAAAGGAAAAAAGTTAAATGGCGCATCCGCCCTGCGCGTTGGTTCAATCGGCCGGCGCATTGGCTCAATTTCGTCGTTTGCACGGCTCGCAGGAGCTCGATTGACTGGCGTACTCGTGACTGCGGTTACTGGCGTACTCGTGACTGCAGCTGTTA
>CAZNSG010000080.1:0-16215 GCA_964575715.1 uncultured Hyphomicrobiales bacterium | reverse complement strand
CCCGGCATGCGCGGCAGGAACCAGGTGGCGCCCACATCGGGGAAAAATCCGATGCCCACTTCGGGCATGGCGAATTGATAGCGGTCGCCGGCGACGCGATGCGAGCCGTGCACCGAAATGCCGACGCCGCCCCCCATCACGATGCCGTCGATCAGCGCCACATAAGGTTTCGGATAGCGTTTGATCAGCGCATTGAGCGCATATTCCTCGCGCCAGAAGGCGAGCATCGCCTCGTAGCGGCCGGCGCGGCCGAGCTCATAAAGCGCGCGGATATCGCCGCCGGCCGAGAACGCCCGCTCGCCCGCCGCCGAAATCGCCACCCGTGTCACGGCAGGATCGTGCGCCCAGTCTTTGAGTTGCGACGCGAGCAGCTGCACCATGTTTGGTGTCACCGCGTTGAGCGCATTCGGCCGATTGAGCGTAATGAGCCCGGCAGTGCCGCGGCGGGTGAACAGAATTTCAGGTTCGGATGCCATCAGAAGGGCAACTTCGGCAATCTCGCTGCGAGAATCAATCCGGACGGATGCTTGGACCGTGCCGATAGGATTTCGGACCGGCACCGCAAGCGCAACGGCACCCGATCGTCTGCCATATATCGCGATAATCGGGTGGCCGCCCGCCGTTTTTGTTACCACCACGACAATCACTTGCGAATGATCAAAAAGGAACCGTCTGCCGTTTCTATTATAGGCATGACAATCGCTTGCGAACGATAAAGAGGATTTGTCGTGCCACTTCGGACCCCCCGGCCGACCCCAAAATCCCAAGCACAGCAGATCCGGCACCGGGCTCCGGCCAGATACTTGTGGTCGTCGGCGCGCGGGTTTTGGACCGGCGCTACTGGCCGCCTGGCGTGGCTGCTCACGATCGGGCTTATCGTGCTCGTTTTCTTGCAGCTGTACGTCCAGTACCGGCTGAACGTCTGGAACCGTCTTATCTTCGATGCCCTCGAACGCAAGGACGGCGGCGAAGTCTTGATGCAAGCGACGATCTTCCTCGCGCTGGTGATGGCCGCGATCGCACTGGCTGTTTTTTCGGTTTACGGCCGCATGACGACCCAGCGCGAGTGGCGAGCTTGGCTGACCGCCCATCTCATCGACCGCTGGTTGGCCAAGGGGCGTTATTACCAGCTCAACCTCATCGCCGGCGACCACCAGAACGCGGAAGCGCGCATCGCGGAGGACGCGCGCATCGCGACCGACCCGCCGGTCGATTTCGCCTATGGCATCCTCAGCGCGGCGATCACGGCGATGACGTTTATCGGGGTGTTGTGGGTGGTCGGCGGCGATCTCGCCATCGGCGGACCGGCCGGCCGGCTGGTGGTGCCGGGTTATCTCGTCATTGCCGCGCTGCTCTATGCGGCGCTCGCAAATTCCGCGATGCTGCTCATCGGCCGACGCTTCGTGGCCGTCGCGGAAAACAAGGACCAGGCCGAGGCGGAGTTCCGCTACGCCCTGACGCGGCTGCGCGAAAACGGTCCCAGCATCGCCCTGCTCGGGGGCGAAGGGGAGGAGCGCACTGGGCTGCGGCAGGGTCTTGCCGCCGTCATCGCGCATTGGTCGCAACTTTGCCGGCAACATATGCGAACGGCCCTGGTGTCGAGCGGAAATCTCTTGATCGCGCCGGTCGTCCCGCTCTTTCTTGGCGCGCCCAAATACCTCGCGGGCACGATGACGCTCGGCGAGCTCATGCAGATTGCCGCCGCCTTTGTCCAGGCGCAGGCCGCGTTCAACTGGATCGTCGACAATTATCCGCGCTACGCCGATTGGATGGCGTCGGTTCGACGCGTGGCGGCCTTGCAGATGGCGATCGACCAGCTCGATCGCGTGGTTGAGAATGGCAAGGTCTGGGCCATCGAGCGGCGCGAGGAGCAAGGACCGGCACTACGGTTGCGCGGGCTGTCGGTCATGCATGACGACGGCACGGTCGTCGTCAACGATGCCGACATGAAGATCGAAGCGGGCGAACGTGTGCTGGTGGTGGGCGAATCCGGGACCGGAAAGAACTCGCTTATTCGCGCCATCGCCGGATTGTGGCCTTGGGGCCGGGGAGAAGTCATTACCAGACCCGGCGCCAAGCTTTTCCTGATCTCCCAGTTCCCCTATGTTCCGCTCGGTTCTTTGCGGCGTATCGTGACCTATCCACTCCCGGCCGACCAAATAACGGCCGCGGCCGTCCAAGAAGTCATGGAATTGGTCGGCCTTGCCCCGTTCAATCCTCGCCTTGACGAAGAAGCGCCCTGGGATGAACTGCTCTCCGATAGCGAAAAGCAGCGGGTCGCCTTTGCCCGCCTGCTGCTGCATCGGCCCGACATCGTGATCCTCGATCACGGTGGGTCGCCGCTCGACACCGCCACGCTTAAGCGCTTGATGACCCTGGTGGTGGAGCGGCTGCCGAACGCTGCGATCGTCAGTATCGCAAACGTGCGCGACCTTGCGGATTTTCATCAGCGTGAACTCGTGCTCGAGCATCAGCCCGGCGGCACCCGGCTTGTCGGCCACATCGAGCCGGCCCCGCCCGCCGGCTTTCTGCCGCGCCTGCTCAATCGCTGGCGGCAGCGGCGCTCGACGTCGCCGTAAGCATGGTGTCTCTCAGCACGGAAGCGTGCCGCACGCGCATCAGTTGTCGAGCAGATCGCGGCTCACGATCAGCCGCATCACTTCGTTGGTGCCTTCGAGGATCTGGTGCACGCGCACGTCGCGCAGCACGCGCTCGATCGGATGATCGCGCAAGTAGCCATAGCCGCCGTGCAGCTGCAGGCAGCCATTGACCACTTCGAATCCGGTATCGGTCGCAAGCCTTTTCGCCATGGCCGCTAACCGCGTCGCCCCCGGTTCACGCTCGCCGACCGCAACCGCTGCCCGCCGCACCAACAGGCGCGCCGCCTCAAGCTCGGTGGCATAGTCGGCGATGCGAAAGCGCAGCGCCTGAAATTCGGAAAGTCGCGAGCCGAATTGTTTTCGCTCGCGCATGTAGCCGATGGTGCGGTCGAGGCAGAATTGCGCGCCGCCGATTGAGCAGGCCGCGATGTTGAGCCGTCCGCCGTCAAGCCCGGCCATGGCAATTTTGAAGCCGTCGCCTTCCGCGCCGATGCGATTTGCCGCCGGCACCCGGCAATTCTCGAACATCACCATCGCGGTCGGCTGCGATTTCCAGCCGAGCTTTTTCTCCGGCGCACCGAACGACAGTCCAGGCGTGCCTTTTTCCACCACAAAGCATGAGATGCCTTTGGGCCCGTCGGCCCCCGTGCGCGCCATGACGATGTAAATATCCGAAACCCCGCCGCCGGAGATAAATGCCTTGGTACCGTCGAGCACATAATGCTCGCCCTCGCGCCGCGCGCGGGTTTTGAGGCTCGCGGCGTCCGAGCCGGAGTCCGGTTCAGTCAGGCAGTAGCTGCCGAAATGTTCCATGGAACAAAGTTTTGGGACAAATTTTTGCCGCTGTGCCTCGCCCCCAAAGACGTCGATCATCCAAGCCACCATGTTGTGGATCGAAATGTAGGCCGCGCTCGACGTGCAACCCTGCGCCAGCTGCTCGAAGATGATGGTGGCATCGAGCCGCGAGAGCGCGGCGCCCCCCACATCGTCTTTCACGTAGATTCCGGCAAACCCTAACCCCGCCGCCTTGCGCAGAGCCTCGACCGGAAAGACCTCGCCCTCGTCCCATGCGCGCGCGAACGGCATCATATGCGCGCGGGCGAACTCCCGCGCCGTGGCCTCGAACGCACGCTGCTCCTCCGTGAGGTCGAAATCCATTGCTCTACCCCGGGGCAAAACCACCTGTCGTTGGCACTGCCAAAACGTTATAAGATGGATTGCCGGATCGCTTGTGCCAAGTCCGCATATCGCGGCTCAGGTCCGGCAATGATGAAGGTTAATCCCAAGGATATTCCAATGGCCATCAAATACGGCCGTCCCATCGAGCCCCGCGCGCGCTTGGCCCCGGTGGAGGCGAAAGCCCCCGCCAAGGACGCCGCTCCACTCGATCTACCCTCCCGCCTGCGCCGCAACCGGCGCGCCGAATGGGCGCGGCGGATGGTGCGCGAAAGCGTGCTCACCACCGACGATCTCATTTGGCCGCTTTTTCTGACCGAGGGCAACAATGTGCGCCTCCCGGTGCCGTCCATGCCCGGCGTCGATCGTCTTTCGATCGATCAAGCGGTGCGCGCGGCCGAACAGGCGGCCAAGCTCACCATTCCCTGCATCGCGCTCTTTCCCTATACCGACCCAAAACTGCGCGACGAGGCCGGCAGCGAGGCGCTCAACCCGGACAATCTGGTCTGCCGCGCCATCCGCGCGATCAAGCAAGCCGTGCCCGAGGTCGGCGTGCTGTGCGATGTGGCGCTCGATCCCTACACCAGCCACGGCCACGACGGCCTGCTGCGTGACGGCGTCATCCTCAACGACGAGACGGTCGCGGTGCTGGTCAAGCAGGCGCTCCTCCAGGCGCAAGCCGGCTGCGACATCATCGCGCCATCGGATAGGATGGACGGCCGCGTCGGCGCGATCCGCTCAGGACTCGACGGCGCCGGATTTCTCGACACCCAGATCATGGCCTATACGGCGAAATACGCCTCCGCCTTCTACGGCCCATTCCGCGATGCGGTTGGATCCTCGATCACGCTGACCGGCGACAAGCGCACCTATCAGATGGACCCGGGCAACGCGGACGAGGCGCTGCGCGAAGCCGAGCTCGACATCGCGGAAGGCGCCGACATGATCATGGTCAAGCCCGGCCTGCCCTATCTCGATATTCTGGCGCGCATCAAGGACACGTTCGGCATGCCGACCTTCGCCTACCAAGTCTCGGGCGAATACGCCATGCTCATGGCGGCGGCGCAGAACGGCTGGCTCGACGGCGACAAGGCGATGATGGAGACGCTCACCGCCTTCAAGCGCGCCGGCGCCGACGGCGTGCTGACTTATTTTGCTCCCCGCGCCGCCGAAAAGCTCAAAGCGAGATAACGATTATTTCTGCTCGCACCGGCATTCGAAAAAGGTCAAACTGTCCTCCCATCATAGAGGAAGCAGTCATGTTTCGGAGGCGCCTTCAGAAAGACCGGTCGCCCTGCGGCGGCATCCTGCGCATTCATGGGTGTTTCACAACGCTCTTGCTCCTCATCGGCTTGCTTGCGATCCAAAACTCGCCGGCATTCGCGCAAACCAAGTTTCCCTCCCGCCCGATCCGCGTCATGCTGCCATTCGCGGCCGGATCGGTATCCGATGTCACACTGCGCATCCTGGCGGACAAGCTCGGCACGCGCTTAAACACCTCCGTGATCATCGACAACCAACCGCGCGCCGGCGGCGTGACGGCGGTCGCGGCGGTGCTCTCGTCGGAACCGGACGGCTATTCGCTCGCGGTGCTCTCCAGTTCCACGGCGATCAGCGTTTCCTTGCTGAAAAGTTTGCCCTACGACCCGGTCAACGACTTCGTGCCGATTACCGGCATCAGCACGTTTGCCAATATCATCGCCAGCAATGCCAATTCGAATTATCGCACTTTAGGCGACGTCATCGCGGCCGCGCGCGCAAAACCGGGCGTATTGAACGTCGGCACCACGACTGTTGGATCGACCAATCACCTCGCCGCCACCCTGCTGCAATCGATGGCGGGTATCAAAGTGGTCATCATTCCCTTCCGCACCCCCGGCGATCTCTTGACCGCGCTGCTGCGCGACGATGTGGATGTCATCGTGCAGTCCTATGGCGCGCTGAAGTCGGCGATCGAAGACAAGAGGATTCGCGCGCTGGCGAGCACGACCGCCACGCGTGCCGCCTATGCCCCCAATGTCCCGACGGTGGACGAATCCGGCGTGAAGGGCTTCGATGTCGTCACCTGGAACGGATTCTTCGCGCCCGCCAAGACCCCGCCCGAAGTGGTTGAACTGCTGGAGCGCGAGATTCGCGCCGTCCTCGCCGATCCCGAACTCAAGCGCCGCTTTCATGATTTCGGTCTTGAACCGCTCCCGATGGCGCCGCGCGAGCTTGGCGTCCGCATGAGCCGTGAAATCGCAAAATGGGCCCGTGTCATCAACGATGCGGGTATCGAAAAGCAGTGATCGCGCGCAGCCGAACTTAAGCGCGGTCAATCCATGGCGGCACCGGCCTCGATCCGCACCGGCTGATAGCCATCGGCGGTCAGCGCCAGCAAAATCTCCTCGGCATGCGCGCCATCGCGAGTCTCCACGGTCACGTCGAGGCGCGCGCCCTTGGCCGGCACATCGAGGAACAGCCGCTTGTGATTGACCTCCAGAATGTTGGCGCCGAGCAAGCCGAGCGACGTCGCAATCTGTCCGAGGATGCCCGGCCGGTCGGGGATGGTCAGCCGGAACGACACGATACGATCCTCGCGTTCGAGCTCGCGCACCATGATGGAAGCAAGGATGCGCGGGTCGATATTGCCGCCGCACAATACCAGACCGACCTTCTTGCCGCCAAAGCGCTCTGGCTCCGCCAGCATGGCGGCAAGCCCCGCGGCGCCCGCGCCTTCCGCCATCGTCTTCTGCAACGCCAGATAAGCATTGACCGCGCGTTCGATGTGCTCTTCATCGACCAGCATGATGTCGCTCACCATCGCACGCACGATCGGCAGCGTAAGGTGGCCGACGTTCTTGACCGCGATTCCTTCGGCCAGCGTCGCCCCGCCAAGCGGCCGATGGCCGCCATGGATGGCATTCCACATCGAGGGATAGAGCACGGCCTCGACGCCGACGATCTCGATCGCCGGCCGCAGCGCCTTTGCCGCGATCGTCATGCCGGCGATCAGCCCGCCGCCGCCGATTGGAATGACCAGCATGTCCAGATCGGCGATCTCTTCGAGCATTTCGAGCGCGATCGTACCCTGGCCGGCAATGACATGGATGTCGTCGTAGGGATGCACCCAGATCAGATTGCGCTCCTTTGCAATCGTCTCGGCGCGCACCTGCGCCTCCGTGATGCTTTCGCCGTCGAGCACAACCTGCGCGCCATACGCCTTCGTCGCCGCCACCTTCACGAACGGCGTTGTCACCGGCATCACCACCGTCGCCGGAATGCCGAGTTGCTGCGCGTGATGGGCAACGGCTGCCGCGTGGTTGCCGGCCGACATGGTGATGATACCGCGACCGCGTGCGGCTGCGGACAAGGCGGCGAGCTTGACCCGCGCACCGCGCTCCTTGAACGAGTTCGTGACCTGCAGGTTCTCGTATTTGACGTAAACCTCGGCGCCGGTCAGCCCGGAAAGTTTCGGCGCCGGCAGCATCGGCGTGCGCAGAACATGGCCCGCGATCGTCCGCTGGGCGCGTTGGATGTCGGCAAGCGTGACGTCCAAATCTGGCCTCCTTCGTCCAGTCTAATCCAAAATGCCGCGACCGGCTAACCCAATGAAAACCATTGCAGCGCCACTTGCATCGTCGGACATTTTTGTCCACATCCGTGCCAGCATCCAGGGCAAAGAATCATGGCCACGAGCGAACCCAGCCGCATGAGCCTGCCGTTTGAGGTCAAGCCCCACGCCTACGATCCGGCGGCAAACCCGGAACTGTTCGAGGACGTGCTGGCGCGCCGCCTGGTCGCTTTTGTGATCGATCTGGTGATTTTGGCCATTCCCGTCGCCTTGGCGGCGATGTTCATTTTCGCCGCCGGTATTATCACCCTGGGGCTTGGGTTTTTCCTCTACGCGCTGCTGCCGCCGGCGATCATCTTTTGGGCGCTGGCCTATTATGGCGTCACGCTCGGCAGTCCGCGTTCGGCCACCATCGGCATGCGCCTGATGGACCTTGAAATGCGCACCTGGTATGGCGCGCCCGCCTATTTCGTGCTCGGCGCCGTCCACGCCATCGTGTTCTGGATCTCGGTTTCTGCCCTCTCCCCGCTGGTCCTGCTGGTATGCTTTTTCAATCAACGGCGCCGCGCCCTGCATGATATTTTGCTTGGCGCGGTCATAATTAACAACGAAACGCGGGCAAATACGCTGCGCACAGCCCAATCGGGCGGTTAACCTTCCTTAATCCCACTTCAAGCCCTTTGACGAAGGGCACTTGGCAGGCGACATTTATGCGGGGAATCGGTGGAGGGCTCCGCCGACGGCTGGAGACAGTTTGAGCGCTGCATGACCCGTCATTCGCGTGATACGCCGCAGTTCTATCTGACTGCGCCCTCGCCCTGCCCCTATTTGCCGGGCCGTGAGGAGCGAAAGGTGTTCACCCATCTCGTGGGCGAGCGGGCGCCCGGACTCAACGACCTGCTCACCCATGGCGGCTTTCGCCGCAGCCAGTCGATCGCCTATCGGCCCGCCTGCGAGAACTGCCGCGCTTGCATATCGGTGCGGGTGATCGCCGACGAATTTCGCCCCACCCGCGGCATGCGGCGGATCATGGCCCGCAATGCCGACGTAGTCGGCGAGATGCGTGCGCTGGTGCCAACATCTGAGCAATATTCTATTTTCCGCGCTTATCTCGATAGCCGCCACCGCGATGGCGGCATGGCCGACATGACCGTGCTCGACTACGCCATGATGGTCGAGGACAGCCACGTCAAGA
This sequence comes from uncultured Hyphomicrobiales bacterium, assembly GCA_964575715.1. Lineage (GTDB taxonomy): Bacteria > Pseudomonadota > Alphaproteobacteria > Rhizobiales > Xanthobacteraceae > PNAI01. Next base: position 7,691 of record CAZNSG010000080.1, on the reverse strand, counting down.
CGCGATTGGTCGAATACCGGCGGCGCGGTCCCGACACCGCCATCAACGGCCGCGGCGCCGGCGCGCTCTTGGGCGTGGCGCTGACTGACGTGCTCAGCGACGGACTTTCCATGGTCTATTCGTTCTTTGAACCCGATGCAGGCCAGCGCTCGCTCGGCACGTTCATGATCCTCGATCACTTCGAACGGGCGCGGCGCATGGGCCTGCCCTATGTCTATCTCGGCTATTGGGTCGATGGCTCGCACAAGATGGATTACAAGGGCCGCTTCCTGCCGCAACAGCGGCTGATGCCTGACGGCTGGGTGCGCGTCAGCAGCGGCTAAAACCAAATCGATTGTGCTGTAACCAGAGCCGGGCTCCAGCTTTTTTTATTTGAGCATGATCTATTCCGAAAACTGGTTTTCCGCTCTTCCAGATCACGTTCGCGTTCGCCATTGGAACTATTTGCTTCGTCGCCAACATCGTTGCGGCCCGCGCACGCGCGCTTGAGCAATACGACCGCGCTGCGACCCGATCGCCCGCAACGGCAAGACGATTGAATATAACGTAAGTTGTATAAATTATAATTACACCTTAAAGTAGTTTTTATCTTTTGCGCCGAAATTTCATTCACTTGCGAGGACATTTGCGCATGGCGAACGCCTTGTCCGCTTTGCGTCGCGCTCTGCAACGCTTCCCCGCTAGCCCAGTGCGAGTACGGCAGGTCATGCGACAATGATGTTTCCCAACACCGATGCATTGGAAATCACCGTCGTCGACGGCTCCAAGTTCTATCTGTCGTTGACCCGCTCGATGCTCGTCACCATCGGCGTTCGCCGCACGCACGTCTACGACCAGCCGATTGAGGCGCTGAGAGATTTGCTGGCGCAACCGAGCGACATCATCGTTGTCGATTCAAAGCTGCCGCTGAACATTTCCTGCATGCGGCTCATCCGCGGCATGCGCGACGCCGCGCGCGTGCCGCTGTGCTTCGTTCCGATCATCGTAACCACCGATCGCCCCACCAGGTCGTTTGTCGAAGCCGCGATATTCAACGGCGCGAATACGGTTCTCGCCAAGCCGTACTCGCCGCTCGCGCTCAAGCAGCGCATGACTCGGGTGATCGCCGATCAGGACAAGCTCGTGCTCAAAGACGGTCGTTATGTCCTTGCGGAAATTCTCGATACCATGGAAGCGCGCGCCCTGATTGCAAACCCTTCCATGCTTGCGAGCCTCCTGCACGGCACCGGCGGCGGCGACGAGGGATCGGGTCAGACCTCCGCCCTGCAGTCGATGGTCGACATGCTTTGGTCGAACGACGAGGACACCAAGGCGCACGGCAAGAATTCCGGTCGCACGGAGACGCCCGGCGCGTCTGCGCATGCTCCGCAATAGTGTCCAGAAGGAGGTGCTCCGCAGAGCAACTTCTAAAGTCGGACGGCTGGATGCGGTTGGAAACCTAACCGCCTTAGCCAAATGCGAGGTCGGCAAGCAACTTAAAATTGAGCACGATGAGGACCGCGGCGGTTAGCGCCGCGAGCGCGGTTACCCAGCGCGGCGCGACAAGTTCGCCCAACTTGCGACGGTCGGCGGTGAACATCACCAGTGGCACAATCGAGAACGGAAGCGCAAGACCCAGCACCACTTGGCTCAAGATTAGGAGCTTCGCCGTTCCCGCCTCGCCGTACCAGATGGTCACGCCGGCGGCGGGCACGATGGCGATGGCGCGTGTCAACAGCCGCCGCGCCCAAGGCGGCAGCCGGATGTCGATAAAACCCTCCATCACGATCTGACCCGCCAGGGTCGCCGTCACTGTCGAGTTCAACCCGCAGCATAACAGCGCGATCGCAAACAGGGTCGGAGCCATGCCGGAGCCGAGCAGCGGCGCAATCAGCTTGTGGACTTCGCCGAGTTCGGAAACCTCGGTCTGTCCGGTCTTGTTGAAGGTCGCGGCCGCCAGAATCAGGATCGAGGCGTTGATCAGAAGAGCAAACATCAATGCGATCGTTGAATCGATAGTGGCGAGCTTGATCGCCTCGCGCTTCTCCGGAACGCTGTCGCCAAAGCGGCGGGTCTGCACCACGCCGGAATGCAGATAGCGATTATGAGGCATCACGGTGGCGCCGATGATGCCAATCGCGAGGTACAACATATCGGGATTGGTGAGGATGTTGGTGGTCGGCGCAAAGCCGCGGATCACCGCGCCCCATTGCGGATCGGCAAGCGCAATCTGGATGGCGAAGCAGACCGCGATAACTCCCAGCAGCGTGACGATGAACGCCTCGATCCAGCGGAATCCAAGGTTTTGCAGCCACAGAATCAGGAACACATCGAGCGCGGTAATGATGACGCCGATCTCGAGCGGCACGCCGAACAGCAAATTGAGTCCGATCGCGGTGCCGATAACTTCGGCGAGATCGGTCGAGCAGATCGCGATTTCGGCAAGCACCCATAGCGGCCATGACACCGCGCGCGGGAAGGCATCGCGGCAGGCCTGCGCGAGGTCGCGCCCGGACGCGACCCCAAGCCGCGCGCAAAGCGCCTGCAGCAGAATCGCCATCAGATTGGAGAGCAATGCTACAAAGAGCAGCGCGTAGCCGAACTTGGACCCACCGGCGAGCGAGGTCGCCCAGTTGCCCGGGTCCATGTAGCCGACGGCGACAAGGTAGCCCGGGCCGAGAAAGGCGATGAGCTTCTTCCACAGCGAGCCGGTCGGGCGGGTGGCGATGGAGCCAAATACTTCCGCCAGCGAGTGCCGCTCACGTTGCCGTCGCCAGCCCGGCTCCGCGGCCCTGGCCTGATCCTGTGGCGTCTGCACTTGCATCAAGACTCCCTACGAACACACCCCCGATCAATCTCGGCTGCGCCAAACTAACCGAGTTGCGAATGGTTTGCAATTGCAAATTAACTGGCAAAATGCCTTGGCGCCAGTTTCGCCAATGCTCACTTTGCTTCCTCGCCTTTGCCATTTGCCACCATGCTTCCAAACTTCAGGTTCGTCAGGAACCGCTCGGGCTTGATGCGGCCGGCGTCGCCGCGATTGCCGCGCCAGGCCGCGAGTTCCTTGATCGAGAGATTGAACGTACGGCCGGCCGAGTCGATCCAGGTCAAACCCTCGGCCTCCCTAAACGTGCGCACATCCGAGAGCCCGCCATCCTTGTGGCGCTGCAGCCGCACGCCGCGCCCGCGCGTCATTTCCGGCACCTGGTCGAGCGCAAAGATCACCATCTTGCGGTTTTCGCCAATGGCCGCGACCAGTTCGCCTTCCACCGGCGCGACCGCGCATGCCGCATCCGGCGGCTTGGCGTTGAGCACTTGCTTACCCTTGCGGGTATTGCCGAGGCACTCGTCTTCGGCCACCACGAAACCGCGGCCGCTCGCGCTCGCAACCAGCAGCTTGCGGCCGCCCTGGTAGCGGAACACGCTGACAAGCTCGCCGTCCTGCTCAATGTCGGTGTAGAGCCGGATGGGCTCGCCATGGCCGCGCCCGCCGGGAAGCTTCGACGCATCGAGTGTGTAGAAACGCCCGTTGGTGGCAAACACCAAGATTTTCGATGTCGTCTCCGCCGGGAACGAAAATTTCAGCGCGTCGTCGCCCTTGAATGCCACGCCGGAAAGGTCGCTCACCGTGCCGCGCAACGCGCGAATCCAGCCCTTCTCCGAAACAACGATAGTAATCGGCTCGCGCACCACCATCGCCTCTTCGATCGCCGCTTCGTCATGCTCGGGCGCTTCTGCGAATCCGGTGCGGCGCTTGCCGAGCGGCGTCTTGGGGCCGAAGGTATCGCGCACCTTCTTGATCTGGTCGGCGATCGTTTTCCATTGCTCCTTCTCGGAGCGCACGAGTTTCTCCAATCCCGCTTTCTCCTCACCCAAATCCTTGTTCTCGCCTTTGATCTGCATTTCTTCAAGTTTGCGCAAATTGCGCAGCCGCATGTTGAGGATGGCATCGGCCTGTATCTCGGAGAGCTTGAACGCCTTTATCAGGACCGGTTTGGGCTCGTCCTCGTTGCGGATGATCTTGATCACCTTGTCGAGGTTCAGATACGCGACCAGATAGCCGCCGAGCACTTCAAGCCGGTGCTCAATCTGCTTGAGCCGGTGCTTGCAGCGGCGCAACAGCACGTCGCGGCGATGGTCAAGCCATTCGCGCAGCACCTCGGCAAGCTCCATCACCTTGGGGATCTTGCCCTTGGACAGTATGTTCATGTTGAGCGGGATACGGCTTTCGAGCTCGGTGAGCTTGAACAGCGACTCCATCAAGAGCTCGGCGTCGACCGTGCGCGATTTCGGCTCGATGACAATGCGCACGTCTTCCGTTGACTCGTCGCGGAACCCGTCGACCAGCGACAGCTTCTTGTCATTGAGCAGCTCCGCCATCTTCTCGATCAGCCGCGTCTTCTGCACCAGCCATGGGATTTCGGTAACGATGATCTGGTAGGTGCCGCGCCCGGTCTCCTCCTTGGCCCAGCGCGCGCGCACGCGGAATGAGCCGCGGCCGGTGGCGTAAGCCTCGGCAATTGCCTCGCGCGGATCGACGATCAGCCCGCCCGTCGGGAAATCCGGCCCCGGCACATATTTGAGCAGCGTCTTGCTTCGCGCGTTCGGATTATCGATCAGGAACAGCGCGGCATCGCACAGCTCGGCGGCATTGTGCGGCGGAATCGATGTCGCCATTCCCACCGCAATGCCCTGCGATCCGTTCGCAAGCAAATTGGGAAACGCGCCCGGCAGCACCACCGGTTCGGATTCGCTGCCATCGTAGGTCGGGCGAAAATCGACCGCGTCCTCGTCGATGCCCTCGATCAGCAGGCGCGCGACTTCAGTGAGCCGCGCCTCGGTGTAGCGCATGGCCGCCGGGTTATCGCCGTCGATATTGCCGAAATTGCCCTGCCCGTCCACCAACGGGTAGCGCTGGGCGAAATCCTGCGCCAGCCGTACCAGCGCGTCATAGACCGACTGATCGCCATGCGGGTGGAATTTGCCAATGACATCGCCGACCACGCGCGCGCATTTCTTGAACGTCGCGCCCGGATCGAGACGCAATTGCTGCATGGCATACAACAACCGGCGATGGACGGGTTTAAGCCCATCGCGGGCGTCCGGCAGCGCCCGGTGCATGATGGTGGAGAGCGCATAGGCGAGATAGCGCTCTTCCAGCGCCTCGCGCAGCGCAATCTCCTGCACATGGGAGGGATCGGGTGGAATCAGCCGCTTGCCCATGGAGAACCGGTTACCCCGCAATCGGCTCATGAACAAGAGATGAACATCTCCGCCACGGCAAATTCAGACAGTTTCAGCTAATATGCTGCAATCTCTTCATTACTTCTGCGTTTGAAAAGTTCGAAAACCAAGTCACTTCCGCGCAGCCTCGGCTGCATGGAACAACATCAGGAGGAAAGCATGCGTAGAATTCTTCTCACGACCGCCGCGGCCCTCGCCGTCGTTTCGGCCATCGGACTGGGCGCAGGTCAATCGAACGCGATGATGCCGACGACGCTGAGCGGCCTGCGCGAGGCGACCGACAACACAAATCTCACCGAGAATGTGCGGTGGGTGTGCCGGTATAGTTGGGATGGCCGGCGGCATTGCTGGTGGGAGAGCCCCCGCCATCATTGGCGCCACCACCACCGCCACCACCGCTACCGCCACTGGTAACGCGCTAAGTTCGCATACAAACCGTAGCGATCAGCCGGGCCCGCCAGTCCCGGTACGGACTGTTCGCGGGCCCAGCACGGCTGCAATAAATCGCTCGCGCGCTTCCGCAAAGCCGAGCCCGCGCGGATCGAGCACGTGGCGCGTAAGAAAAAACCCGGTCAGCGCGAAGCCATCGGTAAGATCTTCGATCGCCGCATGGCCGCCGTCCGCAAGAAACGCGGGCAGCCGTAACAATTTGTCGCGCCACGGCTCGCCTGCGCCACGCGATACCGCACGTCCCGATTTCGGCGACACATAGTCAAGATCGGTCGCCTGACCGGTCGCGGCGCAGGCGGCAAGATCGAGACCGAACCCGAGTTCTCGCAAGATCTGCAATTCGAAGCGCGCAAGGAATGTCGCGGCTGTGATCGGGTTTTCCAGCTGGTCGAGCACCACCGCCAGCGCATCGTGCAGTTGCGCGTGCGGGTCGCGTTCGGGCAACAACCGGCAGAGCGCCGCCAGATGCGTCACGCCATACACCACATGCGAGGCGGCAGGAGAGGACGCCGCGTGCACGCGCAAGACCTCGACCGTGTAGTGCCCCAGATGCTCGTCGAGCCGCGCCCGCCAGACCGCGCGCAGCGTATTGCCGGGCTGCAATGCCGGCCGCAGGCGCGAGCCACCGCCCCCGCGCACCAAGCCGAGATGACGGCCGTGTTCGCGCGTCATCAACTCGGCGATGGCGTTGGCCTCGCCATGCCGCCGGCTGCCGAGCACGATGCCTTCGTCGGTCCATTGCATGCGGGAGCTTGGGCCTCGTGGTGAGGAACGGCGCGTCTTAAACCATGAGGGCGAGTCTGACCTCACGTCAATCCTTTGGAAACTCCAGCCCCATGCCCCGATAGCGCTCCGGGTCGTCGCCCCAACCCTCGCGCACTTTCACGAACAAGAATAGATGGACGGTCCGTTCGAGCAGCTTGGCGATCTCCTTGCGCGCCGCCGCCCCGATCGCCTTGATCGAGCTTCCGCCCTTGCCGAGCACGATTTTTCGCTGGCTCTCGCGCTCCACATAGATCGTCTGCTCGATGCGTACCGAGCCGTCCTTGCGCTCCTGCCAACTTTCGGTCTCCACCGTCGACTGGTAGGGCAGCTCCTGGTGAAGCTTGAGATAAAGCTTCTCGCGCGTAATTTCGGCTGCCAGCTGCCGCAGCGGCGCATCCGACACCTCGTCCGCAGGATAGTGCCAGGGCCCTTCCGGCACGCGGCCGGCAAACCAGTTCTTGACGTCGGCGACGCCATCTCCCTCGCGCGCCGACACCATGAAGGTGGCTTCGAACTTGGCGCGCGCGTTGGCGCCTTCCGCAAGCGCAAGCAGATTAGCCTTCGCCACCAGATCGATCTTGTTGAGGATGAGTACCTTCGGCTGCGCGATTTCGCCAAGCCGATCGAGGATCGCCGCGGCCTCGTCGTCGAGACCTTGCTTTGCATCGATCAGCACGCCGACCATATCCGCATCGCGCGCCCCGCCCCACGCCGTCGTCACCATGGCGCGGTCGAGTCGCCGGCGCGGCGTGAAAATGCCCGGCGTGTCGATGATGACGAGTTGCGCTTTGTCGACGATTGCGATCCCGCGCAACAGCGCGCGCGTGGTCTGCACCTTGGGCGTGACAATAGCGACCTTGCTGCCCACCAGCGCGTTGACCAGCGTGGACTTGCCCGCATTGGGCGCCCCGATCAACGTGATGAAGCCGCAGCGCGTTCCGGACTCGCGACCAGTTTCAGCCATCGCCGTGGTCCAGCCGGATGCCTTCGTGCGCCAACATGGCGGCGGCAGCGGCCTGCTCGGCGGCGCGCTTGGAAGCCCCAAGGCCCTCGACCTGTTCATGGTTCGGCAAAACCACCTTGACGCGGAACTCGGGGCTATGATGCGGGCCGGTACGCGCGACCTCGCGATAGACCGGCGTCGGCAGACCACGTGCCTGCGCCCATTCCTGTAGCACGGTCTTGGAGTCGAGCAACGGCCGCGCCGGCGTGCGCAAGCGCTCCCCCCAGAGCTGCTCGATCATGGCCGCCGC
>CAZNSG010000079.1:0-2400 GCA_964575715.1 uncultured Hyphomicrobiales bacterium | reverse complement strand
CACATCTACTTTGCCGATACGCTGGCCACCTTCGTGGCAGATTTGCGCCGCGCGAGCCCCAACGTTTTTCTGTCTGTACCGAGGCTGTGGCTCACTACTGTCCGGTTAAAAGTCGAACAAATTCAATTGGTTAGCGTTGGGCGGCAGTTCGGACTGGGATCGATCGGGCTGCAAGGCGCATGAAACCTCGGTTTTCTCGAAGACCGAGACCGACAGGATCTGTAGACAGGTGTACAGCGAAGCATCGAGATGAAGCTCCTTCTTGACGATGGCGATCAGCACGTAGGTGGCGATGGCGCACCACACCTGCGTCTTCACGGCGTTCTCGCTGGTGCCCAGGAATCGCTTGATTCGCAGGTGCTGCTTGATCCACTTGAAAAACAGCTCCACCTGCCAGCGGCTCTTGTACAGGGCGGCGATCGTCAACGCCGGCAACGTCGTGTTGTTGGTCAAGAACACCAACGTCTTGCCCGACTCGGGGTCCTTGAAGCGGATGCGCCGCAGATGTTCCGGGTAGTTCTTGGCCGAGTAGTAGGCGTTGAACATGATTCGCTGATCGCAGATCACGCCGCTGGCGCAGTCGGCGGGTGCCGAATACATGCGCCTGGCATCCATGTTCGACTTGGCGCGCGTGACGAAGAAGGCGCCGGCCTGATGCATCGCGTACAAGCGCGCGAAATCCACGTAGCCTCGATCCATCACGTAGAAGGAGCCGGCCTCGACCGGCAGGATGTCGAGCACATTGACCTCGTGCAATTTGCCGTCGCTGATGTGGATGAAGGTCGGAATGGCACCGCGCAAGTCCAGCAGCGTGTGCATCTTCACCGCGGCCTTGGTCGAACGAAATGGCGCCCAGTCGAACAGACTCAAGCAGAGATCGATCGTGGTGGCATCGAGCGCATAGACCGTGTTGGTCAAAGCCAGTCCCAGATCCTCGTTGCGGTACAGCTTGCGGGCACGGCGAACCAGGAGGGCTGCAAGATCGGACCAGATACGCCAATCTCGCGCTTCGTTCGCATCGGCCAAGGTCGAGCGATGGACGGCATGACGCAAGCCCATCGAATAGAGCTTGTTGGCGTTGGCGCCCAGCGTGACCTCGATGTCGCGCAAACTCTCGCGCCAGGTCAGCTGCGCAAACGCCATGACCCGAAACTGCTCGGCGCAGGTCAGGCGACGCACTCGCGCGTTGCCCGAGTAGCGCTCGACAATGCGCGTCAAGCTCGTCCAGGGGACGAACTCCATGAGTTGCGCGAAGAGCGTCTTGCCGACATTCATGGCTCATCCCCCGGGGTATGGACCCCGGGAAACTACACAAGAACGGCGAGTTCAGCTTCAAATCGGCACCAAGAAAAATCGGCCGCTAGGCCGCGCCACTATTGGCTTTCGGCAAGATCCAACCCGGTTTAACCGGACACTACTGATAATTCTTGTACATAATTCCCGGCTCGCTCGATTAGCGCTGAGCCGGCACTGAACGACATACAAGCTTTGGGGAAGAATGAAGTAGACTCCTGCAAGAGTACTAAAGGTCGCCCTCGATGTGGTCCGACCGACGGGAGCTGAGCGTGATGACGACTCCTGCACCGACGCGCGTTATCTCCGATTCCTTCCCGCCTGCACGATCCTGCCACGCGGCTGCTGGCGCATTGCTCGCAATCGCGGGCACGATGGCGGGAGGACCGTCGGCGCGCGCGGACGTCATCATCGTCGTCACCACTACGGCGGACGTCATCGCCAACGATGGTGCCTGCTCGCTGCGCGAGGCGATCACGGCCGCCAACAACAACTCCAACTACTTCGGCTGCTTCGGCGCCGGCGGCGGCTCTGACCTCATCGAGTTCGCGCTCGGCGCCGGCACGCCGTTCATAGGGCCTGCGACCGACTTGCCGACGATCACGGGACCACTCGAGATCAACGGCGCGCCGAACCGCGTCGAGCTGCGCGGTGGCGGCAATGGGACGGGCCTGAAAGTCTCCGGCGGCGGGACGAACGGCAGTTCGATCCGAAACATGGTCGTGAATGGATTCTCGAACGGCATTTACGTCGAGTTCACCAGCGACATCCGGATTGCGGGGAACTTGATCGGGACCAATGCGACGGGGACCAGCGCTGCGGCGAACCGTCACGGCATCTACGTGGAATCCGCCACTGTGCAGATCGGCGGGACCAACGGCGTAACGCCCGGTGGTCCCTGTACCGGCGACTGCAACCTGATTTCGGGCAACACTATCGCCGGCGTCCGTGCGCGCGGCCCCGGGTCGACCAGCATCGTCGGCAACTTCATCGGAACCGATCTCGGCGGCGCGTCCCCGCTCGCCAATTTCGCAGGCGTGCTACTCGATGAAACACCTGCCACGGTCGGTAGTGACCTGGCCGGAGCGGGAAATCTGATCTCCGGCA
>CAZNSG010000078.1:0-34241 GCA_964575715.1 uncultured Hyphomicrobiales bacterium | reverse complement strand
CGGCAGTGAAGGATGTCTCGCTCCAGTTCCGTAAAGGCGATCTGATTTCGCTGCTCGGCCCGAGCGGCTGCGGCAAGACCACCGTCCTCAAGATGATGGGTGGCTTGATCCCCGCCAGCGGTGGACTGCTCGAGCTGGACGGAAAGGCGATCACCGGCCCCTTCCCAGGCGTGGGTGTGGTGTTCCAGGCGCCGACGCTCATGCCGTGGCGCAGCGTGCTGGGTAATGTTCTGTTCCCGATGGAGGTCCTCGGCAAGAACGACCGCAAAGCGAAAAAGCGGGCGGAGGAGATTCTCGAGCTGGTCGGTCTGGTGGGCTTCGAGCGTGCCTATCCGAGGCAACTTTCGGGCGGCATGCAGCAGCGCGTCGCGCTGTGCCGCGCCATCATTCATGAGCCCTCGATTCTCCTGATGGACGAGCCTTTCGGCGCGCTCGACGAGCTGACCCGACTGGAGATGAACGATCTGCTGCTGGATATCCGGCGCGTCACCGGCGCAACGGTGATATTCGTGACCCACAGCATTTCCGAAGCCATCTATCTGTCGGATCGGGTGTTTGTTTTCTCCAAGCGCCCTGCGGTGATCGCATTGGAGATCAACGTCGATATCGTCTATCCGCGCTCGCAGCAAACACGCTTTCTCAAGGAATTTACCGAGCTGGAGAAACAAGCGAGCGTTGCGCTGGGCGTGGTGAAATAATGAAGAAGAATTTCCTTAGGCTGTTCTATCCGCTTGCCGGGTTCGCGATCATCCTGATCGCCTGGCACTTTTACGTTGTTCTGCTGCGCGTTCACATTGTGGTGCTGCCCGGCCCTTTGCAGGTCGCCGCCTCGATGGCGACGCATACCAAAATACTGCTGGGCGAGACCTGGGTGACGGCGCTCGAATGTATCTACGGATTCGCGCTGGCGATGGGGATCGGAATCCCGATTGCCGTCGTGATGACCTATTCGCGTATCGCCAATCTGATGTTCTATCCGCTGCTGGTGGCGAGCCAATCGATTCCGAAAGTCGCGTTGGCGCCGATCCTGCTGGTCTGGTTCGGCACCGGGATCGAATCCAAACTGGCCATGGCCTTCGTGATCGCATTTTTTCCGGTCGTCGTCGACACCGCGACGGGGCTTCGGTCGACGTCCCCAGAGCTTCTGGAGCTGGCTCGTTCGCTGCAATGCTCGCGGCTTCAGACCTTCTTCAAGATCCAGCTTCCGTCGGCATTGCCGTCGATTTTCTCGGGCGCGAAGATCGCTGTCACGCTGGCCGTCATCGGCGCTGTCATCGGCGAATTCATCGGATCGAATGAAGGTCTCGGCAATCTGCTGCTGACCGCCAATTCGCAGCTCAATACTCCGCTGGTATGGGCGTCGTTGGTCTTGCTGAGCGTTCTCGGAATGATCCTGTACGGCGCCGTCGTACTTGCGGAGAAAATCCTGATGCCCTGGGGACCCGACAGCGGGCACAAGCTCTAACGATCGACGCAGGATCGTCACCTTATCTGCGCCTGTGAGCTTCAGTTTTCTTTCAGATTGGTCATTCGCCACCAGCTTGATACGGCGACACAATGGTGACAATGCGGGTCGGAAACTCATCGGCGCGAGCAACCGCACCCGTCGCGAGAGCTATAGCAATTGCAATAATGCGACTCAACATTGTGCAACCTTTCGTCAATTGAGCTTAATGGGCGTCCCGTTCGTCCGTGTACCAAGATGGCTTTTGCGGGTAGTGCGGGCCGTCATACATTTCCATCACGATTGTCTCTTCGTGAGCGATCGCCGGACCATGTACATTACCTTTCGGATTGCAGTAGAAGCAGCCCGCGGTGAGTACAACGCCGGTCGATGTATATTCGTATTTGCCCTTCAGACAGAACATGAACTGATTTGCGGCATGAAGATGCGGCTGGGGAATTCCCGCGCCCTTGTCGAATTTGATCAGAGCAATCGACGCGCCAGTTTCTTCATTACGCCATAACATTTTCTCATGAATTCCCTTGAGCGATTTTGCGCGCCACGCGATGTTCTCGGATTGAATCAAGATCTCTTCGAGACTCGGAGCACCTTCGGGTAGTTTTATCATCGTGTCCTCACATTGCGTTCGTAAATCGGGACGTTTGAATGGAAGCGATTTGCGCGGTTTTTTGTGCGGTCGTCGGTTCCTTTATGCCGCGTGTGCAAATAGCCTGGAGCCAAAGACATATTCGGCGTTTGTCTTTCGAATCTTCGTTTTCAGCGCGATATCGAGTTGGGCCAGATCGTGCTCCGCCGACGAAGCGCCCATTGGAAATGGCCAATCGCTGCCGAGAAGGATCTGATCTTCTCCGACAATGTCGATAATTGCGGCGAGATATGCGGGGGAATGCACCAAGCTGTCGACATAGAACTTTCTCACAGCATCTTTCGGCGGCAGGGACAGTCTTGGAATTCCCGGCCGGTTGGTGACGGCGCCTTGCTGCCAGCGCCCGCATAATGCGGCTACGCAACCTCCACCGTGAGCGAGGATCACCTTCAATCTGGAAAAGCGATTCATGACACCCGCAAATATTAGATTTGCCGCAGCAAGCGTCGTCTCGTTGGGGTTGCCGAGCAAATTGCTCAAATAGAAGGGGTCAAGACGTTTGTCGGACGATGAACCTGGGTGGATGAACAGCGGCAGCTTTGCATCGCTCAGTGCTTGCCAAAGCGCATCGTAGCGCTCGGACGCATAAGACAGCGCGCCAAGCTCCGTCCCCGCGACTGCTCCTGCCCAGTCGTGATTGAGGCGCGACGCAACATCCGCCGCTAGCTCAGGGTCTTCAATAGGAAGATAAGCAAAAGGGCGCAGCACTGGCTTATTAGAGCTGCACACCAACAGCAGGCTGTCATTGACGAGTTGAGTGTAGTTGTTGCGGTCCGTTTTGCCGAGATCTGGCCGGAACAGCGGCGGCGGCACGGACACGACCGCCCCGTCGAGACCGTCGTCTTTGATCCGTTCCACCAGCGCACCGGTCTTCGAAAGCGGATGAAGCGGAACACCGTGCGCGCAGATATGCAGCGTGTTCGGATCAGTTCGCATACCGTAAAGGCCCTTCTCACCCGCAACAATCACGGCCGGTGGAACGATGTGGGTGTGAATGTCCCAGCCACCCAATGCGCGAGGAGCGCTCATGTGAACTTGCTCAATGTAGACTGACAAGGAACTTGCATAAGCGCACCAGATTTATTGCGCAAAGCCTTCGGTGCTCCACGTTATGGATTTCATCTCTATCAATCGTGAGAGATATGTGACTTTCGACTTGTTTGTCAGCCGATGAACTGCCCGCATTTCATCAATAAAGACGAAAGAGCCGGCCGGCTCATTCGTTGAAATTATTTTTCCGAAGATTGTCTCGATTTCGTTCTCGCCGCCACCCAGAGAAACGATGAGATAAGGATGGTAATGAATGTGGAAGTCGATGGTCTGGCCTGGTTCGAGTCGAACTTCCCACATGCGGACATGCTCATTCTCAAACAGGATTTTGTCGCCGACATTGCCCAGCGCAATTCCGCGATCAGCCGCCGCTTTTAGTCCTAACTTGTCGTCCATTATTACGGTCCTATTTCGTCGGAATGACCGCGATGGCGCTGATCTCGATCAAATAATCGGGAGATGTCATCTTGTTGATTTCCACCATCGTCGATGCCGGCAAGGGCGGTTTGAAATACTGCGCCCGCACCTTGTGGATCGCTTCGAAGTGTTCCATGTTTCGAACGTGTACGTCGACGCGGCAGACGTCATCGAGCGTACCGCCCGCGGCTTCAACGGCTGCTTTTAGGTTTTCGCAGACCTGCCGGGTTTGTTCCGTGATGTCTCCGATTCCGGCAATGCTGCCGTCTGGCCGGCGCGCGGTCATCCCGGATACGAACACAAAGCGGCCAGTCGCTTCGATTGCGGTCGCATGGGAGAAAACGCCATTAGGCTTGCGGAGTTTTGGACTCGATATCTCAACTTTAGGCATGGCGCATTTCCTTGGTCGGTCTATGAAACGGGATTGTGGTTACACCGAGCTCGTTTGCGAAGCGCGTTAGCATGGCTACTACGGATGGCTCAAGTTGAACCTGGCCGCCGGACCGCTCGCGACGGCGCCATTCCGGTTCGCCGGGCGTGAAGAGGTGGGTTACGCCGGGTGCCCGCTGTCCTGATCGAATGCGCTCCGCTGCTGCGGTAGTTTGCCCACGAAACCAGCCAACGTCGCAAAAATGCGCCACGTCGATTGCAATGAAGAGATGAGAGCAGTCGTAGGGTGCGCTGAGATCGCCGTAGAGCGGACGTACCTGCGATCCCGTCGCTCCCTGTGACAGTAATCCGCACATCAGATCGAACAGGAATGAGAGACCGAAGCCTTTGGCACCGCCGGAAGGTAGCAGCATACCGGTAATAGCCTCCGTCGGATTTATTGTCGGCGTGCCTTGTGCCGTCACCGCCCATGTCGGGGGAATCGATTCCTTTGCCTTTTCCGCCATGCGAATCTTGCCCATCGCGGCTTCGCTCGTGGCCATGTCGAGCACGATCGGAATTTCGCCCGCGGTTGGTAACGCAATTGCAATCGGATTGTTGCCGACGACGCGCTCCGCGCCGCCGGGCGCCGGCATCAACGGGCGGGTGTTACACATCGCAATGCCGATACAGCCGGCCTCCGCAGCCTGCAGGGCATATTTTCCGGCCGCGCCGAAATGAAAGCCATGGCGAACCGACACGATACCGGCTGCGAACTGCCGTGCCTTGTCGATCGCAATCGACATGGCCTGTATTCCAGTCAGATGGCCAAGCGCGTGACCAGCGTCGAGAACGACCGCGCCCTGGCGCTCCGACACGACCGAAGCGCTTTCGTTGCGGGACACAGAGCCTTTTTGCAGCCGTTCTATATACATATCGACCAGCATCACGCCGTGCGAACTTAGGCCTTCGAGATCGGCATTGACCAGCCCCTCAGCCACGGTGGCGGCTGCAGCGCCGGGAAGGCCGACCGCGCAAAATAACCGCGCGACAAAGTCGCTAAGTTGTTTGGCAGAAATCGACTGAGCTTCGTCCGCGATCATGTGAAACTAACTTTCTGGGCGGCAAGGTTTATCGATAGCGTGAAGCTGCCTTCGTTCATCAGCCATGGAATGATTTTGTATGTGCGCACGCCATCACGATGCATCGGATCGCCGTTGGCGATTTTCTTCGCTTCCGCGTCGCCGCGAGCATATTAGGCTTCCTACTAATAGCGCACCTATCCTTACCCTAACTTACTGCGGCTTACGAGAATAGTTTTGACCGCAAAGACTTGGTTCGAGCTTGCGCAAAAGATCGCTAGGCCCCGCTCGCCTTGCGACCGGTCCAGTCCGGCGGATTGCTATTCTTGATGCGCCGGCCTTCCTTAACCAGCTCCTTGATGGCGCCCGCGATCGGCAACGATAAGCCGTGTGTGTACCAAAAACCTAAACCCGGACGTATTGGTGATGCAGTCCGCCCAGGACGGGCGTCGATATGATGCCGCCCGCGTGCTGGATGGCTCGATGCATCGGCGCATCCTTGTTGAGAGACCAATGAGTCCTCAACTCATTATAATAATAAGCGGCATACCTGGATAGAATCCGGCGCAGGTGCGCTTCGCCCAAGACGATCATATGGTCGACGCACTCGCGCCGGATCGATCCGATCAAACGTTCGGCAAAGCCATTCTGCCAAGGTGAACCTGGGGCGATGGGTTTGTCCCGGATGCCCATGGCGCGTAATCGGCGTGTGACGACGGTACCATAAACGCGATCTCGATCCCGAATGAGATAACGTGGAACCTCACTCCACGGGAATGCTTCTGTTATCGGGCGCGCAATCCATTCCGCCGTCGGATTAGTTGTGACATTGATCCAAACGAGGTCTCTGCGGTCCAGCCGAATAATGACGAAGACATAATGCAGGTTAAATCCAATGGTCGGAACAACGAACAGGTCCATGGCGGCAATGTCCGGTGCGTGGTTACACAGGAAAGTTCGCCATCCTTGGCTTGGTGGGCCACGTCGTTTGACCATGTACTTGGCGACGCTTGACTGAGCGAATTCAAAGCCGAGCTTGAGCAGTTCGCCATGGATGCGCGGCACGCCCCAAAGTGGGTTCTCGATGCTCATCTGCCGGATCAGTGCGCGGAGGTCAGTCCCAATCTGCGGTCGGCCGCCAAGTGAGCGCGCCTCCCTCCGCCAGCCTGCATTCGCACCGCGTTACGTGAATTGTCATCCGGCCTGTTTCGGACGCCGTTTCTTGGTCTTGAGCCTGTCCGCGAGCTGATTCGCAAACCGGCGCAGTTCGTCCTTGCGGGCGGCTGGTAAGCCATTCCAGTGCGTATTCGTAAGTGCGCCTTCGAGCGCGTAGAGGGCGACGACATTGATCGCGCGTGGGTAACGCCATTTCAGCCGAGCATACGCTTCCAGTGCGCCGGTAGCGCGTAGCGCTTCGGCATCGGCGATTCCGACTTTCGCCAATTGCTTCTCTGATACCGGGCCGAGATTGAGCAGTTTGGATATCCGCATTCCCATTGGTACCGTTGCTTGCTGGGATAACCATCCCGCCGCTGTTTGTTGGCTATGCTAGCAATGGTAACGACGACGGAAAAGATTGCGCATCCGTTTCCTCTGCCATCGCTTCTTCTGGACCGATCTGTCGCCGGTCTCATTCGTCGCATGGCCGTTTAAGCCTTCGAGCACAAAATTTGCCGTCGCTTTGATCTTGCTTATGCTAAAATTCAAAGATTCGAGGCCAAATCCGAATCCGGCCGGTATCCAATTCAAACCGTTTCTCTGCGGCGCGGCATGAAACTCCAGAACAAGGTTGCATTGGTGACCGGCGGGGCCCGCGGCATCGGTCTTGCCATCGCGCGGCGTTTTGTCGCTGAAGGCGCCAAGGTCGCCATCGCCGATATCGACAAAGCGGCGGTGGAGGCGGCAGCGAATACGCTCGGCAAGGCGAGATGCCGGTTCATGGTGGCCGATGTCGGCAACCGCGGCGACGTTGAGCGTCTTGTCGCCGAAACCGAAACGGCCTTCGGCGGTATCGACATCCTGGTCAACAATGCTGGCATCATTCATCCCGCGGATTTCCTCGATCTCGCGGAGGCGGATTTCGACCGCGTGCTGCGCGTCAACCTCAAGGGCGCGTTTTTGACCGGCCAGGCCGCGGCAAGGAGGATGGTGGCTCAGGTCAAGGGCGGAAAACCGCCGGGCGCCATCATCAACATGAGTTCGATCAACGCCGTGGTCGCGATTCCCAATCAGGTGCCCTATTGCGTCTCGAAAGGCGGCATCGATCAGCTGACCAAGGTGATGGCGCTTTCGCTTGCACCCTATGGCATCCGGGTTAATGCCATCGGACCCGGCTCGATCATGACCGACATTCTCAAGACCATTGCCACCGACAAGGAGGCAAAGCGGCGGCTGCTCTCGCGCACACCGCTGGGCCGCATTGGCGAGCCTGACGAGGTTGCCGCGATCGCCCTGTTCCTGGCATCAAGCGAGGCAAGCTATATCACTGGGCAAACCATCTACGCCGATGGCGGCAGGCTTAGTCTTAATTACACGGTGCCGGTTAAGGACGAAGCGCTCGGGTAAGGTAGAGCATGATCCCGAAAAGTGGGAACCGGTTTTCGGAAAAGATCATGCTCAAATATAAAACTGGCGTTCGCATCAGGCATTGGAGACGCGGCAAATGAATGCGAAACGTCCGCCCGCATTGGACCTCATTGATATCATGATATTGGCTGCGCTGCAGCGCGACGGCCGCTCAACGGTCGAAAAACTGGCGAAGACGGTCAAACTTTCTTCGCGCGCGTGCCTGGAGCGCATGCGCCGCCTCGAAGCTGCCGGGATCATCACCGGATACCGGGCCGAGGTGGAACTCGGGCGGCTCTCGCGGCCGGTCAATGTTTTTGCAGAAATCATTCTGGAGAAACAGGCGCAACAGGGTCAGTTCGAGCAGCGACTCGCCACGATCGACGAAGTGGTCGAATGCTGGGAAGTGAGCGGAACAGTTGACTATATCGCGCGCTTTGTGTGCGCCGATCTGGCGAGCTACCAGGCGCTTACCACCGGCCTGATCGATGATTCAAACCTTGGCATCGCGCGCATCGTCAGTCACGTCGCGTTGCGCGCGGTCCGTCCCTTTGGCGGTTACCCCGAGTCGCTGCTCGCGCGCAGGCTGATCTGAAGGCCGAAAAGCTGATTGCGGCCTCCGGTGGCAGTGGAGTCCCAAAAATATTTTTACATGCTTAAGGCTGACCGCGGTTTCCGCCGCGGCGCACCGCATTCACAACCGAATTGGAAGTAATGGCCCCGCGCTGCCGCGAAACCGGCTGCATGGTCTTGGCGCTATTAGCAAATTCGCAGCAACACCCATATTAAACTCAAACGAACACAACTTTGTTTTGGGAGTGCATGCCATGAGCGCCATCGAGCTTGAGAACAAATTCAGCGCTCGCAATTATTCACCGCTTCCCGTGACTCTGGCTCGCGGCGAAGGCGCATATCTTTGGGATGTCGAGGGCCGCCGTTACATCGACATGATGAGCGCCTATTCGGCGGCCAGCCATGGTCATGGCCATCCGCGCATTCTTGCCGCGCTCACTGAGCAAGCCAAGCGTCTCGCCGTACCCTCGCGCGCCTATTACAACGACCGGCTCGGGCTGTTTCTCCGGGAAGTGTGCAGCGTGAGCGGGCTCGACGCGGCGCTTCCCATGAACACCGGGGCGGAAGCGGTCGAGACCGCGATCAAGGCCGCACGCCGTTGGGGCTATCGCGTCAAAGGCATTCCTAAAGACCGCGCCGAGATCATTGTCGCCCAGGGTAATTTCCACGGGCGCACGACCAGCATCATCGGCTTCTCGTCCGAGCCCGAATATCGCGACGGTTTTGGACCCTTTGCGCCGGGCTTTGTTTCGGTGCCGTTCGGCGATCTGGGCGCGGTCGAGCGCGCGATCACGCCGCAGACCGCGGCGATCCTGGTCGAGCCCATCCAGGGTGAGGCCGGCATCATCGTGCCGCCGGTGGGTTACCTGAACGGGCTGCGCCGTATTTGCGACGCGCGCCGCGTGCTGTTGATCCTCGACGAAGTGCAATCGGGCCTCGGCCGTACCGGTGCCTGGTTTGCATTTGAGCACGAGAACATCAAGCCGGACGGCCTGATCCTGGGCAAGGCGCTGGGCGGCGGCGTGCTGCCGGTTTCCGCCTTCGTGGCGCGGCGCGAGGTCATGGATGTGTTCACGCCCGGCTCGCATGGCTCGACCTTCGGTGGCAATCCGCTCGCCGCGACGGTCGGCCTCGAAGCACTTCGTGTCATCCGCGATGAGCGGCTGGTCGAGCGCAGCCGCGACCTCGGCGCCCATATGCTTGCGCGGCTGCGCGCAATCCGCAGTCCCGCACTCAAAGAAATCCGCGGGCGGGGATTGTGGGTCGGCGCGGAGATCGACCCGAAGTTTGCCAGCGCGCGTTTGGTGTGCGAGCGGCTGCTGGCCAGGGGAGTCCTGTCAAAGGAAACGCATCACACCGTCGTGCGCATGGCGCCGCCGCTGGTCATTGCGCGCGAGGATCTCGATCTGGCGCTCGACTGCTTCGAGGAGGTCGTGTCTGACCTGGCCAAATTGCCGCGTCCTTCCGTGGCGGCATGAGGGTCAAGCCGATGACTTGGCTGCAACCCAAAGCATGCTTCCTGATGTGCCGGCCCGAGCACTTCGCGGTGACGTATGCGATCAATCCATGGATGGATCCGAAGAGCTGGGCGCGCGACGACCGCGCGCTTGCCTCCGCCGCACGCAAGGAATGGGATCGCCTGCATGGCGCCATGCTTGATCTGGGCGCGCAAATCGAATTGGTCCCCCCTGTTCCAGGTCTTCCCGATCTGGTGTTCACCGCCAACGCCGCCGTCGTCCTCGACGGTAAGGCGCTGCTGGCGCGATTCCGCCATCCGCAGCGCCAAGCGGAAGAGCCGCACTTTGAGACGATGTTTTCGATGCTCAAGGACAATGGTGTGATCGACTCGGTCAGCCAGCTGCCCGGCGGCCTCGTGCTGGAAGGCGCCGGTGATTGCGTGTGGGATCAAGTGCGAAATTTGTTCTGGATGGGATACGGACAACGCTCCGACGCTGCTGCGTGCCACGCGGTCGAACAGGAGTTCGGCGTGGATGTGGTTGCATTGGAACTCGCGGACTCCCGCTTCTATCACATGGACACAGCGCTGCGCCCGCTACCCGGTGGCGAAGTCATCTATTACCCGAACGCCTTTACCGCGGCAGGCCGCGCGGAAATTTGCCGACGGGTGCCGGCCGAGCGGCGGATTGAAATCAGCTTCGACGATGCCCGCTGGTTTGCAGCCAATGCGGTCTCGATCGACAATGCGATCATGCTTTCCAGGTGCAGCGATCGATTGCGCGCCACGATCGAGGCGCAGGGCTACCGCGTCATCACGACGCCGCTCAACTCTTTTCAGCGCAGCGGCGGCAGTGCATTCTGTCTCACGCTCCGGCTCGATTGCCGCAGCGCCGGAGTACGCGCCGAGGCCGGCATCGCCGCGGCGTAAGCCATGGCAGGTTTTCGCTTCGATCGAAACATCAGAAACTGCGCGTCAGTTCTTGGGCAATCTTGGGCGATCTTGGGCAATGAGACTCCCGATCTCCCAGCTCCACGATTGCGGGCATGCTCCTATGCACTCACGCAGGTCCCGCGGATTCGGGGATTGAGTTATTCGCGCGCAATGCTTATCAATTGCGAACGCATTGCATTGAGCAAAGAGTGGCAGGCATCGCCGCTCGGGAGAGCGTTCCATGATCATCGAGGGGCCCGACTCGGTCACCAAGGCGGTTTTGAGCGAGATCGAACATGCGCCGGATGAACGATTTCGCGAAGTTGCGTCCGCATTGGTGCGCCACCTCCATGCCTTCATCCGCGAAGTCAAGCTGACCGAGGAGGAGTTTCAGAAGGCCTGCGGCTATATCAACGCCATCGGCGAGCAGACCAATGCCTACCACAACGAAGCGGTGTTGATGGCCGGATCGCTTGGCGTCTCCACGCTCGTTTGCCTGCTCAACAACGGCAACAACGGTCAGACCGACACGACCGCCAACCTGCTCGGCCCGTTCTGGCGCCTGGATTCGCCGCGCACCGAGAATGGCGGCTTGATTGTCCGCTCACCCACGCCAGGGCCGGCATTGTTCGTCAACGCCTGGGTCAAGGACGCCAAAGGCAACCCGGTTTCGGGCGCCGAGGTGGACATCTGGCAATCCTCCACCGAAGGGCTTTACGAAAACCAGGATCCGACCCAGGCCGACATGAATTTGCGCGGCAAGTTTACCACCGACACCAAGGGACATTTTTCATTCCGCAGTATTCTGCCGGCGGGTTATCCAATTCCGATCGACGGCCCGGTCGGCGACCTCCTGCGCGCGCAAGGGCGCCACAATATGCGTCCGGCACATCTGCATTTCCTGATCTTCAAGCAAGGCTTCAAGACGCACATATCGCAGGTCTATGTGCCGGAAGACCCGCACATCGAAACCGATGTGCAGTTCGGCGTCACCAAGGCACTGCTCGGCAACTATGTCCGGCACGACGGCGGTAAGCCGCCGGATACCGTCGTCAGGGCGCCATGGTACACGCTCGACTACACGTTCACGATGGAAGCCGGCGCGGCGCGGCTGCCGCGCGCACCGATTCACGACAAGGCAAAGTCGAGCGAGATGCGGCCGACATATTTGGCGGCGACGCATTAAATCAGACGATCGGCGCGTCGCCACACCGCGCCTTATATTGCTGCGCTATTTCTTGCGGGCGTTCGCATAGGGATAGATGAGATTGCCGGTCTTGAACTGCGGCGGCCAAAGGATCGGATTTTTCTTGGTGTCGCGGAACTGATCAAGATTGTTCGGCTCCACATTCTGGTATTGCGTGAAAACCTGGCGGGCCTTGGACCATTCCCCATCCATGCCGAAGGTAAGGTCGCCGACCACCGTCTTGAAGGCATTCTTGTGCATGTAGTCGGCGAGCTTGTCGTGGTCGAGGCTCTTCGTTGCGCTCACCGCTTGGGCAAGCACTTGTCCTGCGGCATAGCCAAACGGGACGTAGCCGAAGCCCAGCGGGTCGATCCCCGCCCCAGCGGCCTTTGCCTGGTATCGCTTGAGCAAATCGGCAACACCAGGGAAATTGAACGTCGGCGCCGGCACGAAGGTTTCCGCAACCACGAGGCCGTTCGCGACCGGCCCGAGTTGCACCTTGATGGGAGTGACCAGCATTCCAATCATGGCGCCGCCGAACATCTTCGGTGCAAGTCCGATCTCGTTGGCCGCGCGCACGATACCGACGGTGTCCGGAGGATAGGCTGCGACGTAGACGATATCCACATTGCTTGCCTGCACGGCGCGCACGAGTGGCGTGAAGTCGGCGGTGCTGGGCGGGTAGCTCTGGTCGTAGATGATCTTGAAGCCTTGCTTCTTCGCTTCCTCGCGGGCGCCGTCGGAGGCGCTGCGCGCGAACTCGGCATCGGCCGCGATGATCGCAACGGTCTGCGGTTTCGGTTTCTGCGCCGCCGCCAGCTCGAAAAATCCGATTGAGAACGAGCGCACACCTTCCGGCCCGACTGGCACCATCGAGAAATATCGCGAATAATTATTGAAGTGCCGGTTGATGCCGATCGACAAGATGCTGATGGTCATCTTGTTGGCTTGTATGATGACCGGCATCGCCGGAGCGACCATATTGGTCGCATAGGGGCCCAGCAGCAGATCGACTTTGTCGATGGTGAGCAGCTTGGTGTAGATGCCTGGCACGGTCGCGGGCGTGCTCTGGTCGTCGTAGTAGATGAGCTCGACCGGACGGCCGAGCAGACCACCCTTGGCGTTGACGTCATCGCGCCAGAGCTCGATTGCGGCCAACACCTGCTTGCCGGGAGCGGCAACGGCGCCCGTCAGCGCCATGCTGAAGCCGATCTTGATTGGATTTGTGCTCTGCGCGGCCGCTCCCGACAGCCAGAACATTCCTGCCAGCAATGCAGCGCCAATCGTTCGTAGCGTGCTTGCGAATTTTAGCTTGCAAGACATAGGCTCCTCCCTGTGCTCGTGATCTATCTTTATTTCTTCGCCCTGCTTTTGGGGGCTTTGCTATTTTTGAATCACCTCTTATTTCATCGCGGCGTTATTTCTTTTTTGCGCGGCATCGAATTGATCACATCCACCATCACTGCAACGTCATGTTTTTCACCCAGCCCCATCTCAATGCAGCGCTGATAGAGTTCGGCCGCGCGATCGAGCAGCGGCGTCGCCGTGCCGGTGCGGTCGGCCCAATCTCCGATCAGATCGAAATAGTGCGCGAGTGTCGATGCCGTGCCCTGCGCCGGGGTGAATTTGCGTTGCGCCATCCACGGCGCGCGGATGCCGAACTGGGTCGAGCCGCCGCTGCCGCTGGCGATCGCCTTGATCATCAGATCGACATCGACGCCGGCTTTGAGCCCGAGCGCCATCGCTTCGGCGGTGGCCGCAATGTGAATCGCCACCAAGAGATTATTGACCAGCTTGACCTTGCTCGCGGCGCCAAACGGCCCGAAATAGAGGCACATGTCGGCAAAGCCCTTCACCACCGGCTCGATTTGCTTGCACGCCTGCGCTTCGCCGCCGAGATAAATGACCGCCTTGCGGGCCGCCACCATTCCGGGTGTGCCGCTCACTTCACCATCGATATACGTCGCGCCCTTCCTGGCGAGTGTGGCGACGTGTTTCTCCTTATCCGGCACCGGATGCGAACCGAGCTCGACGATGATTTGCCCCGGCCGCGCCGAATGGATCAGGCCTTGCGGTCCTTGCACGACATCGTCCATGGCCGCGGTCGAAGGAACGCAAGAAAATACAATGTCGGTCTGGGCGCCAATTTCCGCCGGCGAGCGCGCCGGCACGCCGCCGATTCGTTCAAAGTCCGCAAGCGAGCTGCGGCGGTAGCCGAGCACGCGGTAACCGCTCTTGATCAAATTCTCCGAGATCGGCAGCCCGATCCTGCCTACTCCGATGAAACCGACCGTTTCCATTCGCCCTCTAGCCCCATGTCGATCTTAGGCAATGCGCGCCCACTCATGTCAATTCCAGCGTTTGATCGGAGAAATTCAACCGGATGGCGAGCGATCCTTCCATCACCGTCCATTCCCGTATCTCAAATGTGCGCAAGCCGTGGACGACGAACGGGTCACGTTCGGCGATCTTGTACGCGTCTGCCGCGCTTGCCGCGCGAACAATCGTAAGGCCATCGCCACGCGTCTTGCCTCCGCCATCCGCCAGCGGGCCGGATGCAAACAGCACGCCGTTCTTTTCTAGGCCGATCATGTACTCAAGATGTTGCGGCAAGAGCACACCAATCTGCTCCGGCGTCGCGCTTCCCTTGGAGAGGATCACGTAGAACTTCTTGTGCAGCATGCCCTTGGTGAGCTGCCGGATACGTGCCTCTGCGGACGATACCATGCGCAGCAACCTTGCTATCGAACCACAAGAATAACGCGTTGAAGTTGAAGCTTACGCTGGATGCCTTTGGTGGGCAACATAACGCGTGGCGCGATCGCGCTGGCCAGGGCGGACACACAATGTGCTAGGATCAGCCTCCTTGAGCGAAGCTCGAGACCGGAGCGCAAAATCGCATGTCGGCCGCCACCAGCTCATCGGCCAGGCCGGATGTGTCCGAACTATTGTCGCGCGCGCGCGAAATCGCGGAATTTGTGCGCGCCCGCGCGCAGCAGACGGAAGCGGATCGTCGTATTGCAGACGACGTGATCGAGCGCATGCGCGGGCTGGAGCTGTTTCGCATTCTGCAGCCGCGAGCCTTTGGCGGATTCGAATACGGCTTTGATGTTTTTGCACAAGTCGTTGCGGTCATTGCCGGCGGCTGCGGTTCGTCCGGCTGGGTGTATGGTCTGCTTGCCTCGCATCAATGGCTCACCGCATGTTTTCCCGCCAAGGCGCAGGAGGAATTTTGGCGTGATCGCGGGGCGGTGGCGGCGGGAACCTACGCGCCGGCCGGTCAGGGCGTTGCGGCCGGCGGCGGCTATCGTCTCTCCGGCCGATGGGGCTTCTGCAGCGGATGCGATAACGGCCAATGGCTTTACCTTGGCGGGATGATGCATGAGGCCGCGGGGCCGATACCGGGCTTCTTCCTGGTTTCCACCAGTGAATGCACGATCGATGACAATTGGCACACCATGGGACTTGCCGGGACGGGCAGCAAGAACATCGTCGCCGCCGACGTGTTTGTGCCGGCGCATCGCACGGTAAGCTTTGCCGATCTCGCCGCCGGAGCCGCGCCGGGAACCCGCGTCCATTCCAATCCACTTTATCGGCAGTCTTTTCTTGCGGTGCTCCCGATCACCATTGTGGCGCCCGTGCTGGGCATGGCCGAGGCCGCGCTCGCGCATTTTCTCGCCATGGCCAAGGTGCGCATGACGCGCGGCGCGGTCGTGGGCGGCAACCGGGCGATGGCGGAGCTCACCGCGGTGCAGGGGCGCGTTGCGGAGGCTTCTGCCTGCATCGACGCGGCGCGGCTTCTGATGTTTCGCGATTTGGCCGAGGCGCAGGCGACGGTCGAGCGCGGCGAAGCGATGAGCGCCGATCTGCGACTGCGCAACCGGCGCGATCAGGCATTTTGCGTGCGCCTCCTGGTGCAGGCGGTCGATGCGTTGTTCCTTGCCTCCGGCGGGCAGGGGCTGTTCCTAGCCTCGCCGCTGCAACGCATCTGGCGCGATGCCCACGCGGCGGCTTCGCACATCAGCCTCAACTGGGATTCGACCGGCACCATGTACGGCCAATATCTGCTGGGACTGGAGCCGCGAGGGCAGTACTGAAATCGGGGGAAACCGGACGTGAAAAGGTCCGTTAGCACGAAGCCCTGAACCTGCCCCTGCCGCTCCTTTTGCGGCGCACAAAGCCGCATAAAGTTTACAAAAAGCGTGGCTTTCGGTGCTGGGTTGGCTCGCTATTAAGGCTCGGATAACGATCTTGATCTAAATCAATGTCATTATTATTCGCCAACCAGCAAAAATGCATTAATCGATGTCCTTACCCGAAGTCGCTCCAGAAATTGCCGCTCGCCTGGCAAATTATGAGATCAACGATCGCGCTCGCCGCGTGCTGCGCGAATTGCACCCGCTGATCGAACCGCAAATCGCTGGTGCGATCGACGAAGTCATCGCCGGAGCAGCGAAACTGGTCCATGTGGCCGCGGCTTTTGCCCGCCATGGGAATGAATTCCGCCGGATCGAATTGGCGCAGTTCCGCGCACTCTTGAGCGCGGATTTCGACGCCCGCTATCTCGAAATCTGCCGCAACACAATTGAACAGGAAACAGCACTGGGATTCGAAGGGCGCGCGCGCCTCTACTGCGGCGCTGCGGTGTTGCGGAACGTCATCGATGTGTTGGCGCGTACGCACCGCTTCTCACCTTCCACCCTTGCGAAGCGCACAAAGATTCTCTCGCAGGCGATTTTCTTCGATATCGCGACCACTTCGACCTTCTACCTGCAGCGCACCAAGGATATAAGCGCGGCCCGGCGCAAGGCGATCGATGATGCGATCGGCGATTTCGACGGTGCGATCAGCGAGGTCATCGGTGCCATCAAGGAGGCATCCAGTTCGCTGACTGCTACGTCTTCCACCATGCAGCAGGTCACCGAGGACACGCTCCGACGCATGGCTTCGGCGTCCTCGGCCTCGGTGGAGACGACGGCAAGCGTCGATGCCACCGTTGCCGCCACTGAAGAGCTGACAAGCTCGATCGCCGAGATCGGCGAGCAGACGGCGCGAGGCCTGGCGATGGCACGTTCCGCGGTGAGCGATGCCGAGCGCACCAAACGGTCCATCAATTCACTTGAAGAGGCGGCCGAGCGCATCAGCTCGGTAGTTGGTCTAATCTCCGAGATCGCATCGCAAACAAACCTGTTGGCGCTTAATGCCACGATCGAGGCCGCCCGCGCCGGCGATGCCGGCAGGGGATTTGCGGTGGTCGCTTCGGAAGTGAAAGCGCTCGCCAACCAGACCACGCGCGCCACGGAAGAAATCTCCCAGCAAGTTTCTGCGATTCAGGAAGCGACCAAGGGTGCCGTCAGCGAGATCGCCTCGATCGCATCCGGCATCAACAAGTTGACCGAAGTCTCCACTGCTATCGCGTCCGCGATCACCGAACAAAACGCCACCACCTGCGAAATTGCTTCCCGCGTGCAGACTTCCGCCGCCAACACCGCGCACGCATCGGTCGAAATTCGTTCGGTGGAGCAGGCCGCGAACCAGGGCGCGGTCGCGGTGGGTGAAATCACCGGCTGGACGGCGCGCCTGTCCGCGCGCGCGCTGGAGCTTGAGACCAAGGTCGCCACCTTTTTCGCCCGCGTGCGCGCGGCCTGACCATGCTTGCGGGTTGGTCCGCGGTTGCGATTGATATCATTACATCTTGAGCCGAAGCGCTGCTTCCAACACGCCGTTCGCATCTGCGAGCGGCTGCGTTTTAGGCCTAGATTCGAGCAATTTGATTTTGACAGCGGCCATGCCATATGGTTGTTTTTTCATGCATTTGCCGCGCCCTTGAGGGTACCCGTCATGGTGACTGGTGCAGCGTTGGCGGCCGGCGACAAGCGCGGAATCCAGCAACATGTCGATATCCAAGTCCAGCCCGGTTCGTGCCGCGGCAAATGTCAACGCGAAGATGGCAGCAGCTATCGAGCGTCCCACGCCCTCGGGAGCAAACGCACCGGGTTTCGGCAGCGACGTCGTTGCTGAGACGCTGCGTGCGCTCAACATACCCTATATCTCGCTTAATCCGGGTGCGAGCTATCGCGGGCTGCACGACAGCATCGTCAATTTCCTCGGCAACGAGCAGCCCCAGATGCTGTTGTGTCTGCACGAGGAGAGTGCGGTCGCGATCGCGCATGGCTATGCCAAGGTGACAGGGCGGGCTATGGCGGCCGCGGTCCATTCCAATGTTGGGCTGTTTCACGCCACCATGGCGATCTTTAATGCCTGGTGTGACCGCATGCCGATCCTGATCCTCGGCGCCACCGGTCCAGTCGATGCGATGAAACGGCGCCCGTGGATCGACTGGATTCACACCGCTGCCGATCAAGGCGCGATCGTCCGCAATTACACCAAGTGGGACGACCAGCCGGCTTCCGCCGGTGCGGCCCGCGAGTCGGTGTTGCGCGCGTTCTGGCTGGCGAACAATGCCCCGCAGGGGCCGGTCTATATCAATCTCGACGCTGACATGCAGGAAGGAAAATTGGCTGCCCCGCTGCCGCCGATCGATGCACAGCGCTATCTGCCGGAGGTGGTCACCGGTCCGTCCGCCGAACTCGTGCGCAAGGCGGCCGATCTGCTCACCGCCGCCAAGCGGCCGTTGATCCTGCCGGGCCGCGTCTCGCGCGATCTCGATGCGTGGAACCGGCGCGTGCAGCTCGCCGAAGCGCTCGATGCGCGGGTCGCGACTAATCTCAAGGTCGGCGCTGCGTTCCCCACCGATCATCCGCTGCATATCGGCGCGCCCGCGACGTTTGCATCCGACGATCTTCTGGCCGCCATGCGCGAGGCCGACGTGATCATGAGCCTCGACTGGGTCGATCTCGGCGGAACGTTCAAGGCATTGGGCAGCGTTCCGTCAGCCACCATCATCCAGGTCTCGCTCGACCAGAACATCCATAACGGCTGGAGCATGGACTACCAGGGGCTGCCCGCGGTGGACCTCTTCATCGCCGCCGATCCGGACACCACGGTGGAAGCCTTGCTCGGCGCCATCGGAAAAAATGCAAAGCCAAAAAAGCCCGCCCTTGTCCGCTCCAAACCCGTCCCGGCCAAGCCCGCGCCCGACGGCGCCATGGCGGCGGCCGATATGGCAAACGTGCTGCGCAGCGTGGTCGGGGACCGCACGGTGTGTCTCACCCACGTCTCGCTCTCCTGGCATGGCGATTTCTGGGAGTTCCGCCATCCGCTTGATTACATCGGCTCCGACGGCGGCGGGGGGGTCGGCGGCGGTCCCGGGATTTCGGTTGGCGCTGCGCTTGCCCTCAAAGGCAGCGGCCGCCTGCCAATTGCGGTCTGCGGCGATGGCGATTTCATGATGGGATGCACGGCCATATGGACCGCGGTGCACTACCGCATTCCCTTGCTGGTTTTGGTGGCCAACAATCGGTCGTTCTACAATGATGAGGTCCACCAGGAGCGGGTGGCCGTGGCGCGCAACCGGCCGGTGGAGAATAAATGGATCGGCCAGCGTATCAGCGATCCGGATATCGACATGGCGCAGATGGCGCGCGCGCAAGGCGCACAGGGCTTTGGTCCGGCGCAGACCGCGGGCGAGCTCGAAAAGGCGCTCAAAGAGGCGATTGCCGTGGTCGAGGGCGGCGGAGTTGCTGTCGTCGACGCGCGCATCCTGGGCGGTTACAGTCCGGCGACCGCCGCCGCCATGGCGCGCGGCAAGGCCGACCGCGGCAGTTGAGTTCGGCTTACAAGCAGGGAATGGCATGGCTACAATCTCCTCCCGACGTCCTGCGCTGAGCGTTCCGGTGGAGATGGCTGTGGAACCGATTCTGGTCGTTGACGATATCGTCAAGCGGTTTGAAACGCCGGACGGTATACTCACGGCGGTCGATCATGTCTCCTTTACTGTCGCGCCTGGCGAATTCCTGGCGGTGATCGGCCCGTCTGGTTGTGGCAAGACGACCCTGTTCAACGTAATGGGCGGATTGGTCGACGGCTACGAGGGCCGCGTTACGGTGGCCGGCGAAACCGTGCGCGGACCGCACCCGTCAATCGGCATGATCTTCCAGGAAGAGTCGACCTTTCCCTGGCGCACCGTGATCGACAATGTGGCGTTCCCGTTGGAGATCGCCGGCATGCCGAAGGCCGAGCGGCTGGAGAAGGCGCGGCACTTCGTCGATCTGGTCGGGCTTGATGGGTTCGAGCGGCGCTATCCTGCTGAGCTTTCCGGCGGCATGCGCCAGCGCGTGTCGATGGCGCGCACGCTCGCCTCCGAGCCGAAGATATTGCTCATGGATGAGCCGTTTGCCGCGCTCGACGAGCAGACGCGGCTGCTGCTCGGCGACAAGGTGCTGGAGATCCAGCAGGAGCTCAAGCAGACCACGCTGCTCATCACCCACAATCTCACCGAAGCGGTGCAGCTCTCCGACCGCATTCTGGTGATGACCTACCGCCCCGGCAAGACCAAGCGGATTGTGGATATCAAGCTGCCCCGTCCGCGCACGTCGGAGATCGTCAGTAGCGACGATTTTGGCCATTACATCGCGCAAATCTGGGGCGATCTGCGCGAGGAGGCGAGCAAGGGTCTCAAGGACGACGAATCGCGCCGCGGTGGAGCCAGACGATGATGGCGACGCGCGCTGCCATAGTGCGGCAGGTCGTCCCGGTTCTGTTCGGGATCGGCTGTCTTTCCGCATTGGTCGTGCTGATCGAAGTGCTGATCAAGATCGGCCTGATCAACCGGTTCATCGTGCCGTATCCATCGGAAATCATCGGCAGCTTCAAGCGCATCATTGTCGAAGAGGATGTGCCGGCACGCTTCCTGCTGACTTGCACCGAAGCGCTGACCGCGAGCCTCATGCTCACCGTCGTCGGCATCTCGCTCGGTGTCCTGCTGCACCGGCTCAAGTTGCTGCGTCTGGCGACCGAGACCTGGATCGCCGCCATGGCCTCGGCGCCGCTTGTCTTGATGTATCCCTTGTTCCTGGTGATTTTCGGCCGCAGCGCCTGGACCATCATCATGATCGGCTTCGTGGCCGCATTGCCGCCGGTGATTCTCAAGACGCTGGAGGGGCTGGCGGGAACGCGCGCCGTGCTGATCAACGTCGGACGAAGCTTCAATCTCACGCCCTCGCAACTCTACTGGAAAATTCTTTTTCCCTCCGCGCTTCCCACGATCTTTGTCGGCGTGCGACTGGGGATGATCTTCGCGCTGATCAACATCGTCGGCGTCGAGTTTCTGATCAATTTCGGCGGTCTCGGCCAGCTCGTCAATGAACTCGCCGAGCGCTACGATCTGCCCGGCACCTATGCCGCAATCTGCTTTGTGATTCTGGTCAGCGTTATCTTCTTCATCGTTACCGAACGGATTGAGCTATGGCTACGACCGGGAACCTGACCGCCATACCGCTCGCTGCGGCGCCCATGGTGAGCCCGGTGACGTGGCTGCGCATCGCGCTGTTGGTCGCGATCGTGGCGATCTGGGAGGCGGTCGCGGCGTCGGGCCTGTTGTTCCGCGACGTCGTGCCCTCGCTGCTCACCATCGGCGGGGCGCTGGTCAGCATTCTCGTCCATCCGGACTATCTTTTGAAAATCGACCTCGGATTCGCCGGGCTTGCCTTCGATCTGAAGATTCCGGAATTCTACCGGCACCTCTGGGTCACCGTCGGCGAGATCGGGACCGCGCTCTTGATCGGCGGTCTGTCGGGGCTCACCGTCGGTCTCCTGCTCGGCGCCAACCCTTTCTTGAGCCGCGCGTTTGAGCGCTTTCTGTATTATCTCGGGCCGACGCCGAAGATCATCTTCTTCCCGATCATGATCATGTGGTTCGGCGTGGGACCGGGTTCCAAAGTCGCCATGGGCACGATTTCGTGCTTCTTCCCCGTCGTGCTCAGCGCCGCCGCCGGCATGCGCCAGATCGAGAGCGTGCTGATCCGCGTCGGCCGCAGTTTTCGCGCCAACACCTTTCAGATGGTCACCAAGATCTATCTGCCGGCCATGCGTCAGCCGATCGTAAACGGCGTGCGCCTCGGCATGGGCGTTGCCGTCATCGGCACGCTCCTGGCGGAGACCAAGCTCTCCAACCGCGGCGTCGGCTTTCTCATCATCAACGCCTACAGCACCTTCGACATGCCGCGCATGTACGCGCTTCTGATCCTGCTGTTTGTGGTCGCCATCGGCGCCAACGCCCTGGTCGCGCGCGCGAGCCGGGGTTAATCTGCCCGGCGATCGACCGCGGCGCCTAAGAAAATCGCCCGCAGGGAGTACAATATGACAACCGCCGTTGCCCCCAGCTCGCTTGCCTCCATCAAGCTCAATCTGCCGAAACAGCGCGGCGTCTATTACGACGGCAAGTGGCACGAGCCGAAGGCCGGCCGCTATAGCGATACGCTCAATCCCGGCACCGGCGAGTCGCTCGGCAAGGTCGCGGATGCCAGTGCCGAGGATGTCGATGCCGCGGTCGCGGCTGCCAAGCGCGCCTATAAGGAATGGCGGCGCGTGCCGCCGCTCGAACGCGCCAAGCTGCTCAAGAAGATTGCCGAAGTGCTGCGCCAAAACGCCGGCGAGCTGGCCATGATCGATGCCGCCGATTGCGGCAATCCGATTGCCGAGATGATCAGCGACGCCAATGTGGCGGCGGCGCAGATCGAGTTTTTCGCCGGTCTGGTGACGGAAATGAAGGGCCATTCGATTCCCATGGGCCCGGATCGGCTCAATTTCTCGGTGCGCGAGCCGCTCGGCGTGGTCGGTCGCATTATTCCGTTCAACCATCCGTTCATGTTCTGCGCGGGAAAATCCGCCGCCCCGCTTGCGGCCGGCAACACCATTGTGATCAAGCCGCCGGAGCAGGCGCCGCTCTCCTCGCTGCGGCTCGCCGAGCTGATCGACGGGTTGCTGCCACCGGGAGTTTTCAATGTGGTGCCCGGCGGCAAGGACGTGGGCGCGGCGCTTGCCAGCCATCCGGGCGTGGCCAAGATCGCGCTCATCGGCAGCGTGCCGACGGGAAAAGCGGTGATGCGCGCCGCCGCCGACACGCTCAAGGGCGTGCTGCTCGAACTCGGCGGCAAGAACGCGCTCATTGCGTATCCCGACGCCGACTCCGATGCGGTCGCGAGCGCGGTCATCGGCGGGATGAATTTCACCTGGTGCGGGCAGTCCTGCGGCTCCACCAGCCGCGCCTTCCTGCACGAGAAAATCCATGACGCGGTGATCGAGCGGGTCAAAGCCAAGATCAAGCATTTCAAGCCCGGCATCCCGACCGATCCCGCCACCACCATGGGCGCGATCATCAGCAAGCCCCAGTTCGATCGCGTGCTGAGCTACATCGAGACAGCCAAGAGCGAAGGCGCCAAGCTCGTTTGCGGCGGCGGACGGCCGGCCGATCCGGCGCTTTCAAAGGGTCTCTACATCGAGCCGACGGTGTTTTCCGATGTGACGCCCAATATGCGGATCGCGCGCGAGGAAATTTTCGGGCCGGTGGTCGGCATCTTCAAATGGAGCGACGAGGCGACCATGCTCGCGCAGGTCAACGCGGTGGAATATGGACTCACCGCCTCGATCTGGACCAACGATCTTGTCACCGCGCATCGCACCGCGGCCGCGGTCGAGGCTGGATTCGTCTGGATCAACGAAGTCGGCAAGCATTTCCTCGGCGCGCCGTTCGGCGGGTTCAAGCAGTCCGGCATCGGTCGCGAGGAATGTTTCGAGGAGCTGCTCGCGTTCACGCAGGAGAAGAACATTCACGTGAACCTGACGCCTCAGAAGAAGGGGTGAGATTTTGGGTTCGCGAAGCGCCGCCCTAGTCATAATACCCAATCCGGCAGATCAGTTCTCCGCTCATTCCCGCGAAAGCGGGAATCCAGAACCACATGTGCTTGAAGCCCCTGGGTCCCCGCTTTCGCGGGGACGAGCGGTACGGAACTGTTCAATCGGATTTCGTATCACTCTCCATCGTCATTGCCGGGCGAACGGCGCGAAGCGCCGTCTTCGCGCCTAAAGACCGGGTAATCCATGATGATGTTCGGAAAGATAAGCACGAAGGATGAGTTTTGCATCCGTCTTCGCTGACGCTTCCGCCTTTGCCCTTCGGGCGATGGCGGACAAGCCGGCGGACAGGTCGCTCAACCAGGCTACGCAGCCGTTTCAGTTTGATGTGGGCACAGCCTGTGCCCGGACGGCGCATCGCAGCCAAGTGTACGCAGGCTGCGCCTGCTATGGCGCCGATCCGGGTACAGCTTTGCCCAGCCTTGAGGGCGCGCTACGGGCAGGGATGCCGGTAGCCGTCATGGCCGAGATAAGTCTGGCTCACCGGATCGTAGGAACGGTAGCGCTGCATGCAATAGGCGACCGCATCGTTCGCGGGACGGTATTGAACCGGTTCCGCGCAATAGCGCGGCGACACCGCCACCCAGGCGCCGTCCGCGCGCTGCAGATAACAGCCGTTGCGATGATAATAGTAATCGCGATTTCGCCGCTGGCCTTCCGAGGCGATAAGGGCACCGGCGGTCGCGCCGATGACGACGCCTGGAAGGACGCCACTGCGTCCACCCACAGATCTGCCAATTAGCCCACCTGCGGTGCCGCCAATGATCGCGCCGAGAAGCGGATCTTGCGCCGCTGCGTTCTGCACCGGCATCGCCATTACAACCGAAAGCAACCCTGCCACCATCCATTGCTGTGCCATAGCATCTCTCCTAATTGCCGTTGTTATTTGGTCATTATATTCGCTAGCCTTGCTAAATTTACTTTTTTTTGTCCGGCATGACAATCGCCACTTTGATTAAGATCCGCCTCATTGCGGCATGGACGGTCATGTCCGCCGTGGCTCTCGCATAGGCGTACGCAAAATCCGGGGGCATCTGGAGTGCAACTGTCCCGCATTCCGCATTGCACCATTGAGGTTACGCTTGCAATGCTTGCCGCGGCCGTCACTTTCAGATGCCGGCGATTGATCAGCGGCGTGCGCGTTGGCCAGTGCGCTGCTGATTGCTGCTGGCCGTCCGGCTGATATTGCGCTGGTTGCCTGCCATATTGTGACCACCGCGCTGGTGGTGTGCCCAGCGGTGGCGGTGGTGGTTCGCCCATCGGTGGTGGCGGTGATGGTTTGCCCAATGATGGCGGTGGTGGCGGTGTTTCCAATGGTGGCGATGGCGGTGGTGACGGACCGTCCGCTGTTCGCGTTGTTGGGCCATCGCCTCGGATCCTTGCGCCCCCGATATTTTATTTTGGTTTTGTCCAATTGCCACCTTACCGGCGCCAAAGCTCAGGCCGGCGAGAAAGATTGTGATCAGAGCTATCCGATGTATTCGCATTGGTTGCCCCCCGGGTTGTTGCAGCCACAACTGATTTACTGATCTGGGCTAATATTTAGCGCCGGTTGATTCAATACTCCACAATACGTTGCAGTTATTGACAACACAATAAATGAATCTTGGGGATTGTTGCCTAAGACAACACCACGTAGCAACCATTAAACGCCAACCGGTCTTTCGGTCCAGGGCGTCCCTCGCTGAACGACGGTGTTGGCGTTTAATGGCTGCTACGATTTCCTGTCGCAGATCTTGCACTTGAACTCCGGCAGCGGCTGGCCTGGCTCCACCATCACCGAGCTGAACTCACCGCAGCGACCGCATTGACGCACGTGCTTGGTCGGCAATTTTACAATCGGTTTGGTGGCAGCGGCCATCGCCTGCTCGCCTTGGGCGCGAAGTTCGGCCTTCGTCATCGGTGGTGCTCGACGGCGCTGTTTCATCAGGAATCCATCATCTGGGGCATGCGACGCGCGCCTTGCGCCCGACCGGCTATAGCCGATTTCGGTTTGCCATACTTGAAAACTCTTTGCGCCCAAGTGTAACGATACTTGATGTGACGATCCATGCTGTACGAGCGGCCCTCGTGTCAATACTGACCGATGATGTCGATTTCGCCCATCGCCGCTATCTCTTCTGCGCGGACTTGCCCGCGGCGCGCTTAGATCTGCGCGTTTTGGCTTTCGGATACTCGCCGGCTTTTTTCAGCCGGATCGACCAATATTCCCAGGCGCGCGCCTGCGGACGCGGCTGCAGGTTGCGCTCCCAGGCGAGCTTGGTCTCGCCCGGCGTGAGCGGGCTCAACGCCATGCCCTGTGCTTGCGTCATGAGTTGCAGATCGGCGTTGCGATAGCTGTAGATGGTGCGGAACACCAATTCCTGCAGGGTCTTCCCGGCGACCGTGGCGCCGTGCCGGCGCATCAGCACCAGCCAATGCGGCCCCAGCGCCTTGGCGAGCGAACGGCCTTCTTCCGGCTTGAGCACGAGCAGGCAGGTATCGCCGAATTCGTCACGGCTATCCCAGAACGGCACTTTGGCGCCGATCTGCGCGCCCATGTGGTAGAGCGGTTTTAGCTCCGTACCGGTATTGCAGAATGGCAGAAACGCCATGCCGTGGTGATGCGCGATGGCGTTGACGTCCGGCCGCGCCTGGTAGATTTCGCCGTGGATCACCAGCTCGCCATAGGGCTGCACTTTTCCCAGCGGCTTGACCGGCTTGGAGTCGAGGGTGAACTCAAGAATATCGGCAATTTCCACCAGCTCGGGCGAGCGCGAGCGTGCGATCAGATAGCGATTCGGATTGGCAGGATGCCGCATGCTGACATGACCGAAGGCGTCGATGATGCCTTCATGCGAGACGATCCGGTTGGCGATTGCGAGATCGTGCCGCGCTTGGGCGAGATTGTCTGGCATAATTTATATGCTCACTGTCATTCCGGGGCGCCGCGAAGCGGCGAGCCCGGAATCCATAATTTCCGACGGTGGTTATGGATTCCGGGCCCGGCCCACCCAGGTCGGCTTTCAGCCGACCTGGGCTTTTTAGATGCCGATCTCGGGTAAACCCGAGATCGGTGGGCCGTCCCGGAATGACATACCACATTAGAACTCGAAGCCGAGCACGAGATTGTCGAATGAAATCTTTCCGCCACCATGCACCAGGAAATAGAGCGCGCCGGCCGCCCACATGGCAGGATATTCGATGCCCGATTTGTTCCAAAAATAACCGTCATAGCGCGCATGATCGTAGGCCGAGAGTGCGAGCAGGACAAAGACCAGAAGCGCCATCGGCCGCGTCAACAGACCGAGTGCGAGTGCCGGACCTGCGACGAACTGCGTGAACACGACGCCGAAGGCCCAGAGCTGGCCGGGCCGGTAACCTTTGCGGTTGAACAAATCCGCCACCCCCTGCACGCTGCTCACCGCGATGCCGGTGCCCTTGAAAAAACCGAGGCACATGCGCAGGCCGTGCGGCACGAGCGCCATGCCGACCATGAATCGCAGCAGCGCTTCGACCCAAGGGCCGAGCACGTGATAGAGGCTGCCCAGCGCGGGCACGATCAGCGGCGTGTCTATCATTGATGGATAAGCCATGCTGCGGTCATTTCAGAGCGACACGGTTCGCCCTCATCCTGAGGAGGCCGCCATAAGCGCGTTAACGCGCGTCTTCGACGCGCTATGGCGGCCGTCTCGAAGGATGAGGGTGGCCTCATGGTTCGAGACGCACGCTTCGCGCGCTCCTCACCATGAGGCCGATCAAGTGCGTTCATTGGAGGGATGGCTTGAATGTCATTCAGCGGCTTCGGTCGCGTGACGCTCATAGCGGCTGGGCGGACGCGGCAGACCCAAATGGTCGCGCAGTGTGCGGCCCAAGTATTCGGTGCGGAACAGGCCGCGGCGCTGCAATTCCGGGATCACCAGTGCGACGAAATCATCGAGTGCGCCCGGCAGATACGGCGGCATGATGTTGAAGCCGTCGACCGCTTCCTCCCTGTACCAGTGCTCCATGTGGTCGGCGATCTGCTTAGGCGTGCCCTTGATCACCAGCTTGGCGCGCGCGCCGGCGACCACCTGGGCGATCTGCCGGATCGTCATGTTCTTGGTCTTGGCAAGCTCGGTGACGAACTTGAAATGGCTCTGGCTGCCGCTCGTCATCGGTATGTTTTCCGGCAGCGGGCCGTCGAACGGGTAGGGCGACAGATCGACGCCGCCCAGCACGGTGGAGAGGATTTCGCGCGCCACGATCGGGTGCATCAGCGAGTTCTGATATTCGTATTTCTCGTTGGCCTCTTCTTCCGTGCGCCCGACAAAGGCGCTCAAGCCCGGCATGACCTTGAGATGATCCGGGTTGCGGCCGAATTTATCCGCCGCGCGGGTTTTGATCT
The DNA here is from genome assembly GCA_964575715.1 of uncultured Hyphomicrobiales bacterium. Classification (GTDB taxonomy): domain Bacteria; phylum Pseudomonadota; class Alphaproteobacteria; order Rhizobiales; family Xanthobacteraceae; genus PNAI01. The sequence goes on along the minus strand of CAZNSG010000078.1, from coordinate 6,319 downwards.
CTTTGAAATATTGCTGGCAGGATTCCAAGGTCAGATGCGCGCTGAAGATCACTTCGGCAAAGCGCGCCGCCACGTCCATGCCGTCGTCCGAGGTGCCGGCCTGCACGATCACCGGATGGCCCTGCGGCGGGCGCGGGATATTGAGCGGGCCCTTGACCGAAAAATGCTTACCCTTGTGATTGAGCACATGCAGCTTGGCCGGATCGAAGAACATCCCCGACTCCTTGTCGCGCAAAAATGCGTTGTCGTCCCAAGAGTCCCACAGCGCCACTACCACCTCGGCGAACTCGCGCGCGCGGTCATAGCGCTCGGCATGGCCGTAATGCGCATCGCGGCCGAAATTGTAGGCTTCCGCCGCCATGCCGGAAGTGACCAGGTTCCACCCGACGCGGCCGCCGCTGATGTGGTCAAGCGAGGCGAACTTGCGCGCGATGTGAAACGGTTCGTTGTAGCTCGTGGTCGCGGTGCACACGAGGCCGATGCGGCTGGTCACCGCGGCAAGCGCCGCGATCAATGTGATCGGCTCGAAATTGGCGATATATTGCGCCGAACGGCAAAGCGCTTCCATGTTGGCTTCGCGCACCCCGACGCTGTCGGCGAGAAAGACCATGTCAAACTTGGCCTTCTCGGCGGTACGCGCGATCTCGGCGTAATGGGCGAAATTAATCCCGGCGTCGGCCTGCGACTGCGGGTGCCGCCAGGAGGCGACATGGTGGCCGGAGGGATTGAAGAAGGCGCCCAGTCTGAGCTGGCCTTTTTGCCTGGACATGATGCGCTACTTTCCACAAACCGCCACGAGCGGGCCGGCCGTCGTGTCGGGATTATCGCCGCAGGTTACGGTCGTATCGGTGAGATAGGTTGCGGCGGCTCGTTTGGTCCCGCAAAATGCGCTGACGACGATCTCATCGTCTTGACAGGTGACCTTGCATTCCGAAGCACTCGTGCAGGGTGCACGGGAGAGGCGAAACAGCGATGAGGCCACGGAAGATGCTGGAGAGCCTTCTACTCCGGGCGGCCCAGCAGGACCAGCAGGCCCGGCTTGTCCGGCCGGCCCAGGCGGTCCAACAGGCCCTGCAGGTCCAGCCGGACCTTGCGGGCCTGCATCGCCTTTGGGGCCCTGCGCACCTTGCGGTCCTTGCGTTCCTGGCGTTGGTTGCCCGCAACTCGCGAGGACTGCCGAGAGTGCGACGACTAATATGATGCCGCGGTTTCGCATTGTATTTATCCCCCTGACTTGAGTGGCCCTAGAGGAATGTTAGTTCAGCATCGACCCCATGTCACTCTCGATGCGGCAAGCAGATTGCACGCCTGTCCGACAGACATGTTCGTCGCTTCCGTTGCTCCTCGATAGGCTTATCGTCTATGCAACGGCGATTATCGTACACGAGGGGGCGAGATGATCGTCGATTTCCAGCACCATTTCACGCCGCGTGAGCTGATCAAGCAGGACCCGGGCGATCGTCTGATCGTCCACTTCGATGAAAACGGCGCACCGAGCTACACCGTTCATGCCCTGCTCTACGATCTCGATGAGCACATCAGGATGATGGATGTGGCAGGGATCGATGCGGCGTTGCTGACCAGCGCGGCTGGCATGTGCGCGAGCCTGGAAGTCTCCAAACTGTGCAACGACAAAGCCAAGCAAGCCGAGCGCGACTATCCCGGCCGCTTCATCGGCGCCGCCCACGCCCATCCGCTCGGCGGGCCAGATGCCATGCGCGAACTCAATCGCTGCGCGCAGGAGCTGGGCTTTCCCGGCGTGGTGATCGCCTCGGAGGCCGACGGGCTGTTTCTCGACGCGCCCGAGTTCGAGCCGTTCTGGGCGGAGGCGGAAAAGCTCGGCCTGTTCGTGTTCGTGCATCCCGCACTCAAGCTCAACTATTCGCAGCAGTTCGACGGCTACGACACCGCACGTTCGGTCGGGCGCGAATTCTCGCTGGTGATGGCGACCATCCGGCTGATCAATTCCGGCGTGTTCGACCGCCATCCCCGGCTCACGGTCCACATGGCGCATCTCGGCGGCGGCCTTGCCGGCGTGATCGCGCGCGTGCGCGGCTATCAGGACAAGGAATTTTGGGGCGTGCAGGGCCATCCCAAACATGGCCGCACCGCGCAGAAGGATTTCGACCACTACATTGGGCACAACATGGTGTTCGACACGGCGGGCTTTTGTTGCGCCGTCGGCGCGGTCAAGGCGGCGCTCATCGAAATTCCGGCAGCGCGCATCGTATTCGCGACCGATTATCCGCAGGAGGTGCGCGCGCGCGAGCCGGTAGCCGATTTCATTCGCGATCTGCGCGCGCTGGGAAAACCCGGCGAGCAAATCTTGTCGGGCAATGTGGCGAAGCTGATCAAGGGAAAATCATGACAACGAGAGCATTTTTCGCCGAAGTCGGGACCGGTTTGGCGAAGAAAAATGCGTCAAAACCTATGATCTAGAGCCGTTTCCGATTCCACCTGATCGGAAACCGCCCCAGCGCATATTTGATCGCGTTAAGGTAAATTTGCGGCCCCCATTGACGAGTCGCCAGCCAGCATCGCAGATTTCAGCTTGGATGCGCGTTTCGGGGTGTTAATACTCTGTATGTCGATTCGTGGTAAGCGCTTGGTAAATCGCTGAGCTTGAGGCGATTGCTGATCTGGATCCGGGTTGACGTGTAGCAGCGTAGCAGCAATTGGGGGATACGTGAGCTTATCAAAACTGTTTTTCGGGCGTCTCGCGGGTCATATTTTTAGTATCATTTTCCGTACCTTGGCGATCACGTTCGCGCTTGGCAGTTCAGCTGTTCTGGCGCAGCTGCAAAATCCGCCTTTAAAATCGCTCGACCTTCTTGCCCGCATCGGGTGCGAGACCGGAAAGTCGCTGACCGGCGATGTCGATCTCGACACGGGTTTTGTTGCGATGTTTGGCGTGAGCGAGAAAACCTATTCTTTTCGCGTGCTCAACTACGGCTCTCATGCCCTGATGATCCCCGCCGAACAATGCAGCGATCCTCGCGCGATTGCGCAAAAAACATTCTTTTTCATTCTCAGTCACTCATTCCAGAACCGGCAGCAGGTTCGCGAAAGCTATTACTATCTGATGAACAATCGCGGCCAACTCTTAAACGCTGTGCATTTCCATGACGGCCGATCGCATCGCTTTGCCTTCGCAAGTTTCACCATGCCGGTTCGCCGCGCCGATTTTGAAGCGGAAAAAGCCATCTGGATTTCGAAGATTTCCGCCTTACCGGCGGCGCAAAGGTCTCGATTCAGCACCGAGTAGCGCCTTACCTGAGCCGTCTCATATCCGCGCGCGACCGCAACGCCCAGCCGCACAATCGATCGTGCGGTCGGCAATTGACCAAGCCGAACACGAAAAATCCGCCTAAAGTTTGGGCGGTCTATTCCGCCGGCGTAGCCGCGCGCCGGGAGCGCGGCATCTCCGAGCTGCCCTGTTGCTGCTGCTCGAGCCAGAGCGAGTGATGCTGCTTGGCCCAATTGACGTCCACCGTTCCGGTGCCCATGGCCTCGAACGCGCCTTCCATGCCGATGGTGCCGATGTAGATATGCCCGAGCATGGCGGCGACAAACAACACCGACACGATGCCATGAACCATCTGGGCCAATTGCATGCCGGCGATGCCGGTTCCATAGAACGGGAACATCAGCAGGTAGCCGGAAATCGCCACCGCCGTGCCGCCGATGATCACGATCCAGTAGATCAGCTTCTGGCCGGCATTGAACCGCTCGGCTGGCGGATGGTCGCTGCCGGTGAGCCCGCCGCCGCGCTTGACCCAGTCCACGTCGACCTGGCTGGGGATGTTACCCGTGATCCAAATCAGAAAGATCAGCACGACGCCGATGGTGAAGGGAAAGCTCAAGTAATTGTGCGCGTATTTTCCCCATTGCGACACGCCGGTGAAGGCTTCGGCGCCCAGCAACGGCAGCAAGAGCTGCTTGCCGAATGTGATGTTGAGACCGGAGAGCGCCAGCACAATAAAGCAGCCAGCCGTCATCCAATGCACAAAGCGCTCGAACTCGTTGAAACGCACAAGGGTGCGGCCCGTGCGTCCGTTCTCGATCTTGACCATGCCGCGGTTGAGATAGAACACCAAGAGCACGCCGAGCATGCCGAGAATAGAAATGGCGCCGATCCAGGGCAGGGTACCCTGACTAAACTCCCGCCAGTCGCGGCCGGCCGGCTGCTCGATGGTGCAGGCTTTCTGATCGGGAATGCTGCAGCGGCCGTCGATCATCTTGAGCTGCCGCAAAAGCTGATCTTCGTTCACCGCGCTCGCGGTCGGATTGACCGATGTCGGCTGCTGGGCTGTAACCGGCGCCGCCGTCACGACCACAAACAACAGAGCCAATGCGCCGATCGCGAATCGAGCCCGCGCGAGAATGCCCGTCATGTCACGTCCTCCCCCAAAGTTTCCGCCTTTATTTGCATTGCGGGCGGCGGCCGCGGCGACCTTGCGCCGCAGGCGCCGTCCGCTGATTGCTAGGACGCGATAGATTCCTTGTAGGCCGTCTTCCAGCCCCAGGCGCCCGAGCCATAGCCGCGCTTGACCACGCGTTCCTTGTAGATTTGCGCGATGATCTCGCCGTCGCCGGCGAGCAGCGATTTGGTCGAGCACATCTCGGCGCAAAGCGGCAGCTTGCCTTCGGCCAGCCGGTTCGAGCCGTACTTTTCATACTCCGCCATACTGCCGTCCGTCTCCGGGCCGCCGGCGCAGTAGGTGCACTTGTCCATCTTGCCGCGCGAGCCGAAGTTGCCGACCTTGGGATATTGCGGCGCGCCGAACGGGCAGGCGTAGAAGCAATAGCCGCAGCCAATGCAGAGATCCTTGGAATGCAGCACCACGGCGTCGGCGGTGGTGTAGAACACGTTTGTCGGGCACACCGCCGCGCAAGGCGCATCGGTGCAATGCATACAGGCCATGGAGACCGAGCGCTCGCCGGGCTTGCCGTCATTAATGGTGACAACGCGCCGGCGGTTGATACCCCAGGGCACCTCGTGCTCGTTCTTGCAGGCGGTGACGCAAGCGTTGCACTCGATGCAACGGTCGGCGTCGCAGAGGAATTTCATACGTGCCATGATCGTTGCTCCTTATGCCGCTCTGATTTGACAGAGTGTGGCTTTGGGTTCCTGCATTCCCGTCACCGGGTCGTAGCCGTAGGTGGTGAGCGTGTTCACGCTCTCGCCGAGCACAATGGGGTCGGTGCCCTTCGGATATTTGCCGCGCTGATCGACGCCCTGGAACCAGCCCGCGAAGTGGAAGGGACACCAAGTGACGCCCCTGCCGACGCGCTCGGTGACGAGCGCCTTGACACGACACGACTTGCCGCTCGCCATCTCCGCTCCTGATACCAAGACCCAGGCGCCATCCTTGATGCCGCGCGCGGCGGCATCCGCCGGATTGATCTCGATGAACATGTCCTGCTGCAGCTCGGCGAGCCACTTGTTGGACCGCGTCTCCTCGCCGCCGCCCTCGTACTCGACCAGACGGCCGGACGAGAGGATGAGCGGGAACTGCTTGGCGATGCCTTTCTCCACCGCGTCTTTCTGCACGTCGAAACCGATGTTGGGCATGCGGAACTCGCGGCGGTTCGGCAGGGTCGGATACTTCGCGACCAGCTCGGGGCGTGACGTGTAGATCGGCTCGCGGTGGGTTGGAACCGCATCCGGTAGACCGAACGCGACCGCCCGCGCCTTGCCGTTGCCGTAGGGGATACAGCCGTGGGTGATGGCCACGCGCTGGATGCCGCCGGAAAGATCGATCGCCCAGCCCACCGCGTCCGGGTTTTGCGAATTGATCCGCGTGATCGTCGCCAGTTCGGCCGCGGTAAGATCATTGTCCCAGCCGAGTTTCTTGAGCACGCCAAGCGTGAACTCCGGATAGCCGTCCTTGAGTTCCGAATCTTTCGAATAGGAGCCTTCGGCCAGAAGATTGTGTCTGACCGTCTTCTCCACTTCCTGCCCGTTCTCCACCACCTTGGTGGTGATGACGCGCTCGACGCCGAAGCGGGCGCGGAACGTCCCTCCGCCCTCCTTGACCGACAGGTTGGTGTTATAGAGCAGCGGCGTTCCGGGATGCTTGAATTCCGGCGTTCCCCAACACGGCCATGGCAGGCCATAATAATCGCCGGCCGCCGGACCCGAGGTCGCCTTTTGGGTGACCATATCGAAGTCCTTCTGATTGGCCATATGCAGCTTCAGCCGCTCCGGCGACTGGCCGCAATAGCCGGTCGACCATCCGCCCCGATTGATCTCGCGCAGGATGTCCTCGGGCACGGGAACATTGTTCTCGACCTTGATGTTCTTGAACATCGCATC
>CAZNSG010000077.1:0-3805 GCA_964575715.1 uncultured Hyphomicrobiales bacterium | reverse complement strand
GTAGCGGAAGCAGCCCACGCGATCGAGCGCGGCTTCATCCAGCCAGTCGAGCAGCATGGCGAAATCCTCCTCCGTCTCGCCCGGGAAGCCGACAATGAAGGTCGAGCGCAGCGTGATGTCGGGACAAATCTCGCGCCAGCGGCGGATGCGCTCCAAGGTCTTTTCTTGCGCGGCGGGCCGGCGCATGCGTTTGAGCACGGCCGGACTGGCATGCTGGAACGGCACGTCGAGATAGGGCAGCACCAAACCATCCGCCATGAGCGGAATCACATCGTCGACGTGCGGGTAGGGGTAGACATAGTGCAGCCGCACCCAGGCGCCGAGCGTGCCCAACTCGCGCGCCAGATCGAGGAATTTCGCACGCACCGCGCGGCCCTGCCATTGGCTCGCGGCGTATTTGATATCGATGCCATAGGCCGATGTGTCCTGCGAGATGACCAGCAATTCCTTCACCCCCGCCGCGACCAGTTTTTCGGCCTCGCGCAAGACCTCTGCCGCCGGGCGCGAGACCAGATCGCCGCGCAGTTTCGGGATGATGCAGAACGTGCAGCGATTGTTGCAGCCTTCTGATATCTTGAGATAAGCGTAATGCCGCGGCGTGAGTTTGATGCCTTCCGGCGGCACCAGATCGAGGAACGGATCGTGCAGGGGCGGCAATACGCGATGCACCGCCTCCATCACGCTTTGGTATTGCTGCGGGCCGGTCACCGCCAGCACGGCCGGATAGCGTTCCGTGATTTTTTCCGGCTCCGCGCCCAAGCAGCCGGTGACGATGACCTTGCCATTTTCCGCCAATGCCTCGCCGATGGCTTGCAGCGATTCCGCCTGCGCGCTGTCGAGAAACCCGCAAGTATTCACGATGACCAGATCGGCGCCAGCATGAAAGCGCGCCAATTCATAGCCCTCCGCGCGCAGCCGTGTGATGATGCGCTCGGAATCCACCAGCGCCTTCGGACAGCCGAGCGAAACGAAGCTCACTTTTGGCGCCGGCGCTGGCTTCGCTGTTTTCACAGATTTCTCTTGGCGCATGAGTGATCGCTAACGGTGATCGTGGGTAAGATCAAGCTATTGCACTGTTTTAGCAGTTTGCTGAAAAACTCTCGATAGTCATTCCGGGACGGCCGAAGGCCGGGCCCGGAATCCAGAAACACCCGCAAGATGTGCATCTGGATTCCGGGTTCGCGGACTTCGTCCGCGCCCCGGAATGACTACCGAGAGTTTTTCAGCAGACTGCTAGAGCAGTTTCGATGTGACTGGAAATACGGTGACGCGGATACAGTATCGTGTCCCGGATGCGGTGCAGCGCCCGGGACACATGTTTCCAGTCATGCCGATCCTGCTCTAAAGAACGACCTATCAGTTCAATAATTCAATATCGCAACCGCTGTTGTATATCACGGCAAGCTTCAGCGCGGCACGAGGCAGGCATCGGCGCAATCTGCTAACAGACTGACAACATAGATTATAGTAATCGCCATCTGCCTGACAAAATGACCCAAAACCACGCGCAATGCCGGAAACTCTACTTATTGTTCACCAATAGAATTCATCATGCCTCGACTCATAAAGCGGGGCATACGTGGGATTCTTCCAAGTTTCCATCGCGACGCGGCTTGTCGCCGTCGGCCTGGCCGCCGTTGCCATCGCCTCGTTGGGCGGCGCCATCGGCGGTTATGGCGTATGGTCAAATGGCAAGCAGTTTCGCGCCTTTGAGGAGATGGCCGGCGAAGCGCTGCTCGCCTCCGCGATCGATTCCAACATGGCCAAGGTGCTGCTCAACGCGCGCGAATATCTCGCGACGCGCGGCGACGAAGACCTCAAAGAGACGCGACAATTCATTGCCGAGACCAAGGACGGCATCGCCAAGGGGCTGAAGGAATTTCACGCCCCGGATCGCGTCGACCTGATCAAAAAGATTTCCTGGACATTTAGCCATTTCGAGGTGGGCTTCGAGCATATAGTGATATTGCTCGCCGAGCGCGACCGCATAGTTGCCGAAGTGCTCGACAAAATCGGACCGCAAATACGCGCTGGCTTCACCAAAATTGTCGATGCGACCACACAGTACAATGATTATCGAACGGCGGCCCTGGCGGGAGTCCTCCAGGAAGATCTGATTACCGCTCGTCTCTATATCGCCAAGTACCTCCTGAACAACAAGAAGGACGACGCATTACGGGCGGTCGCCGAATTCGACGAAATCGACCGGCAGATCGATAACCTGTCAGCTCACCTTTTGTCCGCGCCCAAAGGGCAAAACTCTGCCATCGTCGGTCTTCACGAAATTCGGCCGCTACTCGCGCAATACCGCGAGGGATTCAAAGCGCTACGAAAGGTCATTGACGAACGCAATTCGTTCCGTGCCACGACGCTCGATGGGGATGGCAAATCCATCGGCGATTGGGCGGCCGAAATCAAGGCCAGCGCGGTCAAGTCCGAGCACGAACTGGCCGAGCATGTGATCGCCAAAATCACCCGTGACGAGATCGCGATAATTGCGATGGCCGTCCTTGCCTTTGTGTTTGCCGGGGTTGCTTCGTATCTCAACGCCCGCTCGCTGTCGCGGCCGATCATGCATCTCGCCGCGCAGATGCGTGCGCTCGCGGCCGGCGACACCAATATCCGGCTTGACGATGCCGTGAGGCAAGATGAAATCGGCGAGATGACCAAAGCGGTCGTGGTGTTCCGCGACAGCGCCCTCGAACGCGATCGCCTCACAGAGCAACGCAGCGCTGAGATTGCCGCGCGCGCGGCGCGGCAGAACAAATTGGAGGAACTCGTGCGCGATTTTGACGTCATGTCGCGAACGATGTTGCATTCGGTTGGCGCGAACAGTACGCAGATGCAGGCGATGGCGCAGGCAATGTCCGATATCGCCAACGGCACCTCGAACAACATCGCCTCGGCCGCCTCCGGGTCGGACAACGCTTCCCATAGCGTTGAGGAAATGGCCGTGGCCGCCACCGAACTTTCGCAATCGATCGAAGACATCGGCGCCCAGGTCGAAAAGACCGCACAGATCGTGTCGCGGGCCGCGGCGAGCGCGAATGCAGCGAACGAGAAAGTCAAGAATCTCGCCGATGCCGCCAGCGAAATCGGCGACGTCGTCGCCGTCATCCGGGAGGTGGCGGAGCAGACCAATCTGCTCGCGCTCAATGCCACCATTGAAGCCGCGCGCGCGGGCGCTGCCGGCCGATGATTCGCGGTCGTGGCCTCCGAGGTAAAGGCGCTTGCCGGCCAGACCGGAACGGCAACCGATGCGATCGCAGGGCAGATCGCAGCGGTACAGAATTCGACCGCCGAAGTCGTGGCCGTGATCGGGGAAATCGCCAAGGCGATGGCGGATGTGCATGCCTACGCCCAGTCGATTTCTACCGCGATCCAGCAGCAGAGCGTGGCAACCAGCCAAATCCGCGACAACGTGCGGCATGCGGCAGCCGGTTCGCACACTGTTTCATCGAACCTCAAGGCGGTCAGCGCAGCGGCCTCCGAGACCTCGCGGTCGGCCGCCGAGGTCACGCAGGCGAGCAAAGATGTGGCGGAACGGACACAAGACTTGAGCGAGCAGATCACCGCATTTCTCAAAAACGTCGCCGCCGCGTAAACGCTTTTGTTTTAAGTCGAAGCGGTTGCCACAGCGACGGTGAGCTCCCTCTCCCCGTGTTTACGGCTGTCATATTCACACATCTTGCCGAGCGATTGCGCGGCTGATTCCGTGGATCAGCTAATGATTCGCGGGAGTGGCCGATGGCTGGGATTGAATATGGGCTGGGGCGGTTTGGTGACCGCCGCCTGGAAAAAGGGG
>CAZNSG010000076.1:0-13197 GCA_964575715.1 uncultured Hyphomicrobiales bacterium | reverse complement strand
CCCACGAAGCCGAGCGTTCGTCCGAGTCGCCCCGAATTCTCCTCCGGTCCGTGCGTGAAGCGACCGGGCTGGTCGCTGGACGCGCTGAAGGGCGCCATGCTCGGCCGCTCGCACCGCGCGAAGCTGCCGAAGGAGCGGCTCGCGTCCGTGATCGAGCGCAGTGCTCGCCTGCTCGGCATGCCCGCCGACTACAAGCTCGCGATCGTGCCCGCGTCCGACACCGGCGCGGTCGAGATGGCGTTGTGGTCGCTGCTGGGTCCGCGGCGCGTGACCATGCTGGCGTGGGAGTCTTTCGGCGAGGGCTGGGTCGCCGACGTGCAGAAAGAGCTCAAGCTCAAGGACGTCACCATCGTCAAGGCGCCCTATGGCGATTTGCCCGACCTTGCCAGGGTCGATCCTAAGACCGACATCGTATTCACCTGGAACGGCACGACCTCGGGCGTGCGCGTGCCCAATGCGGACTGGATCGCCGCCGGCCGGCAGGGTCTTACCATATGTGACGCAACATCGGCGGCGTTCGCGCAGCCGCTGGAGTGGCGCAAGCTCGATGCGGTCACATTCTCCTGGCAGAAGGCGCTCGGCGGCGAGGCCGCGCATGGCATGCTGGTGCTTTCGCCGCGCGCGGTGGCGCGGCTGGAAAGTCATACGCCGGCATGGCCGGTGCCGAAAATCTTCCGCCTCACCAAGAGCGGCAAGCTCAACGAGGATCCGTTCGAGGGCGGCACCATCAACACGCCGTCGATGCTTTGCGTGGAGGATTATCTCGATACGCTCACCTGGGCGAAATCGATTGGCGGACTAAGTGCACTGATCGCGCGCGCCAACGCCAACGCCAAGACAATCTCCGATTGGGTGGCGCGCACGCCGTGGATTGCGTTCCTGGCGAGCGACCCGGCGACCCGCTCCAACACTTCGGTTTGTCTCAAGGTCGCCGATCCGGCCGTGCTCAAGCTCGCGCCGGATGCGCAAGCAAAATTCATCAAGGGCATTGCCGCGGCGCTGGAGAAGGAAGGCGTCGCCTATGACATCGACGCCTATCGCGATGCGCCTTCGGGTTTGCGCATCTGGTGCGGTGCGACCGTCGAGCGCGCGGATGTCGAGGCGCTCACATTGTGGCTCGACTGGGCCTATGCGCAGGCGAAGGAAGCGCTGGCGAAGGCGGCGTGACTTTTTTTCCCTCTCCCCTTGCGGGCTAAGGTGTGCACGCATCTTTTTTTGGCGCAGTGCGCCGAGCGAACGACTTGTTCCGACCTCATCCTGAGGAGGGCGCGAAGCGCCCGTCTCGAAGGATGGCCGCGCGCTTGGAGCCTGTCGCCATGCTTCGAGATGCGCCCTTCGGGCGCTCCTCAGCATGAGGCCAGTGAATTGAGTTCGCCAGTACACGATGAAGTTGTGTGCATGCCCTAGCCCGCAAGGGGAGAGGGTTTCGGAGCAAGTCTCGTTACCGTGCAATAAATAACTGGAGTTCCGTAATGGCCCCGCGCGTTCTGATCTCCGATGCGCTCTCGCCTGCTGCCGTGCAGATTTTCAAGGATCGCGGGGTGGAGGTCGATTTCCAGCCCAACCTCGGCAAGGACAAGGACAAACTCACTGAGCTGATCGGAGGTTTTGACGGGCTGGCGATCCGCTCGGCCTCCAAGGTGACGGCGAAGATACTGGAGAAGGCGATAAAGCTGAAAGTCATCGGCCGCGCCGGCATCGGGGTCGACAATGTCGATATTCCAGCAGCGACCGCGCGCGGCATCATTGTGATGAACACGCCGTTTGGCAATTCCATCACCACCGCCGAGCATGCCATTACCATGATGCTTGCGCTGGCGCGCCAGATCCCGGAGGCCGACGCTTCGACCCGCGCCGGCAAATGGGAGAAGAACAAGTTCATGGGGGTCGAAATCTTCGGCAAGACGCTGGGCGTGATCGGATGCGGAAATATTGGCTCGATCGTCGCCGACCGCGCGATCGGCCTCAAAATGAAAGTGATCGCCTTCGATCCGTTTCTGTCTTCCGAGCGGGCGATGGATCTCGGCGTCGAGAAGGTCGAGCTTGAAGAGCTGTTCAAGCGCGCCGATTTTATCACGCTGCACACGCCGCTTACCGAAAAGACCAGGAACATCATCGATGCGAAAGCGCTCGCGCGCGTGAAGAAGGGCGTGCGCATCGTCAATTGCGCGCGCGGCGGGCTGGTCGATGAAGCGGCGCTCTACGAGGCGCTCAAAGCGGGCCGGATCGCCGGCGCCGCGTTTGATGTATTCGTCGAGGAGCCGGCGACGCAGAATCCGCTCTTTAGTTTGCCCAACGTGGTGTGCACGCCGCATCTCGGCGCCGCCACCAGCGAGGCGCAGGAAAACGTGGCGCTGCAGATCGCCGAGCAGATGTCGGATTATCTCTTGCGCGGGGCCATCTCCAATGCCGTCAACTTTCCCTCGATCACGGCGGAGGAGGCGCCGCGGCTCAAACCCTTTATCGCGCTGGCCGAAAAGCTCGGCTCGTTCGCCGGACAGCTCACCGAGGATGCCATCAAGGAGCTGCACATCACCTACGAGGGCGAAGTGGCGCAGATGAAAATCAAGGCGCTGACCTCCGCGGTGCTCGCAGGCGTGCTGCGGCCGATGCTCGGCGACGTCAACGTGGTGTCGGCGCCGATCGTTGCCAAGGAGCGCGGCATGGTGGTCGAGGAAACCACGCGGGAAGCCGAAGGCGACTATGAAAATTTGATAACCGTCACCGTCGTCACGCAGGCGCAGACGCGCTGGGTGTCGGGCACCGTGTTCGCCGACGGCCGGCCGCGCATTGTCAACATCAAGGGCATCCGCATGGACGCCGAATTCGGCCCGTCCATGATCTACATCACCAACCTCGACAAGCCCGGCTTCATCGGGCGCTTCTCCTCGACGCTGGGCGACGCCGGCATCAACATCGCCACCTTCCATGTCGGCCGCGAGGCGCCCGGCGGCAATGCCATCGCGCTGATCGAAATCGACGGCGAGCTGCCGGCCGATGTGCTGGCCAAGGTGCGCGCGTTGCCGCAGGTGCAGCAGGCCAAGCCGCTGCGATTTTGATCCTGGCCGCTGCAAGGCCGAAGGGCTACGATCGGGCGCGGCCGGGGCCCGCCGCGTTCTTGCCGTGAGCCTGCCTTACGGAAAACAGAATTTCACGGGTTGCTTGGGGCAGGGGATGCGCTCATCGAGGAGTTCCATGAAAAGCCTTTTGATAGCTGTTGCCCTGCTTGCAGGCACGATCTCCGCCGTGGCCGGCGAGATCGAAATCCGTACCATCATCGAGGCGGTCACTGTCTATCCGGACGGGGCCAATGTGACGCGCACGATCCGCGTTGAGCTGCCGCGCGGCGATACCACACTGATCGCGCGCGATTTTCCATTGACCATCGATCCCAGCTCCCTGCGCGTCGAGGGTACATCCGCGGCCCGTCTGGTGATCGGGTCGATCGATGCCCGCATGCCGAAGCCGGAGCCGCCAGGTTCCGCGCGGGAACTGGAGAAGAAAATCGAGGCGCTCAGGGATGAGCGCGCCGTGCTCGACGACAAGATCGCCGCCGATACGGTGCGCAGGAAATTTACCGAGCGCTTCGCCAGCAGCGTTCCGCTCGGCCTTGGCGATAAGGCCGACGCGCGTCCGCTGGCCGATTGGCGCGCCGCCTTCGCCGCCGTGTCCGAGGAGATCACAGCCGTCGACAACACCATTCGGGCGGCGCGGCTCAAGCAGCGCGATATCGACCGCGAGTTGGCACGCCTGCAGGCCGATCAGCGCGCCGATCCGCCGCGCAAGATGGAAGTCCGCATCGATCTTGCCACCGACGCCGCCGGTTCGGCGACGCTGCGCGTGAGCTACTCCGTGCGCGGCGCACGCTGGTTGCCGATCTACGATGCGCGGCTCGACACCGGCACGCGCGAGCGCAAACCGGCGCTCGAACTCATCCGCCGCGCGGAAGTGGTGCAGCAGACCGGTGAGGACTGGAATGACGTGGCGCTGACGGTTTCAACCGTGCGTACCGCCAAGGGCGGCAATGCGCCGGACTTGCGGCCGCTCATTGTGAGATTCCAGGAACCGATGCCGGTATTAGGCGGGCGCATGCAGGACCGGGCGTTGTCGCAACGAAGCGCAGCTCCGCCCGCGCCGACCGCAAAAGCGACTGCCGAACTTGTTGAACTTACAAGACAAGCCGAAGAGAGCGAAGCCGCGGTCGATGCGGGCGGTTTCCAGGCGGTGTTCCGGATTCCAGGCCGCGTCAGCGTCGGCGCGAGCGAAGGTGCCAAAAACTTTCGTATCGCGTCGGCGACGCTGGCTCCCGATCTGATGGTGCGCACGAGCCCGGCGCTCGACGATACCGCCTATCTGGAAGGATCGTTCAAGCAGAACGAGGATGCGCCGCTGCTGCCCGGCCGCATCAGCCTCTACCGCGACGGTATTTTCGTCGGGCGCGGCGCGATGGCGCTGACGCCGAAGGACGAGACCGTCCGGCTCGGCTTCGGGGCGGACGAGAAAGTGAAGGTAACGCGGACCATGGTTCGCCGCAACGAGGGCACCAGCGGCATCATCACCACGTCGAAGACCGATGAGCGCGAATTCAAGATCACGGTTCGCAACGGTCACGACACGTCACTCCGGATCACGGTCGAAGATCAGCTTCCGGTCAGCGAGATCAGCGACATTGTGGTCGAGACGCTGCCGCTCACGACCGCGCCGACACAGAAGGACGTGCGGGACCGGCGCGGCGTGCTGGCCTGGACATTCGACGCAGCACCCGGCGAAGCGCGCGAGATCAAGCTCGGCTGGCGGCTGCGCTGGCCGGCGGACAAGTCGGTTGTCTTCTTCGACCCGCGCCGGTAGCGGGTGCAAGTGGTTCGCGGGTTGCTCGGGCGCGTAGTTTTGCCTCCGGGGGCGCACTGAAGCTATTGATACTTCAGCGTGTTTAGTAGATTTTCGATAGCGGCCGCCTGCCCGAAGGCTGCCTTGCGTCAGGCGGCACCATACTTTATCCCGGATCGAGCCCCGGCGAGCAAAGCAAGCTTGAGAGTGACGTGCAGTTGGCCGCGTGGCGGAAGGGTTTGGCATGGCGAATGTGGTTGTGGTGGGGGCGCAGTGGGGTGATGAGGGCAAGGGCAAGATCGTCGATTGGCTCTCCGAACAAGCCGACATCGTCGTGCGGTTCCAAGGCGGACATAACGCGGGCCACACGCTCGTCATCGACGGCACGACCTACAAGCTCTCGCTGTTGCCCTCCGGTGTGGTGCGCTCCGGCAAACTCTCGGTCATTGGGAACGGAGTGGTGCTCGATCCACATGCGCTGATCGAGGAAATCGAGCGGCTCAGGTCGCAAGGGGTAAAGGTGACGCGCGAAAATCTGCGCATCGCCGAGAATGTCACCTTGATCCTGCCGCTGCATCAGGAACTCGATGCGATGCGCGAGTCCGGCAGCGCGCGCATCGGCACCACCAAGCGCGGCATCGGTCCGGCCTATGAAGACAAGGTCGGACGGCGTGCGATTCGATTAATGGATCTTGCCGATCTCAACGTGCTCGGGGACAAGATCGCTCAACTGCTGGCGCATCACAATGCGCTACGGCGCGGGCTTGGTCTTGCGGCGATTGTGCCGAAGGCGGTTTATGACGAACTCGCGGCGGTGGCCCCCAAGGTGCTGCCCTACATGGATTCGGTGTGGTCGCTGCTCGACGAGAAACGGCGCGAGGGCAAGCGCATCTTGTTCGAGGGAGCACAAGGCGCGCTGCTCGATGTGGATCACGGCACCTATCCGTTCGTGACTTCATCGAATACGGTGGCGGCGCAGGCGGCAACCGGTTCGGGGGTCGGCCCCAGCGCAATCGGCTATGTGCTGGGCATCTGCAAAGCCTATACGACGCGGGTCGGCGACGGCCCGTTCCCGACCGAGCAGAACAACGAGATAGGAACCCTGATCGGAGATCGCGGGAATGAATTTGGCACCGTGACGGGGCGGCGCCGGCGCTGCGGCTGGTTCGATGCGGTGCTGGTGCGTCAAACCGTGCGTATCAGCGGCATCGACGGGATTGCGCTGACCAAGCTCGATATTCTCGATGGCTTTGACCAGATCAAGGTGTGCATCGGCTACCGCCTTGACGGCCGTGAAATCGACTATCTGCCGGCGAGCGCCCACGCCCAGGCGCGGGTCGAGCCGATCTATGAGACGGAAGCGGGCTGGCGGGATCGCACGGCGCGGGCGCGGTCATGGGCCGAGTTGCCGGGGCAGGCGATCAAGTATGTGCGCCGGATCGAGGAATTGATCGGCTGTCCGGTGGCTTTGCTGTCGACCAGCCCCGAACGCGAGGACACAATATTGATGCGCAATCCGTTTGAGGCCTGAACGAAAGGACATAGCGAACTCCGAACGTTTGAGCTCGAAGTAAGATGGCAGATTTTCACCAGCTCATTGCCCGTGCCGTCAGCGGTCTTGAAAATGACACCGCCGAAAACCGGCGCGTGCTCTATGAGCGCGCGCGTACGGCACTGCTCGCGCAGTTGCGTGGGATCGTACCGGCGCTCGATGATTCAGAAATCACACGCGAGCGGCTCGCTCTTGAGGAGGCGATCCGAAAAGTCGAGGTGGAATCGGCGCGGCGGGCGCGGGAAACGCCGCGGTCGGTACCAAAGACGGCGAAGCGTGAGGCTGAGGCCGCCCGGCGCGCGGAGGCCGCACGGCCATCCGCTGCCGCGCAGTCTTTGCCTGTTGTGACGCCAACGATTGCGCCGGTCACAGGCGAATCCATGCGGGACAAACCGGCGGCAAAGAGTGTCGTGCGTGCGGGCCTTTGGCCGCAAAGCGAGCATGCCGCGTTGTTGGATGAAGCGTTGAAGGAATTCCGCGATGTCGCCGGCGGCTCCGAAAGCCAAGGTGCGCCCATCCGTGCCGAACGTTCTGCGCCGGGGATACGTCCCGCTTTCACTCCTGCGGAATCGATTCCTGCGAGACTCGTTCAACCGCCTCCCGTGCAGCAGCAGCTTGCCGTGCAGCCGCCGCAGCAGACGCCGCCGCTACAACCCTCATCGCCGCTGCCCGTGGTGCAGCCGCCGAACGATCCCTTGCAGGAACTCGAAGCCTTGATGCCAGGCGTCTCGCGGGAGGTTTGGCGGGCGCAACCGGCCGAGCAAGTGCGGCCGCTGCCGAACTTCGATTTCGATGATTTGAGTTCCAAAACCTCGCCGCGGCAATCGTTCCGGCAGATGGAAGAGAGAGCGCAAGCGCAAGTTCCACGCTCGCTGCGCTCGTACCGAAGGCCGATCTGGATCTTGATCGTGCTGCTCGCCGTTTCCGGCGTTGCGGCCTTGGGTTATTGGCATGGCGGCGACATCATGCAGTCTGCGCGCAGTATGATTCAGTCATTCCGCAGTCCGGCTACGCAGGTGCAAAAGGGCACGGCTCCAACCCAGCAGAAGAGCACTGACCGCATCGGTCAGCCGGCTACTCCGGAATCGTCCAAGAGTGGAACATCGTTGACGCAGCGCGCCATGCTGACGACCGAGCCTGATGTCAATAACCCACGCGGCAAGGATTATGTTGGAACGGCGAATTGGCGCATCGAGACGATTCCGGCAGGACCCGGACGCGCCGCCGAAGTTGCGATCAAACTTGAAGTGGAGATCCCGGATCGCGGGCTGGCCATGAGCTGGCTGATACGGCGCAATACCGACTCGGCGCTACCGGCGAGCCATACGATCGATATCGAATTCAACATGGCGCCGAATTCTCCGTTGGGAAGGATCACCGATGTCCGAAGCTTGCTCATGAAGCAGCCTGGCCAGGTCGAGGGCGCGCCATTGTGGGGGCATGCGCAGAAATCGACGCCTAACTATTTCCTGGTTGGTCTTTCGGCCGTCGAAGCCGACGCGCAGTACAACTTGAAACTGCTCAAGGAGCAGCCCGCCTTCGACGTGGCGCTGGTGTTTAGCAACGTGCGCCGCACTTTCCTTCTGGTCGAAAAAGGGCCGGCCGGCGAACGTGTGTTCGCCGAGGCGTTTGCGGCCTGGAAACAGTGAAGGTCGTATTTTTGCTCTAGCAGTCTGCTGAAAAACCCTACAGCAGTCATTCCGGGGCGCGCCAACGGCGCGAACCCGGAATCCAGATGCACATATTGCGGGTGTTTCTGGATTCCGGGTCCGGCCTTCGGCCGTCCCGGAATGACTATCGAGAGTTTTTCAGCAGACTGCTAATGCGCCGCGAGCGACGGCGATTCCATCTCGGCAACGCGGTTTCTCACCGCGTTCTGCACCTTCTCGAAGGCGCGCACCTCGATCTGACGCACGCGCTCGCGGGAGACGCCGAATTCCTCGGCGAGTTGCTCGAGCGTGATCGGGTCGTCCGCCAGACGCCGCGCTTCGAAGATGCGCCGCTCGCGCTCGTTGAGCACCGAGAGTGCTTCGGTGAGCGCCTGCTTGCGATTGTCGAGTTCTTCGTGCGCGGCGAGCAGAGTCTCTTGGCTTTCGCTCTCGTCAGCGAGCCAGTCCTGCCATTCGCCGGATTCGCCGTCGTCGCGAATCGGCGCATTGAGCGAGGCGTCGCCGGCAAGCCGGCGGTTCATGTCGACCACGTCGGTCTCGGTGACGCCAAGACGTTTGGCGATGGTCGCAACCTGATCGGGGCGCATGTCGCCTTCGTTGAGCGCTGAAATCTTGCTCTTGGCCTTGCGCAGGTTGAAGAACAGCTTTTTTTGATTGGCGGTGGTGCCCATCTTCACCAGCGACCACGACCGCAAAATGTATTCCTGGATCGCGGCCTTGATCCACCACATGGCGTAGGTGGCGAGCCGGAAGCCCTTTTCGGGCTCGAAGCGCTTGACCGCCTGCATGAGTCCGACATTGCCCTCCGAGATCACTTCGGAAATCGGCAGGCCGTAGCCGCGATAACCCATGGCGATCTTGGCAACCAGACGCAGGTGACTGGTGACGAGCTTGTGGGCGGCTACGCGGTCGCCATGCTCGCGCCAGCGCTTGGCCAGCATGTATTCCTCTTGCGGTTCCAGCATGGGGAACCGCCGGATATCCTCAAGGTAGCGGGAAAGACCGCCCTCGGCGGTCAAGATTGGCAAGCTTGCAGCTCGGGCCATGATAGCGCCCTCCATTCGTTTGCCCCCGACATCGGCAGGCGATTAGTGCCGCCGCTCTTAAGAGCCGACGGCACGTTTGTTGCGATCTCGAACGACGATCGAACGATGATCGCAAGTGCAGCATAGCTGACCAAATAGGGCGAAAGGAAGGTATGGTCCTTCACGCTCCCGTCAGCTCCCGGGTCGCGCGTTCTATCCAACCCATTGAAGATTAAATATATTTAATGAGAAGAAGTGCCGCTGCCGGCTCCGGCCAGATGCTTACGCAAACGCGCCAAATCGCTGGGCAATTCCGACCGGAATTCCAGGGTCGCGCGGCTGATTGGGTGTTCGATAGATAATAAATAGGCGTGCAAGGCCTGTCTTCCAAGAGTTGCCAGGGCCTCCCGAGCAGGGGGGGAGAGCTGAGCGTCTTTGGTTTTGAAGCCGCGGCCATAGACCGCATCGCCGAGCAGGGGATGGCCGGCATGGGCGAGGTGGACTCGGACCTGGTGAGTGCGTCCGGTTTCGAGCCGGCATGCCAGCAGGCTGGCGACCGGCTTGGCATCGTTTCCCTTATAGCGCTCGATCACCTGCCAGTGGGTGATGGAAGCGCGGCCGCCCGCCCGCACCGCCATCCGGTCGCGGCTTTTCGGGTGGCGGGCGATCGGCGCATCGATGGTGTCCTTGGGCCGCTCGGGCGCTCCCCAGACCAGTGCGAGGTAGCCGCGTTTGAGCGGGCCGCTGCGGCCGTGGTCGGCGAATTGAGCGGCGAGCGCGTGGTGTGCGCGGTCGGTCTTGGCCACCACCATCAAACCGGTGGTGTCCTTGTCGAGCCGATGCACGATGCCCGGCCGTTTGACGCCACCAATGCCGGAAAGGCTGTCACCGCAATGGGCGATCAGCGCGTTGACCAGCGTGCCGCTGCCATGACCGGGGGCCGGATGCACCACCAGGCCCGCGGGTTTGTCGATCACGATGATTTCGTCGTCCTCGAATACGACATTGAGCGGGATGTTTTCCGGCGCGGGCGCGGCCGGCGCGGGCGGTGGCAGGCTGAGCGTAACGGTTTCGCCGGCGTTGACGCGATAGCTCGGATCGCGGATCGTGCGCGCGCCGATCGTCACTTTGCCGTCGAGGATCAGACCCTTGAGCCGCGAGCGCGAGAATGCGGTGTGGGCGGTGAGCACGCGATCGAGCCGATCGCCCGCATCGGAGCGGGCAATCGCAATCATGTCCTTGTGCCGGAGCGCCATGAGCAACCATCAACCGGACGATGAAAAGCCGCTGGATCCCGTGCAGGCGCGCCTTGTCGCCAAGGTGCGCTGGCTCATGCTGGTGTCGGGCTTTGCCACCGTGCTCGGCATCGCGGTCATCATTGCTGTCATCGGCTATCGCGTTTTCAAGGACGAGGGAAGGGTGGCGGACGTTACCGCAACCTTGCCCAAAGGAGCCAAGATCATCGCCACCGCGGTGGCCGGGGATCGTATCGCGGTGACCATCGAGGTGGCCGGCACGCTCGAAATTCTCACTTTTGACGTGAAATCGCTCAAACCTATGGGGCGTCTACGGTTTGCCAACGAGCCGTAATAAGACCAATGGCGATAATGTTTGACCCGTCATCCTGAGGTGGCCGCCATAAGCGCGTTAACGCGCGTCTTCGACGCGCTATGGCGGCCCTCGAAGGATGAACGGCCCCGACGCTGCAACACCTTGGCCGTCGCCCTTCGAGGCTCGCTTCGCTCGCACCTCAGGGTGACGGAGATGAGTCAGTGATTGCGTTGGTTGGTATAAGATGAGCCATAATAAATAAAATATATGTGGCCGGTGCAGCCATCAGCGCGTTTACGCGCGTCCTTGACGCGCTATGGCGCCACGCTTGCATGGGCAGTTGATAGGGTCTATTTCAAAATCCCCGCCGTCTGCTCCCTTCGTCTAGTGGCCCAGGACGTCGCCCTCTCACGGCGAAAACAGGGGTTCGAGTCCCCTAGGGAGCGCCAATAATATCAATGACTTATGAAATACAACATTCCATCGGTGTCCTGTTTGTGTCCTGTATGTGATGACCCAATGTGTGCTGACCCTCTCAAGAAGCGCGCGCGAGCTGACGGATATTCGGGCAAGATTTGCCAAGGCGGATCAGCAGCGAAGGTGTTGCAATTTCTGTCACGCGGATAACTGTGGCTTCTGTGGAGCCAAGGAGATTGCCAGATGGGACACGGCGGAGCAGGCCGGGGGCAGGGCCGCAAGCCCGGGCGCAGCCTTACTAAACTCGAAGGCATCAGGATTGGCTGTGATTACTTAAATGCTGCCAAAACACTTACGGATCAGCAATCAGAAAAGCGCGCTATGGCACAGGCGCGAGCGCGAAAGCGACGCAAGGACCGTGAAAAGGATATTGAAGAGGATCATGCAGTAGCGGGTGATCCAGTCGCCAAGGCTCGGGAGCGCGCGCGGCAACGTCAAGCGGCTATACAAGATGATCCATTTGACACACTGCGAGAATTCCAAAAACATTTGCAGAATATCCCTGTTCCCAAACGCCAAGAACTTGCGCAACGCAAGGTGCCCCTTGAGGAGGAGGATGACCCAGCTTTGCGGTTCGCGGATGCCTCATTGGTGAACCGCCAGTTGCCCCTTGGGGAGGGGAATGACCCAGCCGACGACCTGATCGGAGACATACGCTCCCAGATCGCCGCACTAGGTGGTGGGGGTATGGAGGATGCACGAGGCAGGGCGGATGGCGCTCCTCGCAGGCCTAGGGGGCAGAGGACAACTCTTGAGGCTAAGGTCGCGGCAGACGCAACAAATACTCTTGGGAAGACCGTGACGCCGCGAATGGTGAGGAGCTGCGCGGGCGAAGCTCGTGAGTTCCTAAGGCAATCAAAAACCTCATGATCTTGATTTCTTGTACGCTATAGCGAGGCTCATTTATGGCCTCACATAGCCTTCCTTGGTCACGCGCAATAACGCCCGTGAGTCGAACCAAGGAATTTTCAAATGCCCACCCATAATCATGTCCCAGCGGCGGGTCACTCCGTGCTGGATGCCGCCAGAATCGCTGGCGTTGGCCGCTCAACAATTTACGAAGAACTGGCAGCCGGGCGGCTCGCGGCCAAGAAGATAGGACGCCGGACCCTCATAACCGAACCAGCATTGCGGGAGTGGCTTGATCGCCTGCCTGACTACAAGGCCGTGGCGACCGCCAGCGTCGGAGGTCGGCCATGAGTAGGCTCTTGGACGAGAAATCGCCCGGTTGTTTCGAGGGAAAAAATCCAAACGCGCTCTCTCCTGGGGAACTGGCTCTGGATCATCGGAAGCTGCCAATCCTCCGAGTCATTCGGGCGAAATGCTTGGACTGCTGTGTTGGCCAGAAATCAAAGGTAGCGAAATGCACGGCAGTTGCGTGTGCGCTCTGGTCTTACCGTATGGCGAGCGATCCATTCTCCATGCGGCGCGGAAATGCTGGCAAAAAAACGTTGGTTCCAGCGGACGCGGCTGAATCCTGGCTCAAAAATCTTCCGACCCCACAGGCGGTGTCATGAGGGCCGCCAACATTGCTCGCGCACTCAGTGATGCTCTCATGCTCGCATCGGAGGGCCGCCATTGTTTCCCCTGCGCGGTGACGAAGCGCCCTGCATCGCCACACGGCTTCAAAGATTCGACTGCCAAGCCGGAAGCGCTACGGGCGTTGTGGTTGGAATACCCGGGCGAATTGATTGGGGTCAATACAGGCAGCCCCTCTGACATCGACGTACTCGATCTCGACGTAAAACATCGCGCGGCCACAGCTTGGTGGCAAGATAATCGCTGCCGGTTTCCACAAACCCGAGTCCATCGGACGAGATCAGGTGGACTCCATCTTCTATTCAAACACCACGATGCCGTTCATTGCACGGCGGGAAAGATCACACGCGGCGTCGATACACGTGGTTCCGGTGGGTATGTCATTTGGTGGCCAGCAACCGGACTGCCGGTTCTTTCTGCAGATTCCGGTGATGGCGGACAGGCATTCCATTTGAAGGCGGACAGTGATTCCGGTCGATCGCGGACAGCAATCCGGTGAAGGCGGACAGCGGCTCCCATCGACGGCTTCATGGGGTCATGTGTCCTGCTTGACGTC
>CAZNSG010000075.1:0-1854 GCA_964575715.1 uncultured Hyphomicrobiales bacterium | reverse complement strand
AAGACGAAATCGGGTTCGAGATAGGTGTCGCTGCTCAGCCGAAACGTCGTTTCACTCGTGAACAACAGGTCGACGGGAAGCTTGCGCGCCCAATAAATATTCAGGCTCTTCAGGCAAACGAGTGGGTGATTTTGGACGATTTTGGACCAATTTCGAACGGCTGTCTTCTGTTGTTGTTGTCGCTGTGGGCATGTGGGCAACGCGCTTGCGTTGTCCATCATGTCCACAGCGATGCTGGATGCTTGAGCCATGGATTTGTGACGCGGCCATGGCCCCGCCGATAGGTTCGACAGGGTGCATCACGAACGATGGTTCAGATGTCTCGAGGCCGCTACAGGGCCGGCAGCATGCAGGTGAGAACTTTGAGCCGCAGGTATTCTTCGTCGCGCAAGCCGTAGGCGCGGCGTTGGATCACCCGGATCTTGTTGTTGAGCCCCTCGACGAAGCCGAGCGAGACTTTGTTCTCGGGCCGGCAGTAGGCCGCGATGCCGTCCCAATGTCGCTCGATCATCGCGGCGAACTTCTCGTATGGCTCGAGCCGCTGCCACTTGAGGCTCGCGCGCCAGTTCTCGAAGAAGCGCCGTGCCCAGCCCTCGCGCTCATAGCTCCACAACTGGCCGAAGCTCTCCTTGAGGACATAGGCCGTGTTGAGCCGCTTGTTGGCCGCCAGCAATGTCTTCAACGCCTTCTTGCCGTCGAGCGTGAGATTCTCTCGGCGCGACAGCAAGGTGTATTTCTGACCCTTGATGTAGCGCCGGTCGCGACCGGAAAGCCGCGCGTATTCGCGTTTGCGGACCGTATCCAAGGCTTCGCCCAGATGGCGCATGATGTGGAACTTGTCGAACAAAATCGCGGCTTGCGGTGCATGCGCCCGCGTCGCCAGGCGGAACGGTTTCCACATGTCCATGACGGCAAGGCGAATGCGCGAGCTCTTCCTCGCGCCGAGCCAGGCATAGAACCCGCTCATGCTCGCCTCCGAGCGATCCTTGCCGCCGAACCAGATCGGCCGGCCGCGAATGAGGTCGCTGACCACGATGCGGTAGGTGTGACCTTTGCGAATCGAAATCTCGTCGATGCCGATTGCCCGCGGTGATGGCGTGCCCGCGCGCGCGAGCTGGGCTTGCATGTATTGCATCTCCAGCGCCTTGACCGTGTGCCAATCCAGCGCCAGCTCCTTCGCCACGTCCTTGATTGTCGCCTGCCGGCAGCGCCGGCCGACATAATAGGCAAAGCGCTTGGTGTAGAGCGGATTGTCCGCCAGAAAATCCAGCCGCTCCCGCTTCACTTTGCCGCAATCGCGGCACTCGATCCGCCGCACCTCCAATTCCAGATATATCCGCGTGTCCCCGCAGGACAGATCGCGCACCCGGCGGACCTTGCGGTCGTACCAGCCCATCTGGACGCGACCGCAGCACCCGCACGCTGTTTTTTTGAGCGCCGTTTGAGCGCGATCACGCGTGCTTTCGGATCACCGAAAATGCCGCGCACTGTCGGTTCCGCTCGAAAACCAGGAAACGAATACGTATCCCAAAGCCGCCGTTTGCGTTTCGATGCTCGTGCCATCCATCATTCATGCCAAATTCCAAATCCCGCAAAATGCAGAATTCCCTTGCAATCCCCAGCTTTGTCGAGTTTTCAACCAAAAAATCACCCACACGACCTCCACGAAGAACCTTTATTCTATCGGCAATTTTGGGATCGGCGTTCAGGGCGCAAAATTCGTCGACCGAGAGACTTGCCCGACTGGTGGCAGGGATGGCGTCGCCTCTCGTTCTAAGCTCGCGGTTATGTTGTTCGATTTTTTCGATGTGACCTTGGAGAGCGGTGTTGAGGGCGACCCCCTGTGCTCCTAAG
>CAZNSG010000074.1:0-11303 GCA_964575715.1 uncultured Hyphomicrobiales bacterium | reverse complement strand
CATGCATCGATTATTGGCCAAGCAATGTCCCGATCAGACCGCTGCCAGATATTGCCTGTTTTTCGATCTCACAATGGCCCTGCTCCATAATATTGGGACGAATCAAACCGCGACTGGACGGTTCCTGGCTCTGTAAGCGCGATGGAACTCATCGACCGATTTTCGAATGCTGCTACAGGCTATCAATTATCAGCAAAGGACGCATCTTATCAACTATCGACTGAATTATGACCCTACGGGTGGAAACCGCAGGCCCCAGTATGTTAGATGATTGCTCTTTGTATCCATAAATTGGTGTGCACCAATTTATGTGTGCGAGTTCGGAATTCTGCAATAGTTGCGAGCCTCTTCCGCACATTTCACGAATCAATCTATGTCAGCCAGATACGAAGTTGCCAATCGCATGCCGCACCGAAGTCTTGACGCCACAAGCGTTGCGATACTGATGTGTACCAAGAATGGCGGGGCGTTTCTTCGTGACCAGCTGAAATCGATCGCTGATCAAAATCACAAAAAATGGGCCCTGTTCGTATCCGACGATAATTCAACCGATGAGACGAGAGATCTTCTCGAGTGCTTTGCCAACAGCAATGAGCAACAAATCACGATCAGAACCGGCCCGGAGAAAGGTGCCTATGCAAATTTTCTATCACTGGCAACTGATCCAACGATTGACGCGGATTATTTTGCGTTCAGCGACCAAGACGATGTCTGGCACCAAGACAAGCTTCGCCGCGCGCTTACCTTCCTGGTCACCGTTCCCGAAAACATTCCGAGTCTCTATTGCGGTCGCACTGAACTAATGACATCGGACGGGCAATCGTACAGCCTCTCCCCCCTGTTTAGTCGTCCACCATCATTTCGGAACGCCTTGGTTCAAAACCTGGGCGGAGGCAATACAATGGTTTTCAACCGGGCAGCAAAGAAACTGCTGGAGACCGCTGGCAATCTTGATGTGGTTGTTCATGATTGGTGGGTGTACCAATTGGTCTCGGCTTGCGGCGGGGTCGTTCACTATGATCCGCAGCCTCTGCTCAAATATCGTCAGCATCGCGATAACCTCATCGGATCGAACCTCGGCTGGCGTTCGCGTTTGAACCGTGTTGGCATGTTACTGAGTGGGCAATTTCGTATTTGGAATGAAACGAATATTGCGGCGCTCAACCGCGTACCCGCACATTTGCTCAAGCCGGAATACCGAATGGTTCTGGAGTTCTTCACTAAGGCGCGCTCTGCTACGATGATAAACCGCCTCGCCTATTTGAGAAAATCCGGCGTCTATCGGCAGACTTTACTCGGCGACCTGGCATTGCTTGTGGCGGCGGCAATTAAGAAGATTTGACATGGCTACGGTTGCCTCACTCGACGCAAGAAAGATGGCCGGACAGCACCCAATTCTCGTGACCGGCGCGGCCGGATTCATCGGAGCGAATTTCGTTCTCGAATGGCTTGCCCACGGCCTCGGCGTGGTTGTCAGTCTCGACAAGCTAACTTATGCCGGTAACCTGGATAATTTTGCGGGCATTGCGAACGACGCTCGTCATATCTTTGTTGCAGGCGACATTGGCGATGCTGAACTTGTCACCAACCTGTTGAACCGATATCGGCCATGGGCTGTCGTTAATTTTGCCGCTGAATCACACGTCGATCGCTCAATCCATGGGCCTGCCGACTTCATCTCCACCAACATCATGGGCACGTTTCGCCTGCTGGAAAGCACGCGAGCATATTTTGAGAGTCTTAGTGCGTTGGAGCAGGCCGATTTCAGGTTTTTGCATATTTCAAGCGACGAGGTGTTCGGTTCGCTCGGTGGAACCGACCCCGCCTTCACCGAAGAAAGCCGCTATCAACCGAATAGCCCATATTCGGCGTCCAAGGCGGCGTCCGATCACTTGCTGCGTGCTTGGGGTAGCACCTATGGCCTTCCTGTGCTCATCACGAACTGCTCGAACAATTATGGGCCTTACCAGTTCCCGGAAAAGCTCATCCCCTTGATGGTATATAATGCCATCAAGGGACTGACACTTCCGGTCTATGGCGACGGTCGGCAGGTTCGAGACTGGCTTTACGTGATCGATCACTGTGCCGCCATTCGCGCTGTGCTTGAGCAGGGCCGCATTGGCGAGACATATAATATCGGAGGTAAGAACGAAAAGACCAATATCGCGGTGGTTTATGCCATGTGCGATATTCTTGATTCGGCGAAGCCCCGCAGCGATGGCCACTCGTATCGTGAGCAGATCGCATTCGTGGCCGATCGCCCCGGCCATGACCGGCGCTATGCGATGAACACCGCAAAAATCGAGCGGGAGCTTGGATGGAGACCGCTGGAGACTTTTGCATCGGGAATGCGCAAGA
Source organism: uncultured Hyphomicrobiales bacterium (assembly GCA_964575715.1). GTDB lineage: Bacteria > Pseudomonadota > Alphaproteobacteria > Rhizobiales > Xanthobacteraceae > PNAI01. Next base: position 8,945 of record CAZNSG010000074.1, on the reverse strand, counting down.
CGGTGCGTTGGTATCTCGACAATGCCGCCTGGGTTGAGCGGGTGGTTGATGGCTCCTATCGCAACTGGGTAAAAATGAATTATTCCAATCGATGAACACGCTCATGATATTGTTACGCCATTGGCGAGATTGCCCCATTTTGATTGCGGCAGTAGTGGCGCTGGCTGGCGTTTGAGACAGGTAACAATCGGCTATGCGCAAAAAAGCACAAAAGGGCATTATCCTCGCCGGCGGCTCGGGGACAAGACTTCATCCCGCAACACTTGCAGTATCCAAGCAATTGTTGCCGATTTTCGACAAGCCGATGATCTATTACCCGCTCTCGACACTGATGCTGTCGGACATTCGCGACATTCTGATTATTTCCACGCCGCAAGATACGCCGCGCTTTGCGCAACTACTCGGCGACGGCACCCAGTGGGGCATCCGTTTCTCTTACGCAGTTCAGCCATCTCCCGAGGGATTGGCGCAAGCGCTCATCATTGGCGCGGATTTCATCGGCGCGGATAATGTAACTTTAATTCTCGGTGACAACGTGTTCCATGGACACGGACTTCCGGCACTATTGGCAAGCGCGTCCAGTCGAGAGCGCGGTGCAACCATCTTTGCTTATCGCGTCAATAATCCGGAGCACTATGGCGTCGTTGAATTCGATCAAAACCTGCAAGCGCTATCGCTCGAAGAGAAGCCGGCAAAACCCAAATCCCATTATGCAGTTACCGGTCTATATTTTTTCGACAATGATGCCGTCGATATCGCTAGGGCAGTGAAGCCGTCGGCGCGTGGCGAATTGGAGATCACCGACGTAAATCGAGCTTATCTCGAGGCGGGCAGGCTCAAAGTAGAAGTCTTGGGTCGCGGTTACGCCTGGCTCGATACCGGCACACACGAATCGATGCTTGAAGCCAGTCAATTCATTGCAACCATTGAACATCGGCAAGGTATTAAGATCGCTTGCCTGGAGGAAATCGCGTTCAATAAGCGCTGGATCGACATCGGCCAAATCGAGCGAGCTGCAGAATCGATGATGAAAACAAGCTACGGCCTCTATTTGCGTAGTTTGCTTCTCGAAGAGAAACAACGATGAGGGTGACCGCGACCGTCATACCCGATGTGCTGATCCTTGAACCGACAATCTACGAGGATCAACGCGGCTTTTTTTTCGAGAGTTTCAATGCGAAGCGATTAGAGGATGCTACAAGCCGGAAGATGCACTTTGTGCAGGACAACCATTCACGCTCGGCAAAAGGTGTTCTGCGCGGTCTGCACTATCAGATTCGTCAGCCGCAGGGTAAGCTGATACGCGCTATTCACGGCGAGGTCTATGATGTGGCCGTTGATGTGCGTCGAGGCTCACCGACGTTCGCAAAATGGGTCGGCGTGGAATTGTCGGCAGCAAACAAGAAGCAAATGTGGATTCCCGAGGGTTTCGCTCATGGGTTTCTCGTGTTGAGCGACACGGCGGAATTTCTCTACAAGGTCACGGATTATTACGCACCCGAACATGAGCGCTGTCTGATTTGGAATGATCCCGACGTCGGAATCGATTGGCCCACCGGCGATGAACCGATATTGTCCGCCAAGGATCGGTTGGGACTTCCGCTTGGAAAAATAGAACTTTTCGCATGAATTGACGTGTCATCAAACCTAAAATCCACCTTACGCAAGCTGCCAATCTCACGCAGAATTTGGGACAACCTGTCTTTCATATGCATGCCATGTCCAGCCCGTCACGCGATCCGATAAGAGTACTGATTTTCGCACCCTCCCTGATTCCGAGCATCATCATCGGTGTCTTGCGGCCGCTTGTCATGCTGGAGCGGCTCGGCGAAGTTTCACTGCGACTGCGCCTCTCTGGGGTAGACGCGTTTGTGGAAGGGGATATCCAGTGGTGCGATGTCGCCGCCTTTTGCCGCAACTGCGAAATATCCGATATAAAGAATCTTTATCGACTGAAACAGCTTGGAAAGCGGATTGTTTATGAAATCGACGACAATTTCGAGGAAATACCGTTAAACACAGAATTGGCTTTTTATCACCGCAGTTTCTACCGCCTTCACGTCCTGCGGCGATTCTACGAACTCGCCGACCTCGTTCGCGTTTACTCTGTGCGGATGCAACAGCGTGCTGCGGCACTTGGAGCTAATGTGCGGCTGGTACGCAGTTATTTTGATATGAATCTGATCAATAATCTACCCAAACCTCAAGAAAAATCTGGAATCGTTCGGATTGCCTACCCGACTGGCCGTATCGACGATCCACGATTGGAACAATTTTTTTTCACAGCACTGCGCGACGTCTTAGCCAAATTTCGCGGGCGGGTGGAACTCCATCTGTGGGGCAAGTCACCTCCAGAGCAGCTCGCTGGTATAGATGGCGTCTTTCTCAATTCCATCAATTTCAGATATGAGAAATTTATCAAATCCTTATACCTAGGAGGATTCGATATCGGGCTCGCGCCCAGTATCAACGAGCCCTTCTTTCACTCGAAAACGAACAATAAATACCGCGAGTTTGGCGGCTGCGCGATCGCTGGCATCTACAGCAACACGCCACCCTATGCGGACTGCGTGGTACAAAATATTTCAGGACTGCTGGTCGAGGACAATGCGGATGCGTGGGTCGAGGCCATTAGCTCGCTGATAGAAAACCAGCCACTCCGGCGCAAGATTGTCTTCCAGGCCCAAGCCGACGTGAAGGAAAATTTCAATTTCGCACAAGCGGCGGATTCTTGGCGCGATTGCCTCCGCGACACGCTCTCGCGATCGCCTGTTTCCTGCACCTGGCTTCCCGACGATGAGAAGGAATTAATGGCGATATTCTTTTATGCCTCCCGCAAAACGGAATTTAAAGATGAAGAAAGAGAAGCGCTATCCCTTTACCGTTTTGCTCAGTTCACCAATGTCGTCCACTTGCTTTCCGGAGATTATATTCCGCCACAAAATTTAAGTGAAATTAACTTCGATCGCATTGTCAAGGATATAAAGAGGGCCAATTTTGTTCTGCTCGCGATAGATATATGCAATGATTTAAGTGAATGTAAAATTATATTCCAATTGTGCAACAGCATCATTCTCGATCTATCGATGTTCCGCGAATCGTGTGACGATTTGCGTCCCTTAATTGTCGCACTCGATATTAGAAAGCCGGTCAGCCTTCTGATTGCAGCCGACCGTCCAGACATGTACGCGCTCGCCAAGGTTCTGCAGATGCCGTTCGGCATCGTATCTGTTTGGGACAGAGACATGGAAACGAAATTCTCTTTGCGGGGTTACAATGCCGCTTATATGGATCTTTTCGAAAAACATATTGTCCATGGCAAAAGCAAAAGGCGGCCGAAATTGATTGGTAAAATGCAACGAGCAAAGAACCGTACCAACGGGCTTGTCGAACGTTACTTCAGACGATTCAAAATAGCATGGTCGTTAATACGATGGCGGCTCGGCGGGCGGCCTTTATGAAAACAGCGTCGAGGGCCCGTTTAAATTTCTCGCCTACATTATTCACGTTGGGTGCGAAGAATATCAATCCCTGGATATGAACCGGCCTTTCCTAGGAACTGCCAATGTTCAGAGATGTATGATTGCAAGCGCATAGCAAATGAGGCTCGGACGCGATGTTGAGGATCGTTTCTGTGGCCTCCCGCCATGTGATTTCGGCGTCCCATCGCCCATTGGCGTCCCTGTCGTTCAAGGACAGAGCGCGACCGCTTCCGGGAAGCTGTCCAATTGAGCTGAAACTGAAATTTAAAGTGTGCTTTGACTCGCTGTATAGCTGGACACAACTTCACTAGTTTCACCATCCATCATGACCCGTCCATGATCCAGCCAGATCGTGCGCGCGCAAAAATCCGGAAGAAGATGGAGGTTATGCGAACAAAACACAAGTATCTTGCCCTGCTCCATGAATTCCCACATCCGGCGTTTGGCCTTCTCGGCGAATTTGAGGTCGCCCGCGCCCATGACTTCGTCGATCAGCAGGATTTCCGGGTTGATGCTGGTCGAGATCGCGAATGCCAGCCGGATAAACATGCCGGTGGAATAGGTTCGCACGGGATAATCCAGAAATTCGCCAAGTTCCGTGAAGGCTGCGATCTCCGCCAGCTTCTCCTCAATTTCATCCGGCATCATGCCGAGCAACAGCCCGCGGATGCGGATATTGTCCCAGCCCGACTGGTTCATTTCGAATCCGGTGGCAAATTCGAACATCGGGCAAACGTGCCCGCGCATTGTGAGAGTGCCGGACATCGGCGGGTAAATTCCGGCCATTACCTTAAGGAGCGTGCTCTTGCCGGCCCCGTTGAGTCCAATCAGCCCGACGCGCTCTCCATGGCAAATTTCCAGATTAACGCTTTTCAGCGCCTCGATTCGGTAGCCGGAGGAAATCTGCCGACGACTCGAAAACTTGCTGGCAATCCAATCCTTGAAATTCTCACGCGAGCTGAGCTGCCCCTCGAAGGTTACGCCTACGTCTTCGAGTCCTATAAAAAAATCGATCATAAGAGATACACCACGCGCGGATCGAGCTTGTGGGCAACCAAGGCGCCGACGGTCCATACCGCCACGACGTAGGCCCCGACGATGAGATAGTTTTCCGGCTGCGCCCAGCTTCCCTCCAAAAGAGGGTGCCGCACAATGTCGATAAGATAGTAGAGTGGGTTATATTGATAGATGAAGTCTAGCTGCCGGTCCCTCAACACCTTCACCGGGAATAGAATCGGCGTCACAAAGAAAACGACCTGCAGGATACCACCGGATGCATGCGGCAGGTCGCGAAAGCGCGTTCCAAGATAAGCGCAAATAACAATGTGGCCGAGACCTGCCAGCAACAGCAAAAGCAGACCAGGTATCGCCCGCAACCATCCGGCGATAAAAAACCCGTTTAATACGAGTTGCAGCAGAACAAGCACGCACAGGCCGATCAGCATGTTGGTGCTAAACACGACCAGGGTACGCATCAGATAAATTTGCTTTGGATAGGAAAACTGCTTGATGTAGCCCTCGGCATTGACGAAAGCCAATCCCGACTCGGAAAGCGATGCAAAGATAAAACCCCAAATGACGAAACCGGCGGTGAGGAAAGGCAAAAACTCTTTCATGGGGAGGCCGAATATCAGGCCATAAACCACCCCAGCCCCGCCTACGAAAATGGCCAAGTTAAGAAATATCCACAACGGTCCAATGAAGGAACGCCGGAATCTCAGCTTGACGTCCTGAATGCCGAGGAACATCCACACCCGCCACACCTTGAACGATTTAACGCTGTCCGTGAGCAGCTTACTGCGGTCGCTCATTCTTTTCCTGTCGGTGCCAGTGCGCGCGTCATGCGTATCAATCCATCATGGCGCGACTCTTCAACAAAACCGTTTCGCCGATACATATTAACCGCACGATGGTTCGATTCATAAACCTCAAGAAAAACGTTGCGAAGCTTGAGCGTGTCCAGACAAAATCGAAGCAGCTCCGCACACGCCTGTCCGATATAGCCCTGTCCGCTAGCCTCTGGCGCGACGAGAAACCGCCCCACTTCCGCATGGCTGGTCTTCCAGTCGATACGGTAAATCGAAACCTGCCCCACCGGTACACCGTCGTTCTCTACAATGAACAGGAAGTCGTCATCCAATTCTTGGTAACGTTGAAACCAGCTGCGGTGCTGTTCCATCGTGATAAGGCTCGATGTCTTGAACCAGACACGCGCTTCGTCCCGGTTGCGCCAGGCCAATGTCCTTTCGAGATCCCGCTCTTCGATCGGACGTATGCGAACGGCGCCATTGCCGAACGGTGCGATTGGGCGTTTCATTTGGCGGAGCGGATGAAGAGTTCGGTCACCGTGCCGACATCGGCCTTGGTCAAGCCCATATGCATCGGCAAGGAGATGATTTCTCGGGACGCTGCGTGGGCGTTCGGGCAGGTCCCAGCGCCATGAGCATACATCCGGTATTCGGTGTTGTCCCGGTAATGCATGCCAGGAAAAACATCGCGATCATTGAGCGCGCGCATGAATTCATCGCGCTGCTGTACGCGAACCTGATAAAGATGGCGGGCGGATTCGCACCCGTCTGCGACCGGAATTGTCTTCACACTATTAAGTCCTAAAAGACGTTCATCGTACCAGCGTGCCAACTGCCGGCGATAGTCGTTGTCGTGATCGAGATAACGCAGCGATACGAGACCAATCGCCGCCATGATAGAGTTTCCGTGATATTTGAAGCCCACTTCCTCCACATCGTACATCCACTTGTAAGTGCCTTGGGTGGTCGTGCGGGAATAAGTGTCCTTGTTGATGCCGAGCCACGTCAGCTTGCGGGCGCGCGCATCGTCCTCGCTGTCCCGGAAACAGATCATTCCCGAATCGGCAGTCGGGAGGTTCTTGACCGCCTGAAAGCTGAACACGGCGCAATCCGCCTCCGCTCCGACATGCTTGCCGTTGCAACGGGTCCCGGCCATGTGGGCGGCGTCGAGAATGAGCATGAGGTTTCTCTGCCGGCATAGATCCACTACGCTCTCATATTGCCCGGTATTGCCTCCGAGTCCGACGAACATCACAGCGCGTGTGCGTGGCGTCAGTTTGCGCTCGATGTCGTCCGGATCGAGGCACAGATACTGATCGACGTCGGCGAAAACCGGGTGAAGCTTTTCGTACATGATGGCGTGGTTTGTCGAAACGAAGGTCAACGGCGTCGTGATGACCTCGTCGCCATCGGCCCAGCCATATTTCGTCTTGAACATATGGACCGCAAGATGCAGCCCCACCGTGTTCGAATTCAGAAAATGAGCGTGCGGCAGGCCGGAATAGCTCGACCACGCCTTTTCCATTTCGACCGTCTTGAAGCCAAGACCGGTCCATCCCTTTTCAAGGCACTCCCGGATGCCTTCCAGACATTCGTCGATTCGAAATTTTGGAACGAAAAGCTGAATTGCCATCGCAATTTATCTCGCAACTAGAAAGTTTCCACCCCGGTCATATGCAAGCTCCGTCTTTTCATGGAGGATTGCGCATGATGACACACTCCATCTTTAGGCAAATAAGCGCCCGCGCGGAATAGAATTCTCGCCTTCAGCTTTCGACAAGAATTCTTGAAATTGGGAGGGCCGCGATATTTCCTCCATGAATCTTGCGGCGTGAATTTTCCAGTCAGGCAGCGTCAAACCGAATTTCTGGCTGACCTTCCGGACATCCAATCTCGAGTTTTCGGGACGCCTAGCGGGCGCGCCATAACTCTCTCTTCTGGTCGGGAATATCGCCTCCGATAGTACCTTTATCGGTAGCCCAAATTCACGTGCCCGGCTAACGATAAAGCGGGCAAACTCGTACCAACTCGTCTCTCCCGTTGCGGTCAGATTAAAAATGCCAGAATCTTCCCTCTTCAGACTGCCCGCAGCTATCTGAAAGACGGCAAGCGCAGTGACATCCGCAATGAGATGTGCACTTGTCGGGGCACCAATACTATCGCTGATAACCTCGAGATGTTCCTGCCGTAGCGCACGTTGGAGAATTGCCAGCGGGAAATTGCTCCTGCGCAGAGAATAGATCCAACTGCTGCGAAAAATCAGGTGCTGGCACCCCGTATTGCGGATGGCATTCTCGCCGGCGAGCTTGCTCTCGCCATAGATATTAAGCGGATGCGCTGGATCGGTTTCGAGATAGGGGCCGGCCTTCTTGCCGTCAAACACATAATCGGTCGAAAAATGGATGAGCCAAGCCCCTAGACGACCGGCTTCCTCAGCTATGACGCGCACCGCATTGGCGTTGATCCGGTACGCCACCTCGATTTCGGTTTCGGCTCTGTCAACTAAAGTATAGCCGGCGGCATTGATAATGATTTGCGGATGATGATCCCGAATCCGGCCGCGCAGCGCATCCGCTTGCTCAAGATCGGCATCCTGCCGTCCCAGAGCAATGACGCGTCCCAACGGGCTTAGCGAACGTTGCAACTCCCAACCGATCTGACCGTTCTTTCCCAGAAGCAGGATGTTCATGCGGTTGGATCATTCTTGTCCAGCGAATGGCGCGGTCGATGTTGCCCATTGCAATTTGCGCTCAAAGATACGGCAGATGCTTCGAGCAGGGCAACAACAACCCATCTCTATCTACAAATTATTTCCTCGGCACAGATGACGTTCACTCCTTGCCCTTCCCTCATCATGGCAATGAACCGGGCCGCCCGCAAAGCTCGTGATTCTTTTTCGGCCTCTGCTCGAAAGCCGGCATAATCTACCAGCATGACCTGATGCAGTCTGCTCAAGCGGGCGATGCCTTGCAATAGACGCAGCAGAAGGATCCGGCTGCAACCAAAAAATTCCCGCGCATCCTATCTCGGTCTGCTCTTCGCGGACCGGCCGATTTCCGAATCAAGACCCGGCAGCCGCATTCATTCGAGGAGGTTGACGCCGAACTGCGATTAAGAACAGGCAACTATAGAGCCGGCCACTCCAGCGGTTTGCCTGAATCCTAATCGTAGATATGCCAGTTGGTCGCCACGGCGCCAATAACCGCCACTTGGCTGACCTGACCGTTTGACATGGTCCAGTCCACGACGGTGCCACCACTCTCGCGCCACAGGATGTCGGCGGTGCCGTCGCCATTGAAGTCGCCCGTCCCTACGACGTCCCAGTTGGTCGCTACGTCGCCGATAGCCGCCGTTTGGCCGACCTGCCCGTTTGCCATGGTCCAATTCACGACAGTGCCGGTATTGTTGTGCCACAGGATGTCGGCGGTGCCGTCGCCATTGAAGTCGCCCGTTCCCACGATATTCCAGCCGGTCGCCATGGCGCCAATCACCGCCACTTGACTGACCTGCCCGTTTACCATGGTCCAGTTCACGACCGTGCCGGTATTGTTGCTCCAAAGAATGTCGGCGGTACCATCGCCATTGAAGTCGCCCGTTCCCACGATATTCCAGCCGGTCGCCATGGCGCCAATCACCGCCACTTGACTGACCTGCC
>CAZNSG010000073.1:0-11005 GCA_964575715.1 uncultured Hyphomicrobiales bacterium | reverse complement strand
GATTTTCCTGCGCATCGCGCGTGACTGGCGTATCCTCATCAATGGCACCGGCTACACGCTTCTGAGCGTGCTGTTCGGCTTTGCCTTAAGCGTTATGGTCGGCATCCCGGTGGCGCTCACGATCGTGCTCAATCGCACGGCCGAGCGACTCTTGATGCCAATCGTCGTGATGTCGCAGACTATCCCGAAAGTTGCCATTGCCCCAATCCTGATCATGTGGCTTGGCTTTGGATTGCTACCGAAAGTTGCGGTTACGTTCCTCATCACCTTTTTTCCGATAGTCGTTTCCACGGCCGTCGGCCTCAAGAGCGTGGAGACCGACATGCTCGATCTCGTACGCTCCATGGGCGCGGGACGGCTGAGACTCGTTTTGCACGTGCAGATGCCGACGGCTTTGCCGCACATATTCGCAGGTCTCAAGATAGCAATCTGTCTCGCGGTGGTTGGCGCCATCGTCGGTGAATTCGTCGGCTCGGATCACGGACTTGGTTATTTGTTGCTGACATCTGCCGGCTCACTCGACGGCCCACTCACATGGGCGGCGCTTATCATTCTCGTTGCCATGGGCATTATCTTGTTCTCGATCATGGGTCTGATCGAGCGCCTCGTCATTCCTTGGCATGTCTCGATCCGCACCACCGATACCGCAATGTATCTGACCTAACCGGTGAGTAATGAAAACTCTATTCGCATTGATAAACTGAAGAAAACACCTGACGTCAGCACTGTGTGTATCGAAAACCTAAACCCTGCCGTCGTAATGATGATGAAGTCCGCCCAGGATGGATGTCGATAGGATGCTGCCCACGCGCTGAATGGCTCGATGCATCGGCGCATCCTTATTGAGAGACCGGTGAGTCCTCAACTCATTATAATAATAATAAGCGGCATGCTTGGTTAGAATTCAGCGCAGATGCGCCTCGCCTAATACGATTATATGGTCGACGCACTCGCGCCGGATCGACCCGATCAAGTGTTCAGCAAACCCATTCTGCCAAGATGCACCTGGGACGATGGGCTTGTCGCGGATGCCCATGGCTACGATCCAACCGAATGATGACGAGGGCAGAGAGCAGGTTAAAGCCAATGGTCGGAACAACGAGCAAGTCTATGGCAGCAATGTTTGGTGCATGATTGCGCAGGAAGGTGCGCCATCCCTGGCTTGGTGACCTAAGTCGCTCGACCATGTACTTCGCCACCGTCGACTGCGCGACTTCGAAGCCGAGCTTCAGCAATTCGCCGAGAATGCGAGGTGCTCCCCAAAGCGGGTTCTCGATGCTCATCCGTCGGATCAATGCTCGCAGGTCCGTGTCGATCTGCGGCCGACCGCCAAGTGAGCGCGTCTTCCAGCGCCAGTAGCAGCGGAAGCCAGCCCGATGCCAACGCATGAGTATCTCGGGTTGGATGATCGTGATGGCGTTGAGGACCGAGGGAAACCATCGATACAGCTGGATGAAGAACCAGCGATCGGCGTTCGTGAGCTGGACCCGGCCGCGCAGCTTGCGCCGCAACACGATCAACTGATGTCGGAGCGCGGCATTCTCGGCTTCAAGCCGGCTCTTCGACTTGAATGGCGAGATCAAGATATTCAGGATGAAATACAGCAACGCGATCATTGTGTGCTGACGTTAGGCGATTCGGTCCGTTAATCAATGCAGATGAGGTTTTCGGTACACACACAGATATCCGGCGGCATGCGGCAGCGGGTCGATCTGGCCCGCGCCCTAGCAATCAACCCGGAAGTTCTCATCATGGACGAACCGTTCTCCTCGCTCGATGCGCAGACCCGGGAGGTCATGCAGCTCGAGTTGCTGCGGATATGGCAGCAAGGGCGCAAGACCGTTTTGTTCATCACCCATCAGATCGACGAGGCCGTGTTTCTGTCCGATCGCATCGTGGTGCTCGGTCGTCGTCCCGGTTGGATCAAAGAGATCATTCAGGTCGCATTACCGCGGCCTCGGCAACTTTCGCTCAAACGGACGGCGGAATTCGGCACCTACGTCGAGCGGGCCTGGAACTTGATCGAAAAGGACGTGCACGCCAGCGTCCAGGAGAACACGCAGGCTCACGCTGCACTGCAATAGAAACGGGGGTCGAAAAATCCAAAGACCGCCAATGGCTTGGCGTTCTTGGTTTTCGCCTTCGGCAACGCTATATTACCATTTCGGGTGCAAATTCCCGGGATGGCCCGGTGCCCGTGATCAAAGTGGCAATTTTGTCTCCGCTCGGCCCGTCGCAAACGGCGGGCCTCCGTCGTTTCGGGGTTAGCTTGCAATGAATCGCTCGAATCGCACCGACCATATTCGCCTGACGTCCCATCCGGATCCGGGCGCGAAACAGCGGTTCCCGATCCAATGGGGCGCGGCGACGGCCCGCGACCGCGGACCGGTCATCGGAACAGTCTCGCGCCCCGCAGATCGCAATGTCATCGGCAGCCACGGTGGCTCCTATGCCGTCTATCGCGCGCTCGCGGTTTCGGCGGGAGCGCTCGATCCTATTCGACGTCCGGACCTCACCAACACGCATCCGGCGGTAAAAATCGGTCCGTTTCCGCAATGGACCGATCCACGCGGCATCGTGTCACTCGATCCGTGGGGACACCTGGTTTCGGAATCGTTCGGAGCGGAGATTGCCGCCGGCCTCGATGTGCGGCCGACGATTGCGATCACGAAGGCGCGCCTTGATCTTCATGAGATGCAAAATGCGCTCGCGGCCGGGCGGCTGCGGAATGACGGCGAGGTTATGCACAAGAACGGCGGGGTCTCGGTCGTTAAGATCGCCATCGATCCGGTTTGGTATTTGCCGGGAATCGCGGAGCGCTTCGGCACGACTGAGATAGGACTGCGCCGCTCGCTCTTCGAACAGACCGCTGGCATGTTCCCCGAACTTGTGACGCGGCTCGATCTTCAAATCTTCCTGCCGCCTATCGGCGGTACGACCGTATACCTGTTCGGCGATGTCGCGAAGTTTTCCGACGAACGGACGCCGATTACCTGCCGCGTCCACGACGAATGCAACGGATCGGATGTCTTCGGCTCCGATATCTGCACGTGCCGCCCCTATCTGATCCACGGCATCGAGGAATGCGCGCGCAACGCCCAGTCCGGCGGATTGGGCGTCATCATCTATAACCGAAAAGAAGGACGTGCGCTCGGCGAGGTAACCAAGTTCCTCGTTTACAATGCGCGCAAGCGGCAAGAGGGTGGTGATGCGGCCTCCGCCTATTTCGAGCGCACCGAGTGTGTGGCCGGCGTCCAGGACGCGCGCTTTCAACAGCTCATGCCGGACGTGATCCACTGGCTGGGATTGCGGCGGATCGACCGCTTCGTTTCAATGAGCGATATGAAATACACCGCGCTGACAACGCAGGGTGTCGAGATCGTGGAGCGTGTCGCAATTCCGGATGAGCTTATTCCGGCGGATGCTCATGTCGAAATCGAGGCAAAAAAAGCCGCCGGTTATTATACGCCCGAGTCGTTAAACCCCAAAGAGCTGCCAGATTCGATCGGTCAGTCGCTCGACAAGTCATGACACGGACATGCGAGACCGGTTCGTGACGCCTGAATCTACCTGTGCTTTTTCTCTTTTAACCGCTGAGGCCGTTCGCACGTGCGCGCATCGATTGTTCAAGTTCGGCCGCGATGACAAGCTTCCGCATTTTCGCATCGATCTCGATCGCCTCGACGATACGGCCGATCTCGTCCTTGCGACCTCGCGCAAGGCCTATCCGTCACTAGAGATGCCGTTTCATTCGCGCTGGCGGCACTTCGCCGTCAACGGCGAGGATCGCTGGCTTTCCATCGCCAAGGCCTCACATTGGCCGGATAATGCGGCGCGTGCCCGCGCGGCGTTCGATTTGGCCATCGTCAGCGTGCTCCTGGACGCCGGCGCGGGCTCGCAATGGCGCTATCGCGATCCGGTCACGGCCGATCCCATCGGCGGTTCGGAGGGGCTCGCGTTAGCTACTCTGGCGATGTTTGCGGACGGCGCCTTTTCCGTTGATCCGCGCGATCGGCTGCGCGCCGATGCGGCCGCGCTCCGGCAATTGAGCGCCGAACGGCTGCGCAACGGGTTTCAAGTCTCCAATTCCAATCCACTCGTCGGGATCGAGGGACGCGTTGAACTGCTGCGCCGGCTCGGCGAGGTCGTTGCCGCCAATCCCGGCATTTTTGGCCGCGCCGACACACCACGTCCTGGCGGCTTGTTCGACAACTTTGCGGCTCTTTCCGAGGACAGACGGATCGTGGCCCCGGCAATTCTCTCCGAGCTTCTTCGCCAATTGGGGCCGATATGGCCCTCGCATTTGACTCTCGGCGGAGTGCCGCTCGGCGATTGCTGGCGCCATCCGGCGATTGTGACTCCGGACGCGACCAATGGGCTTGTCCCCCTGCACAAGCTCTCGCAATGGCTTGCCTATTCGCTCATCGAGCCTCTGCAAGACGCCGGTTTTACGGTTACCGACATCGACGGCCTGACTGGTCTCGCGGAATATCGCAACGGCGGACTTTTCGTCGATACAGGCGTTCTTGTGCTGCGCGAGCCGCAAGAGACCGCGCGTGAGCACGATGTCGGTTCCACCCTAGTCGTCGAATGGCGTGCGCTGACGGTGGCACTCCTCGATATACTCGCTACGGTGTTGCGCCGCCGGCTCAACAGCGACGCGTCGTCGCTTCCGCTCGCAAAAATCCTCGAGGGCGGAACATGGGCAGCCGGAAGACTCGCTGCACGCAGGCTTCGCCCCGACGGCGCGCCTCCGATTCGAATTATCAGTGACGGCACAGTGTTCTGAGCAGGAAGCCGTGAACGCACGGGAGGACTTCATGGAGGGCGTCACCATCATCGGCCACCCGCTGGTGCAACACAAGCTCACGTTGATTCGCGACAAGACTCGCTCGGCCAAGTCGTTTCGCGAACTTCTGAAAGAGCTCGGGATGCTGCTGTGCTACGAGGTAACGCGCGATCTGCCGCTGACCCATGTCGAGATCGAAACGCCGCTCAAGCGCATGATCTCTCCCCGCATTGCCGGCAAGAAACTGGTATTCGCGCCTGTACTTCGCGCCGGGTTGACGTTTGTCGAAGGGATGCTTGACCTCGTACCCGCTGCACGCGTGGCGCACATTGGCCTCTATCGTGAGCCCGAGACCTTCGTCGCGGTCGAGTATTTCTTCAAGGCGCCGCCCGATCTCAGCGAGCGCCTGGTGATTGCCGTCGTTCCTGTCCTGGCCACAGCGAATACCGCAGTCGCGGCGGTGGACAGACTAAAGGAACGGGGAGGAAAGGACATTCGACTTGTTTGCTTGATTGCGGCGCCGCAAGGCATCGAGCGGATGCGCGGAATCCATCCGGACGTGCCGATCTGGGCGGCTGCCGTCGATGAGACGCTGGACGAACATGCGCTCATTGTGCCCGGGCTCGGCGATGCCGGCGACCGGGCCTATGGGACGAGGTAATTCGTCGCGCCGGAGAAGTATTCGAGACGAGGTTAATTCGGATCGCCCAACCTGCCGCTGCGAGATTGTCGAAGCCGGCAACGATAGCGGGTTGTGTGTACCGAAAACCTCGTCCGTATTGATTAGCTGGTAGAATCGCTTAACGTTAGCGTACAATGATCGCGCTGCTGTATTTCATCCTGAACATCTTGATCTCGCCATTCAAGTCGAAGAGCCGGCTTGAAGCCGAGAACGCTGTACTGCGACATCAGTTGATCATATTGCGGCGCAAGCTGCGCGGCCGCGTGCGGCTCACGAACAGCGATCGCTGGTTCTTCGTCCAGCTGTATCGATGGTTTCCCTCGGTCCTGAGCGCCATCACCATCATCCAACCCGAGACGCTGGTGCGTTGGCATCGGGCTGGCTTTCGATACTACTGGCGCTGGAAGTCGCGCTCACTTGGCGGACGGCCGCAGGTTGGGGCTGACCTCCGCGCACTGATCCGGCAGATGAGCATCGAGAACCCACTTTGGGGCGCGCCGCGCATCCATGGCGAACTGCTCAAGCTCGGCTTTGAACTCGCTCAGTCAAGCGTCGCCAAGCACATGGTCAAACGACGTGGGCCACCAAGTCAAGGATGGCGCACCTTCCTGTGCAACCACGCACCGGACATCGCCGCCATGGATCTGTTCGTCGTTCCGACCATTGGATTTAACCTGCTTTATGCCTTCGTCATTATTAGGCTGGACCGCAGAGACCTCGTTTGGATCAATGTCACAACTAATCCGACGGCAGAATGGATTGCGCGCCAGATAACAGAAGCATTCCCGTGGAGTGAGGTTCCACGTTATCTCATTCGGGATCGGGATTGCGTCTACGGCACCGTCGTCACACGCCGGTTGCGCGCCATGGGCATCCGGGACAAGCCCATCGCCCCAGGCTCACCGTGGCAGAATGGCTTTGCCGAACGCTTGATCGGATCGATCCGGCGCGAGTGCGCCGACCATATGATCGTCTTGGGCGAGACGCATCTGCGACGGATTCTATCCAGGTATGCCGCTTACTATAATGAGTTGAGGACGCACCGGTCTCTCAACAAGGATGCGCCGATGCATCGAGCCATTCAGCGCGTGGGCAGCATCCTATCGACGCCCGTCCTGGGCGGACTTCATCATCATTACGGCAGGGTTTAGGTTTTCGGTACACACAGTACACACAAGGGTTTCCGCACGCTCGCGGGCTACGCCAACACCTCCAGGCACGGGCCGATACGTTTCGTCATTTCGCTCAAGGGCAACGACGGCGCGATGCGCTTTCAATTGCTGCGCGCAATCGAGGCTGGACTTTAGGATTCCTCTACGTGGTCGGTGCTTCACACGTCTGCTCGGGTCAATCAGGTCATTTTGCCACATTTACCGCATGTCCGGTGACCCACCCATCGTGTCCGAGTTAGCGACCGGAAAATTTTCGCGCTGGGAAGGAATCCCCAGTGATGTCGGCTATGCGTTCAACTTCGAGCGATCCGGGTCACGCGCAAAACTTCGCTCAGTGCCAACAACGGAAGTGGCCAGTGACTCGATCACCTCGTCTGCGCCCGCCGACTGTCCACTGTTTCATGCGCGAACGCGGCCTTACGCACAGGTCGAATTTTAAAAGACCGGGGTGGGGCGGGACATACCCAGCGAACGACGGCAAGTAAGAAGGTATCGCCTAATCCACGGATTTCGCGCCGATTTTTCTGAATTCAGGTTGCCCGCGACCACGTTGACAAAATTTCGGGCCGGGCGTCACCAAAAATTCCGTTTGTCATCTTGAAGTGCTATTCTTGTAGGGCAGACCGCAGGTTCGCTGTGATGATCTGGAGTGTATCATGAACGTGAAGTGTCTGATCACAGGCTTCATAATTGCCGCTATGCCGGTGTTCGCACAGGCTCAACAGCGCGGCAATCCAGACGTACCAATGCCGACCAAGGCTGATGCGGAACGTGTTGTCCAGATAATCAGCGGCGACAAGACCAAGACAAAGCAATTTTGCGAAATCGCAAATCTCGACGACCAGTTTGAGCAAGCTAGCAAACGGAAAGACACGAAGAAAGTCGAAGAGCTTTCTGAGAAGGTTGCCGAATTAGGACAGAAGATCGGACCTGAGTTCATTAGGTTGATCGATGGGATTGAGCAGCTTAATCCGCGCATCAAGGAAGGTCAGGAAATTTTTGCTGTGCTCGAAGCTCTCGATAAGCTGTGTGCGAAAAAAAAGAAATGACGCTCCTGGAACCAACCAAGCTCTGATGCGTTGACTCGTTCGGCTAGGAGGGGACCAGGGATCAATGCCATCAGCCAAGCGGTACAGACGGTATGCCTCCGAGTGTATCCGTCGAGCACAACAAGTCTACAATTCGGCACACAAAGCGATGCTGCTCGACATGGCGGCGATGTGAAAGCGTCTAGCCGAGAAGGCCGCGCGGGACGACCCGCCAAAGGATAAAGAAGATCACGACTAATCGGCCGCAATCTTTATGGCGATTGCCTGCTTTATGCGATGCGGTAAATCAGACCGTCACGTCCGCGGGGCTGTCTTCGAAAGATAGCTCTCAAATGGCTTGTTGGTTTCCTTGGCGAGATCGGCATAGAGTTCGCCAATCTTGGTCGCCCCTGTGATGAAACCCTCGTAGGCCGTCTTGGCAAAGTCGGTCTGGATTTCGATCGCCTGCTCCAGCGTCTTGGCTCCAAATAATCTCTCCAACGCCTTGCTGCCGTCCTCGAACGACTTCTTCGAGTAGTCGGCCATCTCGACCGTAATCGCCTGGGCGCTCTTCGATAGTGCGCCAAACGATTTCAGCGTGGCATCCAAATTGTCCTTCCCGAGCTTCTGCATATCGTCGAAATTCTTAACCATATTTTCCTCCTCGAAGTTCCGCGGCTCAGTAACGTTGTTTTTTGAAACTTGCGCCGCCATTTCCCCGCTCGTCAGTCATTAGAACAGGTCGATCGGCAACCGAGTATCTTTTACCTCGCGCTCTTCGTCGTCAAGCGCTCGTACCGCACATTACTCGGCTACCGTTTCTGCGGCCTGGTATTACCCCGCAATCTCTTTGACGAGATTGACGATGCTTCGGCGCAAATTTGCATCCTTAATCCGCATGAAGGCTTTGGTGAGAGCGATGCCATTGGAGGTCGCCAGGAAATCGGACACATAGGCGGGCGATGGTGTTTCTGCCATTCCTACTGTCCGGTGTTCCGGTAAACCCTCGAAGAAGAACGGCGCCGGCACTTGCAGGACGTGGGCAATCTGCTGAAGTCGGCTTGCTCCCATGCGGTTGGTGCCCTTCTCGTATTTCTGCACCTGTTGAAAGGTCAAACCGATGGCATCCGCAAGCCTCTCTTGGCTCAGGCCCAGCATCATCCGGCGCATCCGTACCCGGCTGCCAACATGCTTATCAGTGGAATGAGGAACTTTCTTGGCCATCGCGATGCCCGTATACATTATGCCAACGGAAATTTGGAAAGCGCGACAATTCGCAGCTTGCCAAGGCCGTTGCATCGCGCGCAGCGCACGTTCTTGAGCGCAACACGGATCGAGGCGTCAGGGTCACGCCGTTTCACTCGCAGGTCAAGCTCAACAATCGTCTCGCAGGCATCGCAGGTGATCACAAGCCAATGATGCTTTGTCGCCAGTGCCGCGCCTAGTGTACTTCGCGCATTTCCGGCCGGCCTTGATGTCGGCTCCGGGTCTTGGTCGTGTGAAAACGCTTTGGCGGAAGCATTGTCGCTTGATCTTGAATCAATATTGCTTGCTCGGATGCGAAAAATCTTTTTGCAACAAAATCTGCCACAAGCCGACATGCGGTTCTTGTTTATCTCTATGGATTGTCAATGAGTTGAACAATTCTAATCATCAGCGTCCCTCAATGGTACCATCCTGGACCTTGCCAAACGGGCGCCCCACAGCCTGATCTATCGATAGGGATAGGAGTTAGCGTTGGACAGTATACAAGAAATAGTTTTTGCATTTTTTGACCATCTCTCTAGCGCAAGTGTGTTCGACGCCATAAAATATATCACTCGGAACGGAGGCATCGCACTACTGCAGCACCTCGTCAGTTGATTTCATCAATTGGTGATGGGTAAACATCATGAGTCGTATAGGCATTCTTGCAGTCACAAATGGGCTGCTATTGTTTATCGCACTTGCGTTTCCTGTGTTTGACGCCATCGCCCAGCAATCTCGACAGCGTCTCAACCGAGTGGGCGACATCGGATTCGGAGCTTTTTTCGAGGATGCTCGCAATAGTTCTGACGCTCGTATAGGCCTCCCCTATGCAACGAGAGATCGACGCGTGCTAAAAACGCTGGCTCAGAGCAAAGTTGCGATGTTCGACACTGCATTTAATCTTACCTACGTATTCGGAGTTGGCGATCGTCTGACGCGCGTGTTTGGCTCAGTTGTAAACGTGCTGGATTTGGACAAAAAAGCTTGTTTGACACATGGTGCTAATCTGTTTGCAGCATCTGTTCGTCAGTATGGCAACCCCGATATCGATAAGAGCGGACAGGATAAACGCGAATGGCGTTTCAATTTTGCTGACGGTCGTTGGATCAGACTCAGATATTATTTCGGCGGTGTTTTGGACAAGTGCAGCATATTGCTCGATTCCGTAACGCCAGAAGGCCAAAATGATCGGTCTTAAACGATCGGCGGGCTGTAGAGGGCATTGATCGATAGTCACAGCCGGCGGACTATCTGAATAGCCGTTTAGAAATACGCGCAAGCAACAATGCCGAAGAGACGGATGCGCTTACCATCAATCTTGATGGTGTCCGCATCCAGGTCGGAGGCCACGCCAGTAATATTCTGTGCGGTCGATGCGACCGGCGCGAGAATCGCAAGGGACGTAGCAAATATTACCAACGCGATGTAATAGTGCATTGGCCAAGAATCGCCGTTAGTCGATTAGAATAAAGGTGACCTTGAGATCGACACGATACTCTGAAATTTTCCCGTCTTTCACGATAACCTTCTGTTGCTTGACCCACGCGCCCTCGACATTCTTGAGTGTCTTGGCCGCGCGTTTGATGCCTTTCTCAATGGCGTCCTCGAAGCTTTTTTTCGAACTGGAAATAATCTCCGTAACTCTCGCTACCGACATCGCTTCCTCCTCCGCTGAAAAGGCTACCTTGCGGGACCCCCCAGTATATTTAATCACTGAGCATTGCGGCACCCACTATTTGCCAGATACGATCTTGGCGCAATAAGCCCGCTTGGTCCGCTTGAGGTCAACAGCGTGATTTTGCCATGTTTTGCGCATGTCCGCTTCTCACCCGATCGCGTCCGAGTAAGCGACCGCAAAATTTTTTTGCGCTAGGACGGAATCCCCAGCGATGTCGGCTTTGGCTCCGATCTCTGCCAAGTTGCAAATGCAACGTTCTGACGAAACGTGCCAATGCACAAAATCGCTGCGCGATAGCCCGCTGCGCGGGTAGCCCGACCGCGAGCGCGGTAACCGGAGGTGAGATCGTCGATAGCGGACGAGGCGTCCTGTCTTGAAGATCGAGGTGTCGTCAACCTCATCCCAGAC
>CAZNSG010000072.1:0-13104 GCA_964575715.1 uncultured Hyphomicrobiales bacterium | reverse complement strand
CGGGCTGTAGTTCATCTGCTTGTAGAGCCATTGATTGATCGACAGCGCCGAGCTGGTGAGCACAACCATCGTGTGGCCGTCGGGCGGCGAGGTCGCGACCTGTGCCGCCGCCAGCATGGTCGCGGCGCCAGGCTTGTTCTCGACCACCACCGATTTGCCTAAGACCTGCGACAGCTTTTCTGCATAGAGACGGACCAGTATGTCCATCCCAGTCCCCGGGCCGATCGACACGACGATGGTAATCGACTTGGATGGATAGCCTTGGGCGTTAGCTGGCCGGTATGAGCCGAACACGACAAATGCGAGCGCGATCAGTGCGCATCGTGCAAGTAACCACGACATCTGGTCCTCCCGGTTTTTGTTCATGCCAAGACGCAAGCTGAAGGCAAGATCATGAGCCTATATATCATATCAGCATAAGTGTGGCGCCGCACGCGAACAAGCCAATTTGCGTTGCCAAAATAGGCCCGATCTGCTCGAACAGCGCGGCACGCAGGGCGCGAAGCAAAGGCCAGCCGGAAAAATCGATGCAGGACCAAAAGGAGAGGGTCGCGCTGGGATCGATCGCCGCTTCCGGCGCGCTCACTGCCGGCAAGACGGTCGTCGGCATTGCCACCGGCTCGCTGGCGATTCTTTCGGAAGCCGCGCATTCGCTGATCGATCTGGGCGCGACGGTGATGACCTATTTCGCCGTGCGCATCTCGGGCAAGCCGGCGGATGCCGAGCACCATTATGGCCATGGCAAGGTCGAGAGCATCACGGCGCTGGCCGAGACCGCGCTCTTGTTCGTGCTCTCGGGCGTGGTGATCTGGGAGGCCGGGCAACGGCTGGTCGGCGGGCATCCGCATGTGGTCGAGGCCACCGCTGCCGCCTTTGGCATCATGGCGATATCGGTCGTCGTCGATTTCTTCCGCGCGCGCCTGCTCTACCGGGTGGCGAGCGCGACTGCGAGCGAAGCGCTGGAAGCCGATGCGCTGCACTTTGGATCAGATATGTGGTCGTCGATCGCGGTGCTGTTCGGACTCACCGGAGTTGCCTTCGGCCTGCAGTGGGCCGATTCCGCCGCGGCGATGGTGGTTGCGGTATTCGTGTGCCTCGCCGGCTGGCGGCTTGGCCGGCGCACCATCGAAACGCTCACCGATACCGCCCCCGCGGGCGCCGCCGAGCGCTTGCGCAATATTTCCGCGCGCGTGCGCGGCGTGGTCGCGGTCGAGCGCGTGCGGGCGCGGCCGGTCGGGGACAAGCTGTTTGTCGAAATCAGCGTGGCGGTGAGCCGCACCCTACCGCTCGACCGTGTTGCCAGGCTCAAGGACGACATCGGCGGCGCCATCCGCGCCGAGATGCCGCGCGCCGAGGTCAGCGTGACCACCGAGCCGCGCGCGCTCGACAGCGAGAGCGTGCTCGAACGCGTCATGGTGATCGCGCGCAACCAGGCGCTGGCGGTGCATCACGTCACGGCACACGAGATTGCGGGCAAGCTTGCAGTGTCGCTTGATCTCGAGGTCGACCGCAGGCTCGCGCTTGGCGCCGCGCACGAGATCGCGAGCGGGCTTGAGGCGGCGCTGCGCGAGGAATTGGGGCCGGAGGTCGAGGTCGAAACCCATATCGAGCCGCTGCAGCTTTACGGTTTGCCGGGGCGGGATGGAACGCCGGAGCGCGTGGCGGCGGTGCGCGCGGCGCTCAACGAAATTGCAGCCGGTGTCGGGCTGGTGGGCGAGGTGCACGATGTGCGCGTGCGCGAGAGCGCGGACGGCGAGATCGTCAATTTCCATTGCCGGGTCGATCCGGCGCTCACCGTGCTCACCGTGCACGAGAAAGTGGACGGCATCGAACGCGCGTTGCGCGCGCGGTTTTCATCGATCAAGCGGGTGATCGGGCACGCCGAGCCGGCGGCGAAAATCAAGGTCTAAGCACAATGGCGCCCTGCAAGCGCCCGGCACGTAGATCGGCGCCCATAAAAATGGCCGGCAGCATATGCTGCCGGCCATGTTCTGAGTGTCTTCGTAATGGCTAGTTAGAGATGCCCGCGTCCTTGAACACCACGGTGAGGTTGGCGGTTTCGTCCCGGATGATCTTGTCGAACGCCGCGGGCGTATCCGCGATCGCAATCACGAACTGGGCTGCGAGCTTTTGCTTCATCTCGGGAGTTTTCAGAGCATCGGCCCAATCCTTGCTGATCTTCTCGAGGATCGGCTTGGGTGTGCCGGCCGGAGCTAACAGGCCGAACCAGGAATCATAGACGAACGGCAAGCCGGCCTCGGTGAACGTTGGTACGTTTGGCAGATCCGGGATGCGCTTGGCGGTCGCCGCCGCGATGGCGGTTACCTTGCCGCCTTCGGATTGCTCCTTCGCCAGATTGACCGGCGCGAAATAGAACTGCACGTCGCCGCGGATCACGGCGGTGACCGCATCGGGCGCGCTCCTAAACGGCACGTGGACCATGTCGATGCCGGCCGTCTTGCGAAACAACGCACCGGCGATGAACGTGGTGCTCGCAAGACCGGGCGAGGAGAAATTGAGCTTGCCCGGCTGGGCCTTGGCAAGATCGATGACTTCCTTGACCGTCTTGGCGGGAAGGGCGGGATGGGAGATCAGGTAGAGCGGCGCGGATACAAGCCGGGTGATGCCGGCAAAATCCTTCACCGGATCGAACGGAGGCTCCTTGGTCACAAGGCCTGCGACGGTGTGGCCGTTGGACGTCAGGATAAGTGTGTAGCCGTCCGGCGCGGCTTTGGCCACGGCGGCCGATCCCGCCAGCCCAGGCCGGTTCTCCACGATGACTTGCTGGTTCCAGCGCTTGCCCATGTCGTCGGCGAGAATGCGCGCCAGGATGTCGGTCACACTGCCGGCGCCGAACGGCACGATGATGGTGACCCGTTGGGTGGGATAGTTTTGGGCCGAAGATTGCGCGGTCGACAATAAAACCGAGGCCAACCCGGCTACCAAGCTAAGCATCAGTATCTTAAGCTGTTTCATGGCATCACCCCTGCTGACTGGTCATTTGGCGAGCGCGGCGAGAGGCCATCTCGCTCTCGTATTCTTATGTGCCACTACTTCGACCAGAATTCCACCAAAATCCTTGATCATCACGGCAGCGTCATTTCGGCAAATATACAAACGCGACTTGACCCGCACGCCATAGCGGTGAGACTAGCTGTGGTGCGCACCGAAAACCCTCCTCCCATCCGGCTGCAAGATTACCGCCCGCCCGACTGGCTGGTCGAGACCGTCGATCTTGACGTTGCGCTCGATCCGAGCCGCACGCGCGTGCGTGCCAAACTCAAGCTCAAACCCAATCCGGCGGGCGCGGCCCCTGCTCCGCTCGTGCTCGACGGCGATGGGCTGACATTGAGCGCGTTGAAGCTCGATGGCGAACTGCTTGCAGCGGAACGCTATGCCGTCACGCCCGACAATCTCACAATCGCGCAACCGCCGCAGCGGAAGTTCGAGCTGGAAATCGAGACCGTGCTCGATCCTTCGGCAAATACGCAGCTGAGCGGCCTCTACCGTTCAGCCAGCACCTATTGCACCCAATGCGAGGCGCAAGGTTTCCGCCGCATCACCTATTTTCCCGACCGGCCGGACGTGATGGCGGTCTACACCACCCGCGTCGAAGCCGACAAAGCGCAAGCGCCTGTGCTGCTCTCGAACGGCAATCTGATCGCGTCGGGCGATGTGGCCGGCGGCGGCCGACATTTCGCGGTTTGGCACGACCCGTTCCCAAAGCCGTCGTATCTGTTCGCGCTGGTCGGCGGCGCGCTGGCCTGCGTCGAGGATAGCTTCGTCACCATGTCCGGCCGCACGGTGGCGCTGCGCATTTATGTCGAACCGGGCAAGGAAAATCGCTGCGGCTGGGCGATGGCATCGCTCAAGCGCGCCATGCGCTGGGACGAGGAGGCCTTCGGCCGCGAGTATGACCTTGATATTTTCATGATCGTCGCCGTTTCCCATTTCAACATGGGCGCGATGGAGAACAAGGGCCTCAATATTTTCAACGACAAGGTGGTGCTGGCATCGCCGGAAAGCGCGACCGATGCGGACTTCGCTTCGATCGAGGCCATCATCGCGCACGAGTATTTCCACAATTGGACCGGCGACCGCATCACCTGCCGCGATTGGTTCCAGCTTTGTCTGAAGGAAGGACTGACCGTGTTCCGCGACCAGGAATTCACCGCCGACATGCGTTCGCGGCCGGTGGAGCGCATCGCCGACGTGCGTGGGCTGCGCACCCACCAATTCGCCGAGGATGCCGGCCCGCTCGCCCATCCGGTGCGGCCGGCACTCTATCACGAGATCAACAACTTCTACACCAGCACGGTTTACGAGAAGGGCGCCGAAGTTGTGCGCATGCTGAAAACCCTGCTCGGGCCGCAGCGTTTCCGGAAGGGCATGGACCTTTATTTTTCCCGGCACGACGGCGAGGCGGCGACGGTCGAGCAGTTCGTTCAGTGCTTCGCCGATGTGAGCGGCCGCGATCTGGTGCAATTCATGCGCTGGTATGCGCAGGCCGGAACGCCGGAACTTACATTCAGTGGACAATATGACACCAGCACAAAAACCTACCGGCTGGAAATCAGCCAGCGCGTGCCGCCCACGCCTGGCCAGCCGGTCAAGCAACCGATGGTGATTCCGCTGGTGGTTGGACTCGTCGGGCGCGATGGGCGCGACCTGCCGCTCAAACTTTCCGACGGGCGCATGGTCGAGAGCGGCGTGCTCATCGTGGAAAAGCCATCAGAGATTTTTGTGTTCACGGACATTGCGGAGCGGCCGGTACTTTCGCTCAATCGCGGATTTTCCGCGCCGATCAAGCTTGCTACCGAACTGCCGGCCGACGACTTGCGGTTTCTGGCCGCGCGCGACCATGATCCGTTCAACCGTTGGCAGGCGGTGCAGACGCTGGCGAGCGGCCTCTTGATCGACAACGTGACGCGGCTACGCGCGGGCCTGCCCTTGGAGGCCGACGAGGGACTGCTCGAAGCGCTTGCCGCCATTCTAGCCGACGATAGGCTTGAGCCTGCGTTCATCGCGCAGACGCTGCAGCCGCCGAGCGAGGCCGACATCGCGCGCGAGATCGGCCGCGACGTCGATCCCGATGCGATCTTCAAAGTCCGCACGGCGCTGCGTGTGCTGATCGGACTGCATCTCAATGTGGCGTTGACCGAGAGCTACCGGCGGATGATGAATTCAGGTCCCTATAGCCCCGATGCCGCGAGCGCCGGCAAACGCACGCTGAAGAATGTCTGCCTCGACCTGCTTGCCGCCACGGGCGAGTCGCATGCGATCGCGCTGGCGGCCGAGCAATATCGCACGGCCAACAACATGACGGACCGCGTGGCCGCGCTTGCAACGCTCGTACAGCACGACGTGCCGCAGCGAACCGCCGCGCTCGAAGATTTCTATCGTCGCTATCAAAGCGATCCGCTGATCGTGGACAAGTGGTTCACATTGCAAGCGAGCGCGCCGGACTCGACAACGCTCGAACGCGTGCGCGCGCTCACGGCACATCCCGCGTTCTCACTGTCCAATCCCAATCGCGTGCGCGCTCTGATCGGCGCTTTCGCGCAGATGAACCAGAAGGAGTTCAATCGCGCCGACGGCGCCGGCTATGATTTCGTGATGGCGCAGATTCTGCTGCTCGATGCGAGCAACCCGCAGGTCGCGGCGCGGCTTGCCACTGCGTTTCGCAGCTGGCGCACGCTCGAGCCTGAGCGACGCGCGCGCGCCGAAGCGGCGCTGCAAAACGCCGCGGCGCAGAGCGCGCTCTCGCGCGATGTCAAGGACATTGTGGCGCGCGCCCTGGCGGAGGGCTAAAGCCTGCATCCAAATTTCGGTGACGTGCCCGG
Organism: uncultured Hyphomicrobiales bacterium; assembly: GCA_964575715.1. Lineage (GTDB taxonomy): Bacteria > Pseudomonadota > Alphaproteobacteria > Rhizobiales > Xanthobacteraceae > PNAI01. The sequence goes on along the minus strand of CAZNSG010000072.1, from coordinate 7,261 downwards.
AATTTTCATAACTCATTGATTTATCATATATTTTCATGCGCACGCTCGGAGCGCGCGGCGGCCGACAATATTGTTAATAAAATCTTAAAAATATTGACTCCGGACTCTCGACAAATCACCGCGCATCGATTCCAATCGGAAGTGATTCGGAGGCGATGCAACACATCCTTCCAGTCGCGGGCGGTGGGGAAATTCCATAACGGGGGCCGAGCATGGCGCGCGCCGAGACGGCGAATGCGTCTACGCGTTCTGATTCTATCAAGGGGCTCGCGCAATCGATCGCGAGGCCCGCGTATCGGCGATTGCTGATCGCCGAGCCCGTGCTGCGGCGCGCGGTGCCTGCGCTCATCATCGCCTTCCTGCTGACCATCGCCGTCGGCGCGGTGGTGCAGGTGCTGGATCACCGCCGCCAAGCCATCATCGACGCCAGCAACGAGATCGAAACGGTGAGCGACCTGGTTGCCGAACGGCTTGAGCGGCTGGCGGGTGAAAAGAAACCGGAGACGATACCGCGCAATTTGCTTGAGCGGGCAATCTCGCAGCGCGCAACCGCCTTCGGCCGGCGCATGCTGCTGAGCAATGCGGGCGGCATTATCGTTGCGGCTTCGCCGGCGGCCGCGGAGCAGACCGGCCGGCGGCTGCTCGATGTGCTCGGCGATGCGCAGCCCCTGACCATCCTCGGCGCCAGCGCCGGCGTGCTCGAAATCACGCTCACCGACGGCACGCGAGCGCTCGCGACCGTGCGCACGATCAAAGCATGGCAGGGGCAGCTTGCCGTGCTGCAGCCGCGCGCGGATGCGCTTTCGGTCTGGCGTTCCGACACCATGCTCACAATCACTTTGAGCGCGACCACCGGCTTTGTGCTGCTGATCCTGGGATTTGCATTTCACTGGCAGGCCTCACGGGCGCGCGAAGCCGACCTCATCTACGACACCGTGCGCAGCCGCATCGATACCGCGCTTAATCTCGGGCGCTGTGGATTGTGGGATTGGGACCTCGGGCGCGGCCGCATCTTCTGGTCGCATTCCATGTTCGCCATCCTCGGGCTTACGCCGAAAAATGGGCTGCTCACTTTCGGAGAAGTGAGCAAGCTGGTGCATCCCGACGATATCGAACTCTATGAAATCGCGGTCCAACTCGCGGACGCGAAAGTAAGCACCGTCGATCATGCCTTCCGCATGCAGCATGCGAATGGGAAATGGGTCTGGCTGCGCGCGCGCTGCGAGCTGGTGCGCCAGCCGGGCGAGAGCGGCCTGCACCTGGTCGGGATCGCCGTCGATATCACCGAGCAGAAGAGCCTGGTAGAGAAGACCGCGGCTGCGGACCTGCGACTGCGCGACGCGATCGAGGCCATTCCGGAAGCTTTTGTACTGTGGGACTCCGAGAATCGCCTGGTGCTGTGCAACTCGAACTTCCAGGCGCTGCACAATCTACCCGAAGAGGCGGTCGCGTCGGGGATCCCTTACGAAGCGGTGGTTGCCGCCGGCCGCAAACACGTCATCCGTACCAAGGTGACGAGCGAAGGCCAGCCGGTGCCCGGCGCGCGCACCTTCGAGGCGCAGCTTGACGACGGCCACTGGCTGCATATCAGCGAACGGCGCACCAAAGACGGCGGGTATGTTTCGGTCGGCACCGACATCACCACGTTCAAACTGCACGAAAAGAAGCTGATGGACAGCGAGAAGCGCCTGATAGCGACGGTCAACGATCAGCGCAGTTCGCAGCAAAAGCTCGAGCTGCAGGCCGAGCAGCTCGCGGACCTGGCGGAAAAATACGCCGAGGAAAAAAACCGCGCCGAAGAAACCAATCAGACCAAGTCTAAATTCCTCGCCAACATGAGCCATGAGCTGCGCACGCCGCTCAACGCGATCATCGGGTTCTCCGAGATCATGGAGTCGGGCATGTTCGGGCCGCTGGGCGCAGACAAGTATCACGAATATTGCCGCGATATCCGCGAGAGCGGACAATACCTGCTGGACGTGATCAACGACATTCTCGACATGTCGAAGATCGAGGCTGGCCGGCTCAAGCTCGACCTCGAAGATGTGGCGCTTGATCGAATCCTGGCCGACGCCATGCACGTGATCTCGGCGCGCGCGCAGGACAAACACATCGAGCTCAGCGCCAAAATCGCGCCCGGCATTCATTTCCAGGCCGACCGCCGCGCCATCAAGCAGATCGTGCTTAATCTGCTTTCCAACGCGGTGAAATTCACCCCCGAACATGGCCGCATCAAAGTGCGTGGCCGCGTGGCGCGCGGGTCGGTCGTGATTGCGATCCGCGATACCGGCATCGGGATCACGCGCGAGGCGCTGACGAAGCTTGGCCGGCCGTTCGAACAGGTGGAAAGCCAGCTCACCAAGAGCCACCATGGATCGGGCCTCGGGCTTGCCATCGCCAAATCGCTGGTCGAACTGCACGCCGGCATCATGCGCATCCACTCAACACCCGGTGTGGGCACGATCGTGACGGTATGCCTACCGCTGGCCGGTTGGCCATTAAAAAAATCGGATATGGCAAAAAGCGCCGCCGGCGCTTAGAGCATGATCTGGAACGCTCATGGCCGGCGCTCGTAACTCTCGGCTATTTTCATCTTGAGATTGGCGCGTGCAAACTCGCGAACGATATAAAGCGTATCGCGCTTGCCATTGACAACCGTGATGTTGTTGTCGCGGCGGCCGGCATCGGTGATCGGCGCCAGCAGTTTCGTTATGTGCTCGGGCACAGAGGACGCCAAATTCTCGATATCGTAGACGTCAAACCCCTTATCCGTGGTCTTGAGAAACAAATAGACGATCGGTTTCTTCTTGTGATCGTAATATTGCAAAACGTAGTCGGAAAATTCTGGAATTCTGAACAGGCGGGCGTAGGCAATTTCCCTGTGCTTGCGGTTGAATATACGATAGGCATTGCCATGCCTGCGAACCGCAATGATGGTGCCGTCGGCCTTGGCATAGGTGCCAGGCTTGACCGGAAAATCCGGTTTCAAATTGGCGGCAATGTCGAAATCGCTATTGATGCAGGCGCCGAGCTGCAAGGCCACGGCCAGGAGTGCCAGCAACCGACACACGCGCAAAAGCATGGCGGAATCTCCCTTATTATTTATTGTTATGCCATTTCACCGAGCATATTTGTGAAGATTTTGCGTACTCGCGCTTGCGATTCCGCAAGATGGGCCTCCAGCGTGGCAAAATCAGGCAGATCGGCCGCGCGCGCGAGCAGCCCCAGCAAGCCGGCACCCGCAGTTCTTGGGTCAAATGGCCCGGACAGGCAGAGTCGCAAAATCTGGATAAGGTCGTGATAAAGCCGCGTCGCCGGCCGGAGCACTTCGGCGTCGTCGGCCTTGAGCACGCCGAGCTGAGCGGCCTTTTCCAGCACGCGCGCGGTCGAGGTGTCGAGAATATCCGGATGCCGCGCGGCATGCACGAGCTGGAGGTATTGCGCGATGAATTCAAGATCGATCAAGCCGCCGGCGACGTATTTGAGATCCCAGCGGGTGTTCTCGCCTTTCTCCTGGGCGATCGCGCGCCGCATCTCGAGCACGTCGGCGGCGACCGTTTGCGCATCGCGCTCGCGGCTGAGCACGGCACGTATCGCCTTTTCGACTCGCGCCGCAAAGCCGGGTGAGGCCGAAACCACGCGTGCGCGCGTGAGCGCCAAATGCTCCCAAGTCCAGGCTTCGTTCTCCTGGTAACTCTTGAAGGCCTCGATGCTGGTAGCCACCGGCCCGGAACGTCCCGACGGCCGCAGCCGCATGTCAACCGGGTAGAGCGCGCCGTAGTTGGTCTGCGCCGTGAGCGCGCTGATCAGCCGCTGGGTCAGGCGCGCAAAATACTGGCTGCCGTAGAGCGGCCGCGCACGGTCGGATTCGGGATGCTCGGAATCAAAATCATAGATGATAATGAGATCGAGATCGGAGGCCGCCGTCATCTCGCGTCCGCCGAGCTTGCCGAGCGCGAGCAGCGCGATCTCTTGTCCGCGGATGCGGCCATGCTGGGCGGCGAAGGCCTCCTCGACCTTGCGGTGCGCCGCGCGGATCACCACGTCGGCGAGCCGCGCAAACGTTTCGCCGGCCTGCTCGGCCGATACCGTGCCAGAAAGAATGCGCGCGCCAATGAGAAACATCTGCTCCTGACTGAACATGCGAATCTGGTCGAGGAATTCCTCGTAGGAGCGGGCCGCGCCGAGCGCGCGTTCAAGTTCGGTCGAAAGCTTCTCCTGGTCGGGCAATGCGCCGAAAAAGGCCGGGTCGAGCAGCGCGTCGATGGCCTGCGGATAACGCGCAAGGATTTCGGCAAGGCGCGGCGCAATGCCGAGCGTGCGTACGAGCAGCGCCACAAGATCGGGGTTTTGCTTGAGCAGCGAGAACAGACGCGCGCCACCCTGTAGCCCAGCAAGAAACCGGTCGAAGGCGACGAGCGCGAGGTCCGAATTTTCGAATCGGGCGAGTTGATCGAGCAGGATGGGGAGGAACTCGTTGAGTTCCCCGCGCGCGAAATTGCCCTTGAGCGCGGAATAGCCGCCGGCCAGCCAGCCGCGGATGGTCGCGGACGCTTCGAGCGGCTTGCGGAAGCCGTGTTCCGCCAGCCAATCGAGCGTCGTGCGATCGTCGGTAGCTTTCGCGAAGGCGAGCGCGGGCGCTTGACCGGAGCGCCGCGTAGCGTCCTCGAACAGGCGCGCGTAGTGATGCTGCACCTTGCGCAGGTGGCCCAGCAACGTCTCGGCCAAAGCATCGCGGCCGGCAAAGCCGGCAAAGCGCGCGAAGCGGCTGAGCGCATCGCGGTCGGATGGCAGTGAGTGCGTTTGCTCGTCGGCGACCATCTGCAGGCGATGCTCGATGGACCGCAGGAAGCGATAGGCGGCGGCAAGATCGTCGCGCGCAGCGCCATCGATCCAGCCGCTGGCGGCAAGCGCATCGAGCATGGCGAGCGTCTCGCGCATGCGCAGTTCGGGATGGCGGCCGCCAGCGATGAGCTGCTGGGTCTGCACGAAGAATTCGATCTCGCGAATGCCGCCGCGGCCGAGCTTGATGTTGTGGCCCTCGACCGCGATCTCGTCGTGCCCGCGATAGGCGTGAATCTGGCGCTTCATGGCTTCGATGTCGGCGACGGCGGCAAAATCGAGATATTTCCGCCACACGAAGGGTGACACCTCGCGCAGAAAGGCTTCGCCGGCGGCGATGTCGCCGGCGCAGGCGCGCGCCTTGATCAGCGCCGCGCGCTCCCAGTTCTGGCCGACGGTGCCGTAATAATCGAGCGCGGCTGCGAGCGAAACGGCGATCTGGGTTGAGGCCGGATCGGGGCGCAGCCGCAGATCGACGCGGAAGACGTAGCCATCGGCCGTGCGCTCTTGCAGCAGTTTTGCCAGGCCGCGCGTGAGGCGAATATAGAACGCAGCCGCATCGTCTTTATCCGCGAGCGCGGGCGCCGCGCCATCGTAGAGAACGATGAGATCGATATCGCTGGAATAGTTGAGTTCGCCTGCACCCATCTTGCCCATGGCGAGCACGATCAGGCCGCTATCCGCTTCCGGCCGCGCCGGATCGCTGGTTTTTAGTTTTTTGCGCCGGATGGCGTCGCCGAGCAGGAACCTGACCGCGGCGCCGACCGCGGTGTCCGCGAGCGCGGTCAGCGCTTTGGTCGAGCGCATCACCGGCCACACGCCGCCAATGTCGGCAAGCGCGATCAGCAGCGCCGCCTCGGACTTCATGCGGCGGAGCAGGCGCATCGCCGCTTCCTCATCGGCAGCGGCGGCGACGGCGCGTCCGGCCTTGGCCAGCAACGCATCCAGCTGGCGCTGCGGGTCGGATTGGAGAATGGCAAGCAGGCGCGCGGGTTTGGCGCTGGCAAGTTCCCACAAGAACGGCGAGGATTCGTCGAGGCTGGCAAGCAGCGCCGATAATTTCGGCGAGGCGTCGATGAGCCGGTTGAGCGCCTTGCCCGCGGGCGTGCGTGCAATGCCGGCGAGCCATTCGGCAACGCGCGCGCGCGCGGCTTTGGGCGACGTCAGACGCGGGGTCTGCGCAATCGCCTGCGCTAGAGTGGCGGGGACGATTTTTGCAGCGGGCGCTCTTGCGGCCCGTTTTGCCGGCTTCCTCATGGGGGCAGGATTAGCCCAGCCGCGTGCGAAATGGGAGGTGGTACGGCCTTCGGACGCAATTCTCTCAGGGTCGCTGAGAGCCTACTTACCGCGCGCGAGATTACAAATCGCATTTTGGCCGAAAACGGCATAAAGAGCGCAAGGCTCGCTGCGGTTCGAGACTTGACCGGCTCAGTCAATGCGTCGCTTCGCAATCGAAACGGCGACTCTGTAATGGCGGTTGGCGAAGGAATGCCCGCTCGACGGGTGATTGCTTAGCGGTTGGCGAGATTGAAGGCGCGCCCAATTGTCCGACACCGCGACGGATTTCAGCCCACGCGCAAAACCCGTAGGCGTTCCAGCCGGGTGTAAGCATTTTCCTGCATCAACCGAGCCCTCTTCTTTGAGAGTTCTCGGTGCTCAAGGAGTTCCTCATCTGAGGCGTTACCTGCAAGAATTTTCGTGGCGAGTTCTTCTAGCCGACGATCAATCTCAAATTCCTTCGAGCGGACTGTGATTTCCATCGCGGCGTCCTTGGTTGGACGAAAAATAACACTCATTTATTAACCGATTCTGGTTGTTTTGGTTCATTTTTTCCAGATAAGCGCGCCGGGTCCGGTACGGAAGGGAGAGTTACCCCCAACCTGTGTGCCCTTACGACAAGAGCCACCATCCCGGCAAGTGCCCGAATTGCCTCGACTGTCGATATTCCCGGGCCCGTGGTAAAGTGGCCCGGACGGTCACTCGTGCCGACGACGACGCCCCATGGATTATCACCTTGGCCAAGCAGCACCGGGACCGCAGCAATTGACTGATAGCGGTCGTCGTCGCCCTCCTTGGCCTGAGTCTCAGTGTAGAGGGTGCCAATATCTATGGCCCTCAGATTGGGCACAATTACGTCCGTGCAACGAGCTAATGCGGCGCCGGCGACGCCAACCCCCAGAGGCCATTTCCTAGCCGTTTCCAAACTACAATCGATGGTACGGGCATGAGCAACGCATCTGAGTGTCATCCCATGCATCGACGCCTCTTTCTCGGCAATGTAGATGCAAATGGTGTAGTGCTCTGCCAACTGGAAGCCTAAAGCAATCGTGAGCGGGCGACGCGCTGTTGCGATAAGTTGCTCTAGCAGTCTGCTGAAAAACCCCTCGTCATAGCGAGAGTTTACTGATTCACTTTTGTA
>CAZNSG010000071.1:0-22989 GCA_964575715.1 uncultured Hyphomicrobiales bacterium | reverse complement strand
AGCAGTTGCAGCAAATTCGGCTAGGAACTTCAAATCGAAAAGCGGCACTAGAATCATAGAGTTGCTAGTGCCCCTTTGTTTCCGAAGTTCGTGTCAGAGTGTGCTGCGGCGTATCACGAACTTCGGAAACGGGGCACTAGTGTGGTGGTTCAGAAGTTCCCTTCATCCTCGCCGCTTAAGTCCGTCAAGGGAACTTCTGAACCAAAACCACACTAGAAACGTACATTGCTAGTGTCCCTTTGAATCCGAAGTTCGCTAACGCGGGTGCTGTGAATGTAAGCGAACTTCGGATTCGGAACACTAGCATGAGGCCAGTCAGGTGGGTCTTTGGGACCAAAATTATTTCACGTCATAGGCGATCCAGTCCTTGGCCCGGACGATGCTCGATTTCGCCGCGTCCCATTTATAGACGCGGTAATATTGGCGCGTGCGGAAATGGTTGTCCTTGGTCCACTCGATCGGGCCGCCGCGCAGACCTTTGGTATCGACCTTCACGCTTGCCATGGCGGCCGCGACCTTGGCGGGCGTCGGAGGCCACGCGGTGGCGTTGAGCGCGGCCTCGAGCACCATGCCGCCGATCCAGCCTTCCGTCATCTGCTGTGCCGGATATTTCACGTTGCCGGCCTTGGCCGCTTCGACGATCTGCTTGTGGATCGGCAGATTGTCCTGGAACAGCGAATTGGCGCCGATGACATAGAGCTTGGGATCCTTGATCCGGACCAGCTCGGCCTCAGCCTCGATATGCGACCAGGCGATGTAGTCGCCCTGCCAGCCCAGCCGGCGCAGAGCCTCAAAGGTACGCACTTGCGTGATCCAGGGCGCCCATGAGAACACCCAATTCGGGTTGGCTTCCTTGAGCTTGGTCGCAAACGGCGTGTAGTCGGGCGTCGGCGGCGGGATGATTTCCTTATCGACCGGCGTCATGCCGAGCGTCTTTGAATGTTCCTCGGCGTAGTCGATTTCTCCGCGCGAGAGCGGAATGGCCATGGCGGAAAAACCGATGCGCACCGGCTCCTTCGCGGTCTCCTTGATAAAGGCGAGGGTAGCGCGGCTGTCATATCCGCCGGCGTAGGCCGTGGAGCAGAACTGCAAGGGATCGGCCGGCGGATAGACTTCCTTCGGGCACACCGCGCCCATGAACAGCAGTGGCACTTCGGCCCGCTTGGATTCGCCAACGGTCGGAGCAAAGGTCGACGACAGGCTCGAATTGATCATCAGCACGACATTTTCTTGGGTCAGAAGCCGCTTGGCATTGGCGGCGGCTTTCGACGGCTCCGCCTGATCGTCGAGCAGAATGAGATTGATCTTTTTGCCTTTGATGCCGCCCGCGGCGTTGAGCCGATCGACATAGAGGCGCAAGCCCTCGACCGCGGGTCCGGTGGTGCTGGCGCCGGGGCCGGTCAGCGCCCCGGTAAGCCCGATGACATAGGCGTCCTGCGCCATGGCCGGCAGCGCGATGGCCGCGGCGGCAAAGACCGCCAAGGTACTGCGTTTTAACATTGAATCCTCCCTTGCTTGTTTGATGTTGATGCGCGCGTCATGGATCAGGCTCTTAGCAATCAGGCTTGCAGCGCCCCTCCCCTGCCGGTTGCAAGCATCCGCTCCTCGGAATCATCGTACATCTGTTCGACCAGCAGCTTGAAGCGATCATACATGAGATTTCGCTTCACCTTGCGGGTTGGCGTCACCGGCTCGCCTTCTTCTTCCGGATCGAGCGCCTTGGGCAGAATGCGAAAGCGCTTGATCTGCTCGACGCGCGCAAGCTCGCCGTTCGCCCGGTCGATCTCGGATTTGATCAAACTAACGACTTCCGAGCTTTCGGCGAGGCTGGTGAAGCCGGTATAGGGAACGTCGTGGCTGCGCGCCCAGTCGGAAACCGTATCGGTGTCGATCTCGATCAGCACGGTGAGATATTTTCGCCCGTGACCGAATACGACCGCCTCCGCGATATAGGGACTGGCGCGCAAGATGTTCTCAATGAACGCCGGCGAGAGCGTCTTTCCGCCCGAGGTGACGATGAAGTCGCGCACGCGATCGACGAGCTTGAGCGCACCATCGTGCCACTCGCCGACATCGCCGGTTCGAATCCAGCCATCTTCGGCCTTGACCGCGCGCGTTTCCGCATCATTTCGCCAATAGCCTTCGAACACATCGGGATTGTGCACCATGATCTCGCCGCCGTCGGCCAGACGCACGTGCCAGCCGACGGGCGGCTTGCCGACATCGCCGGGGCGCGGGAACGGACTCGCCTGTCCGCTGATGATGCCGCCGCCCTCTTCCGTCTGCCCATAGACTTCGACGACGTTGACGCCGTACATCTGCCACAGCGCCGTCGTATCGGTCGGCAACGGTGCTCCGCCGCAGATGACGATTTCCAGCCGGTCGAAGCCGATCTTGTTGAGGATGGGCGCGAACATTGCGGCCCGGCAGACGTCATAGAGCGCCTTGTGCGCGAGCGTGGCGCGGTTTCCCCAACGCCGCTCGGCGTGCTTGCGCGCGAGGCGCATCGCGAGCTCATAGGCCAACCGCTTGACGCCGGACGAATTGAGGATGCCGACCAGAATCTGGGAAGCAAATTTTTGCAGATAGCGCGGCACCGTGAACAAGACGGTCGGCGCAACCTCGAACAGCGTGGTCGGCAGATCCTCGGCGTCCTCGCCGAAATGCGGCACCAGGCGCGAGATCAGCGGCAGCGTGACGGCCGCATCGCGGCCGAATATGTGACAGAGCGGAAGATAGATGACGGTGCGATGATCGTGTTCGGCAAGCGTCGGATAATGCGAAAGGAAATTGGCGGTGGAGGCCAGGTGCTTGCCGTGGCTGACCAGCGCACCCTTGGGGTGGCCCGTCGTTCCGGAGGTATAGACAATGAAAGCCGGCGCCTCCGGTGCAACGCGTTTGACCTGCCGCGCAAAGACCGCGAGATCCGGCTCGGGTAGAGCCGCGAGCAGCTTGCGATAGCTGCGCAGCTTCGGATGCGCATAGCCGAACATTGCGGAATCATCGATCACGACGATCCATCTCAGCTCCGGCAACCGATCGACGATGGGAAGCAGCTTGTCGATGTATTCCTGGTCCTCGGCGATGAACAGGGCAGCGCCGCCGTCCTTCATCTGGTACTCGACCTCGGACACCGACGCGGTCGGGTAGATGCCGTAGACGATGGCACCGAGCGATTGCGCGGCGAGGTCGCAGGTGACCCATTCTTCACATGGATCGCCCATAATGGCGACGCGTTCGCCGGCGGCGATGCCGAGCTCGGCGAACGCCTGCGCGGCGCGCGCGACCATGGTGGCGTAGTCGCGCCAGCTGCGCTCGCGGTAGAGGCCGAGATGCTTGGAGCGGAACGCGATGGCGTCGGGCGTTGCGCTCGCGCGCTCGCACAGCAGCAGCGGCGCCGTCTTCCTGCGCAGAGCCTCTGCAGTCACCGGTTGCGTCGCGACCATTGCCATTTCGTCGATCGTTTCCTGGCGAGAGATTTGACTAAGAAAAATTCTTCAGGTCAATAATTGATCTAAATTGCACCGATTGGTCCATAGAAGACTGCTCCTGCCCGTCGATTTCGAGGCCTCATGCCGAATATTCGCCCCAATGGCCGGCCGCCGTTTCGCGCCGATCATATCGGAAGTCTGCTGCGGCCGGCCGCGCTGCGCCAGGCCTTCCGCCGCCACGCCGCCAAGGAGATCGGCAGCGACGAATTCACGCGTATCCAGGAGCAGTGCATCCGCGACGCGGTGCGCATGCAGGAGGATATTGGGCTCAAGGTCGTCACCGACGGAGAATTCCGCCGCGCGTCGTATTGGGCGCGGTTCATCGAACGCGTCGAGGGTTTCGGCTTGCGCACCTCCACCCTGCCATTTCGCGACGACCAGGGTCACCAGATCGAGTTCATCGCGCCTTATGTGACCGGCAGGGTGCGGCGGACGCAAGCGCTTGCGCTCGACGAATTCGTTTTCCTGCGCGACGTCGCCAAGGCGGCGCCGAAGCTTACGCTGCCGTCGCCCTCAACCATGCACTTTTACGGCAGCAACAACTACGCGGCACCGGAGAGCTACCGGGATACGGAGAGCTTTATTTCCGATCTCGCCAAGGTCTATGCGCAGGAAATCGTGGAGCTAGCCAAGGCCGGCTGCCGCTATGTGCAGATCGACGAAGTTGCGGTTGCGCTGCTCGTCGATCCGGCAATTCGCAGCGGCGTGCAGAAGGCGGGCGGCGATCCCGATCGGCTGATCGATCTCTACATCGATGCGATCAATCAATCCGTCGCCGGGCGGCCGCGCGACTTGATCATCGGCGTGCATGTCTGTCGCGGCAACTACAAGGGCCATTTCCTCGGCCAGGGCGGCTACGATGCGGTGGCGGAGCGCTTCTTTGGCCGCACCGATGCCAATCATTTCCTGCTCGAATACGACACGCCGCGGGCGGGCGATTTTGCGCCGCTGCGGTTGGTGCCGAAGGGCAAGGGCGTGGTGCTTGGCCTTATCAGCAGCAAGACGCCCGTGCTTGAGCGCCTCGACACGCTCAAGCGCCGCACGAACGAAGCGGCAAAATTTATCGACCTCGACCGGCTCGCGCTCAGCCCGCAATGCGGTTTTGCCAGCAGCGCGGCCGGCAATCCGTTGAGCGAGTCGGACGAGACCGCCAAGCTTCGCCTGGTCGTCGACGCCGCACGCGCGATTTGGAATTGAGCATTGCCGGACTGCCCAGGAGGGAGCCCGTGTCCCCCTCGCATCGGGACTTAAAAAATCGTTGAATGAAATTGCCGAGGTCCAGGCTCGTCTGGCAGCCATAGGAAGCAACCGAAACAATCAGGGAGAAAACGAATGTCAGCAAACGCCATCGCGAAAGGCAAACATTCGGCGCCCGGCAAGGGCAATATCTACGCCAAAGCCAACGAGGTCATCGTCAAGGTCACAGGCGCCGACACCAACGAGACGTTCGAAGCGGTCGAGGAGAATTGCAAGCCGGGCTTTCAGTCGCGCGCGCAATGACGTTTACATCCGCAGTGATCTCGTGAGTTCTCGCCAGCGCCGGAGTTCGTCCTAACGTACTCGGTCAGATGCAAAACTATTTGACTGCGGCTGCGCTTCTTCAATGCCATTTGCGCAATTGCTCAAGCCAATCGTACACACTCGGTAGAAAGTCGTGATCGGCCTCCCGGAAAAATAGGATATTGCCGAATAATCTTTCCTCGACGGCCACGGCCGGTACTTCATCGACACAAATGGCGAGCAATCGCGTTCCCCATTCGTGACGCTCGAATTTTCCGAGCGCATGCAGGCAAAAGACGCATGCGTGATATCCGCGCATCCGCATCTCCTGCAATGCAGCGGTAATGCTATCGCGGTCCTGTCCGGCGAATTGATCTCCGAACTCGACCATCACCAACCGAGGTGAAACCTTCCCAAAATCGATACTCCGTAAAATGTCAATGTCGTGCCCTTCGGCGTCAATCTTGATGAAATCCACGTCGTCCCAATTCTTGCTCTCGATATAGGGAGCCAGCATGATGGCTGGCACGTCGACCGTCGAGATATCGGGGGCATAAGGTGAGCTTGACAGGCCCGACAGACCCGGCAAGCTCGCCACATGAAATGCAACGCATCCTTTTTGCCCGGCCGTGACGGCGGCCATTTCCAACTGCGCTCGGCCGACATTGACGTTGACAAGGGCAGTGAGTTGCGCATGACAGCGCGAATCAGGTTCAAACATCACGGCTTGCCAGCCCTCATCCAAGAATGGCTTTGTCATCGCGCCCATACACGCACCGACGTCTATCAATCGCTTGCTTCCACCTTCCCGTAAGTATGGAAGCACCAGTGAGACGACCAGATTCTGGTCGGTGAAGGACGGAATGCGCTTTCCTATCTCCCCAGCAATCATTGCGATGCGATAATTCAATTGGGCACCGTCAATCGCACGAGTTTCATAAACTCGCTCGTTCCAATCCGACAGCAAGCCATCGAAGGCCGGCATCAACTTTGCTGCATAGCCGGCAGTATCGCCCAAGCGCCAACGGGTCGCGCGTGCCTGAGCTAAGCGTTCACGCTCGGCATCACGCTTTTGAGGGTTGAGGCCCAATTCAACGGCTGCCTGCACGTAGCTTGAGCTGTCCTTCGTCACCCAGTCGGCAAGACCGAGCTCTTCCAAAATGGCCTTGCTGTGGCGCGATCGACACGTCTTTCCCATGCACGCAACAACAGGCACTCCGACGACCAACGGATCAAAGAGGGAGCACGCTCCAGAAAATGGAAATGAGTCTAAATAGACGTCCGCCAGACCGATGATCTTTTGCAAGTGCGAGGTGGTTGGCACCTGATTGAGGACACGGATGCGTTGTGGCGCTAAACCGGCCTCGGTAACTTGACGAGACAAACGTGCAAAAAGCGAATCTGCCGGATAGTTTGACAACCAGTTTGGATTGAACGGCATCAGCAAGAGGTAGCTGTCTGGAACCTGGCGCAGAATGTCGATCCACTGCTGGCTCAACTCGGGTAATATTTTGTAAAAGTTGGCCGAGGAAAAGAAGAGTGTACATTTCTCCGGAATACCCAATGCGGTGCGCGAAATTGGACCCGGGTCGGGCATGCCTGTGAGCATGTATTGAAAGGGGTAGCAGTTGAGCGCACCGGGAAGACGAATCAAACGTTCTGTATAGTGCTCGGGTGCATCTTCCGTTTCGTTAAGCTCTCCCGAAATCATCACGTCCATATTGCGAAATCCTGTCGTTATCGGCGTGGCAATCGTACTCACTTGAATGCGAGCGACCCGATGCGCGGCGATTTCTGTCAACATATGGGTACGTGCAGTCAGGTTAGTACAGAAGATTGCTACGTCCAAATCTTCGCGACGCAACCGGGTGACGGCGTCCAGAGCCTGGTTCGGCAAACACACATAACTATCTGCCCAGGAGCGACATCTAACACCAACACCGCCACTGGGCTCGAACAAGCTGTAGAGGCGGATATCGTAGCGCCGGCGATCAAGGTGCTCCATATGGGCGGCTAAAAAAACCGTTTCGGCGCTGTCACCGAGGCTCATTATGATGAAGCCGATGCGAGGTCGATCTCTGATTGGCCGCAGTACGCATAATTGATCCAGGTTTGCGCCACCGTGTTCAAGGTACCGTTCAATAATTTTGCCACGCTCACGCATGCAGTCACGCAGATTGAACTCATTGGAATAAAGCTGCATGAAAATTGGCGTGCTATTGAAGTTGGAAATTACGTCGCTGGCTGTATCAGCGGCGTGAGTCAAATAGTCACCAACACGCTCACAGAGCATTCGCAAGTACAATGCGTATTCGTCGGCATCGCCAAAATTGGCAAAGGCAGGTGGTAACTCGCACAAGTAATACAACCATCCCGCTCTTGTTGCCGCCGGAAGTGAATTAATGGGAGGTACAAATTTCAGTTCGAACGCGTGCTGAGCCAGCAGCAGCGCCGCCATTCCCTGCGCGGGAGCAAGATGGGGCTGCCACGGTGTCAAGTGCTCAAGACAGCGGGCAAAGACTTCGTTCTCGGCCGGCGATCGCGGAACGCTGCGCATCCCGGACCTTACGCAAGCCCCGACGATTGCCTGCAGCGTGTTCGCAAAATCATCTTGTATGGCCGGGGCGGGAAGATCGAGCAGCGCATTCGCAATCTGGAGGCGGAGGTTTCGCAAACGCTCAAGCCGACCTGCATCTCGCGCGGTCCCATATTGCGCGGCCGCATCAACGAATTCCTTGGCTAGCTGTTGAAGTCGTCCAGCGTCGTTCATGGCGATATCTCGCCACGGAAGCGCGCCAAATCGGCATCCACCATTCCGCACACCAAATCACAGAATCCTTTCCTCGGCCGCCAGCCTAGCTGTCGCAGTGCCTTATCTGGTATTCCGATCAAAGCAGGACCAGCTTCTTCGCGCTCGGCTGTGACCAGATTTTGCCATTCAAGCCCAACATGTTTGTACGCGGTTTCGACAAAATCCCGAACGCTATGGCAGCGCCCGGATGCCAGGACGTAATCATCTGGGATTGGCGATTTCGCCATCAGCACGAAGGCATCCACGACGTCCGTCGCAGCCTGCCAATCAACACGAGAAGCGAGATTGATCACTCGCAACTTCGCACGATCCCCGCGAGCGGCCTGAGCTGCCGCCATCGTGATTTTGCGAGAAATAAAGTCCGGCGACCGCCAGGGGGATTCGTGATTGAAAAGAATGGCGATCGTGGCGCGCAGAGCGTGATGATTTCGATATTGATGGAGGAGGTCAGTCGCCCAGACCTTGGTATGCCCATAGAACGTCGAAGGCTCGAACGGTGTTGACTCGTCCACCCGATGCTCAAATTCGCGGGCGGTCCAGATCTGACTTGAAGACGCATAGAGGAGCGTGCAGTCGTTACCGGAGCGTATGGCGGCGCGGGCGAGCGCTTCGGTCGCTGCAACGTTTATGGCCATCATCGATTGCCATATCTCGGGTGTCTCTACGCCACTGTCGGAAGAATGGTGGGCTGCAGCCAAATGAAAGATATGTTTCGGGCACGCCCGCCGCGCCAAGTCCGTTATTGCGGCGGTATCGCCCACATCCAGATGAATAACTTCGCAACCCAAATTGGTCAGTTCTGCGCATCGCGTAACACGATCACTGCCGGGGCGGGCCACCGCAACCACGTGCGAACCCAGTTCACGCAGACGACGGCATAAAATGAACCCGTCCTGGCCGAGAGCGCCGGTAACGAGCGATACTCCCTCAAAGCTCATGGAACTAGCCGGACCGAGGGGACTGGTACGATAAACCGCCCGCCGCGAGCAATGAATGCCTTTTCCCGCTCAAGCATTTCTGGCAGAAAATGATACGGCAGCACCAGGAAATAGTCGGGGTTCATGGCGCGTGCTTTTTCTTCGCTGACGATAGGAATGTTTGTTCCAAAGGTTCGAGCGCCGTGTTTGCGCGGATTTCGATCCGCGATGTACGGCAGCAGGCCCGGATTTACATCGCAGTATTGAAGAATAACATTGCCCTTGGTGGACGCGCCATAACCAAGAACCAGTTTGCCCTCCTTATTGAGGAAGCGCAGCAGATTCTGTAGCGAATGGCGATTTGAAACGACGGCGTCATGGAAACGATCATAAGGTTCAGATTCGTCCAATTTCATTATAAATTCAAGCGCGCGGCGCGCTTGCAAGCGAGCAAACCCATCTGCTGTCGGGACCGGACCGCTCTGATGCCGAATGAACAGTCGATAGCTGCTACCGTTGACCGAATTCATTTCGAGATCAACGAGTCGCAACCCAGCCGTAGCCAATACGCGTTCGATCGGCGCCAAGTGAAGGTAAAGCAAATGCTCGTGGCAAATGTTGTCATACATATTGGTCAACAACATGCCGGGCAGATCGGCAACCTGAATAATCCAAATTCCGTCAGGATAAAGAATGGATGCCACATCGCGAACAAAGGCTTCCGGGTCCTCAAGATCATAGAACATCGCGATGCTGGTAATCGCCTTCGCGAGAGCACTGGGACCGCGTACTTGTCGAAAGATCGATGCGCTGAAGAAGTCCACAACACGTAAGAATGGCTCGTCTGGTTGAGCCAGATTCGATGCCGGGTCAAAACCAACGAGGTTGGCACCGGTAACGTCGCAGGCACGCAGCAATGTGCCGTCATTGCATCCAATGTCCAGGAAGATGTCGCCGACACCTAGTGATACGAATTCTTTGGCGCGTTGAACGATCTCTGCCAATGCATCCTTCATAGTCTGGTTGATGCCGGACATGTACCAGTAGTTGCCGTAAATTAGCTCCTTTGGATAGGAGTGGCGAAGTTGTACCAAGCCACAGGCGTGCTCGTCCAAATGCGGATCGCAGCGGATTAGATCGAGCGGTACTTTTCGGGTAGGCAAATCGACCGGCGCATTTTCAAGCACAAAAACAGAAGCGAGTACTTGTTCGCCAAGGCTAATAATCGGAGTAAGTGCCTTAGACCCGCAAATGCGGCAACTCGTTCGCTGTACGACCTGCATGAATGTCACCGCGCTTGCAAGAGTGGCAACTTAGAGGAAATATGGCTGTAATTGCGTGCGCCTACACCCTGTTGCCCGCGCTCCAGCTCCAGAAATCGCGCCCCTCCTCGCGCAGAAAACGCGAGAGCACCATCTTGTGCACCTCCGACGCGCCGTCGACCAGGCGCGCCGCGCGCGCCGCGCGGTAGATCCATTCCAGCACGGTGTCCTTGGAATAGCCGCGCGCGCCATTGAGCTGGATCGCCACGTCGGCTGCCTGGTGCAGCGTGTCGGCGACCTGCACCTTCGCCATCGACACTTCCTTGCGCGCGCGGTCGCCCTGATCGAGCTTCCAGGCCGCGTGCATGTTGAGCAGCCGCCCGATCGCGATGTTGTGCGCCACCTCGCCGAGCTTGATCTGCACGCTTTCGCGGTCGGCGAGCTTGATGCCGAAACCCTCGCGCCGGCCGACATACTCCTGCGCGATTTCCAGACAGCGCTTCGACCAGCCGAGCCAGCGCATACAGTGCGTGAGCCGCGCCGGCCCGAGCCGGATCTGCGTGGCCTTAAGCCCGTCGCCCACGTTGAGCAAAACGTTTTCCTGCGGCACTTCGAGGCCGTCGAATTCCATTTCGCAATGGCCGCCGTGCTCCTCCGGCCCCATGATTTCGATGCGCCGCAAGATGCGCCAGCCCGGTTGGTCGCCATGATAGAGGAACGCCGTGAGTCCCTTGCGCGGATCGTCCGAGGTGCGCGCGATCACGATGAAATGCGCCGCCCCATCGGCGCCGGTGATGAACCACTTGCGGCCGCGGATCACCCACTTGTCGCCCTTCTTCTCCGCGCGCGTCTTGATCATGGCCGGATCGGAGCCGCCGCCGGGCGCCGGCTCGGTCATGGCAAAGGCCGAACGAACCTTGCCCTCGACCAGGGGACGCAGCCATTTTTCCTTCTGCGCCGGTGTGCCGGCACGATTGAGCAAATTCATGTTGCCGTCGTCGGGCGCCATGCAGTTGAGCGCCAGCGGGCCAAAGAGCGAGCGCGCCGCCTCCTCGTACATCACCGCCCAGGCGACGATGGGGAGCTCCATGCCGCCATATGCCTTCGGAGACTGCGGCGCCCACAGGCCAGCCGCGCGCGCCTTTGCCCGCACCGGGGCGAGCCGCTCGTCGGGTATGTTCTCGTGCTCGGAAAAATTTATCGGGTCGGCTTCCAGCGGCAGCACATGCTGCTCGATGAAGGCGCGCGTGCGCAGGCGAAGGTCCTCGATTTCGGGCGTGAGCGTGAAATCCATGGCGGGCTTTCCAACTGTATTTTTTGCGAGCGGACCAAATTGCCATATCCCGCATAGGCGGGCATCAATTAAACTGCAACCCTGCCTGCTTGCCATAGGGAAGCGATGACCGATTTCACCCCCATCCCGGCGTTGATCGGCGGCGCCTTGATCGGCCTCTCGGCCGCGTTGCTGATGCTGCTCACCGGGCGCATTGCCGGGATCAGCGGGATATTTGGCGGCTGTCTCACAGTCGGCGCGAATGACCGCGGCTGGCGGCTTGCTTTCATCGCAGGCCTCATTGGCGCGCCGCTGCTTGGCTCCGTTGTTGGCTTTGGGCTCGCCGCCCCGCTCGTGCCGAAAAGCTGGATTGTGATTGTCGCTGCCGGCTTGCTGGTCGGATTCGGCGCAAGGCTCGGTGGCGGTTGCACCTCCGGGCACGGTGTCTGCGGGATGGCGCGGCTGTCGCCACGTTCGATCGCGGCGACCGTTATTTTCATGCTCACCGCCATTATCGTGGTGTTTCTCATGCGTCATGCGCTGGGAGGCTGATCCATGTTCATGATCGCCGCCTTCTTCTGCGGACTATTGTTCGGCATCGGCCTGATGATTTCCGGCATGGCGCAGCCGGCCAAGGTGCTCAACTTTCTCGATCTGTTTGGCACCTGGGACGCGAGCCTCGCTTTCGTCATGGCCGCAGCCTTGTTCGTTTCGGGGGCGGGCTACACGCTCGCCAGGCGCCGCGCGCAACCGATGCTCGCGCCAAAAAGCCTGTGGCCGAGCAAGACCGACATCGACGCGCCGCTGGTCACTGGATCGGTGCTGTTCGGTTTGGGCTGGGGGCTGGCCGGACTCTGCCCGGGCCCGGCGCTGGTCAACCTCGCCTCGCTCTCGCCGCAGGTGATCGTGTTTGTCGCGGCCATGGCAGGGGGAATGATTGCGCACGATCAGTGGAACGCGCGCCGCGCGGCCGCGGCCACCGCTCCTGCAGACGGGTGAGTGTCATATTTTTCATACCTCCCCCTGAAAGGGGGAGGTCGACCGCGAAGCGGTCGGGTGGGGGTCGTAAAGCAAGATGACCCCGCCCCGAATCGCCTCCGCTTCGCTCCGGCGCTTCGACCCTCCCCTTTCAGGGGAGGGTGAAAAAGCATTAGCCCCGCGGCGTGACGATCTGGCCGTTGCCGCGATCCCGGATCAACCCAGCGTGGCGAGAATATCCTCGCGCGTGACGCCCTTTGCGGCGGCGACTTGGCGTAGGATGGCGTTAAGTGTGCCGATGCGCAACGGCTTATGGTCCGGAATCGACAGACGGTGATGCTGCGGCGTCTCCGTCTGTAAGATGATGTGACTACCGGCTTGATTGACCTGCCGGTAGGCCCATCAGGCGCAGAGGACATGCGCCAAAACCCGGCCATGCAGTTCGCGCGGCAACTTCACGCGATCACTTCGTCGCGCACCAGATGCAAGCGAAGACGCGCCGGCGCCGGCCGGTCGAAGTAAAACGCTTTGACGGCTTCGCGCACATTGGCGCGCAGTTCGTCCCAGGTGTCGGCCTGCGTAACGATGCTTTCACCCAACGCCTCGGCGACGAAGCCGCCGTCGGCTTCTTGGGTAATTTCAAAAACGAGTTCGTTCATGGGGAGAAGGCTAGCGCTTTTTCGTCGAAGCGACAAGTAATTACCACTTTGCTATCGATCTCATGAACAGCGCCCATCATAGAGCAGCGGGCGAGTCACTATGGTGTGCGCCAAGCGCCGGAATTGCTGGCCTAGCCGCGCAGCGTGACGATCTGCCCGCCGTCGACCACGATGGTCGTGCCCGCCATGTAAGCGCCCGCGTCGGAAGCGAGCAGCAAGAGCGCGCCGTCGAGGTCGCCCAGCGCGCCGAAGCGGCCCATGGGTATTTCGCGCTTGAGCGCCGCACCGGCCTCGCTCAAAAGAAACTCGCGATTGATGTCGGTGACGAACCAGCCCGGCGCGATGGCATTGACGCGCACGCCCTTGAACGCCAACTCAAGCCCCATTGCCTTGGTGAGCTGGATCACGCCGGCCTTGGCGGTGGCGTAGGCGGCGATACCCTTGGAGACGCCAAGCCCCGCCACCGAGGCGATGTTGATGATCGCGCCCTTCTTCTTGGCTGCAAGCATACGCTTGGCTGCCTCCTGTGCCCAGAAAAACACTGCGTCGAGATCGACGCTTAATATGCGCCGCCATTCGGCTTCGGTGATCTCCACCGCGCGCGTGGAATGCGCGATGCCGGCGTTGTTGACCAAGATGGTGACGGTGCCGAACGCCTTCTCCGCCTGATCGAAGGCGCGCTTCATTGCGTTGCGATCAAGCACATCGGCTTCGACCGCGATTGCGCGGCCGCCGTCGCTCACGATGCGATCGCGCAAGGCGCCCAGGCGGTCCACGCGGCGCGCGACCAGCACGACGGCAGCGCCGTTTTCTGCCAGCACCTCGGCAAAGCGCTCGCCCAGCCCGCTCGACGCGCCGGTGATGAGCGCGACGCGGCCTTCGAGGTCGAATAATTCGGATGCTTTCATTAGAGGCCCTTTCGTCGTCATTCCGGGGCGCCGCGAAGCGGCGAGCCCGGAATCCATAAACACAGACCGGGGTTATGGATTCCAGGCCCGCGCCTACGGCGCGTCCCGGAATGACTATCGCCCATAAAGCGCATGGGGCAGCGCGGTCGCAAGCCCCGGCAGGAACCACAGCACTAGGAGGGCAAAAAGCTGGATCAGCACGAACGGGATGATGCCGACATAAATATCCCGGGTGGTGATTTCCGGCGGCGCCACGCCGCGCAGGAAGAACAGCGTCGGCCCGAGCGGCGGGTGCATGTAAGAGGTCTGCAAATTGAGCGCGATCATGATGCCGAGCCAGACCGGATCGACGCCGGGCAACGCGAGCAATACCGGCGCCACGATCGGTACCACCACGAAAATGATCTCGAACGCATCCATCACAAAGCCGAGCAAAAACAGCGCGACCATCACCACCAGGATGGCGCCCGCCACGCCGCCCGGCAGATCGGAGAGCGCGCGGTGCACCATGTCGTCGCCGCCCAGCCCGCGAAACACCAGGCTGAACAGCGTCGCGCCGATCAGTATGACGAAGATCATGCTGGTGATCTGCGCGGTCTTGCGAACCACCGGCGCGAGAACTTGCGTCAGCCGCGCGCGGCGCGCCGCCAAGAGCGCCGCCCCGACCGCGCCGATGGAGGCCGCTTCCGTGGGCGTCGCAATGCCCGCAAGGATCGAGCCGAGCACCGCCAGAATGAGCAGCAAGGGCGCCACCAGCACCTCGATCACGCGCCGCGCCAGCGCAAGCCCCTTGGGTGCGCCCGGCTCGGGCGCAATGGCGGGCGAGGTCTTCGGAAAGAACACCGCCATGAAAATCAGGAAGAGGATATAGAGCGCGACCAGGGCAAACCCCGGGATAATCGCGCCGGCGAACAAGTCGCTCACCGTCACCGCAGACGGCGCAAAATTGCCCTGCGCGAGTTGCGCGGCTTGATAGGCGGTGGAGAGCTGATCGCCCAGCAGCACCAGCACGGTTGCGGGCGGAAAAATTTGCGCCAGCGTCGCGGTCGCCGCCACGGTGCCGGCGGCAAGCCGCTTGTCATAGCCATGCCGCAGCATCGCCGGCAGCGTTATCAGGCCCATGGTCACGGTGGTTGCGCCCACCACGCCCTTGGCGGCGGCCAGCAATGTGCCGACCAGCGCCACCGAAATCCCCAACCCCCCGCGCAGCGCGCCGAACAGCCGGCCCATGGTTTCCAGCAGGTCTTCGGCGATCGCCGAGCGCTCCAGCATCACGCCCATGAAAATGAACAGCGGGATTGCGAGCAGCACTTCGTTGGTCATCACGCCAAACACGCGCGGCGGCAGCGCGCCGAGCAGCGCGAAGTCCATGACGCCTGCGAAATGTCCGATGCCGGCGAACAGCAGCGACACGCCGCCGAGCGTGAGCGCCACCGGATAGCCGAACATCAAAAACCCGATGACAGCGGCCACCATGAGCACGGCGAGAATTTCAGCGAGGCCCATGAGCACCCCGCCGCCGCGATTCGTTCACCTCCCCCGCTTGCGGGGGAGGTCGCCCGCCCAACGGGTCCGACCAAAGGCCGGCCCGATGGTAAACTCCGCCCGAAGGGTGAAGGCGTGGCGGGAGGGGGCGCGCCATGCATTCCCCCCCCCCGACCCGCCCCCGCAAGCGGGGGAGGGAGAAGACTGAGCGGTGCACACCGCCCGCAATCATGTTGCACGTCCATCATTCGCCGCCAGCACGCATGCCGCGCGGATCGCCTGCGCGACTCCCTGCAGCGCGAACAGAAGCGCAAACGCCGGGATCAGCGTCTTGAGCAGGAACACCAGCGGAAGCCCGCTGGTTTCGCGCGAGCGTTCGAAAATTGCCCACGAGCGCGCGACGTAGGGCAGCGCGAAGCACGCGAGCACCAGCATGAAAGGAATGAGCAGCACAAGCGCGCCCACGAGATCGATGAGCGCCTTACTGCGCTCGGAAGCGTCGGCATAGAACACATCCACCCGCACATGGCCGTTTTCGCGCAGCGTCCAGGCCGCCGCCAGCATGAACAACGTGGCATGGCCATAGATGATCGATTCGGAGAGCCAGATCGAGCCGATGCCGAACGCATAGCGCAGCACGACCACAGCGAACTGAAGGAGCACGATGAACAGACCCGCCCACGCGGCAGCGCGCCCGATCGCCGCATTGCAGCGGTCGATGCGGTCGGCGAGCCCCAAGACTGAGGATGCGATGCGGGACGATTGCGCCATGACTCTCCGGCGTCATTCCGGGGCGCCCGCCGTAGCCCAAGGGCGAAGGCGTGGCGAACCCGGAATCCATAACCCCAAACCTATCGTATTCCGTCAGCCGTGCGTTACCGATAAGATGGTGGTTATGGATTCCGGGTTCGCGCTTTCGCGCGCCCCGGAATGATGGAGAACGGAAAGGGCTAAATCCTATGGCCGGACACGACCATCACCCCGAGCACGGGTCGGAGCTGTCGGAAATGCAGCTGCGCGTGCGCGCGCTGGAATCGATCCTGACCGAGAAGGGCTATGTCGATTCGGCCACGCTCGACGCTATCATCGAAGCCTATGAAACAAAGATCGGCCCGCACAATGGCGCGCGCGTGGTCGCCAAGGCCTGGTCCGATCCCGCCTTCAAGCGCGCGCTGCTGGAAGATGGATCGAAGGCGGTAGGCAGCCTCGGCCATGTCAGCCCAGTGGGCGATCATTTGGTGGCGGTCGAGAACACGCCGGAGCGCCACAACATGGTGGTGTGCACCCTGTGCTCCTGCTACCCGTGGGAAATGCTTGGGCTGCCGCCGGTCTGGTACAAGTCGGCGCCCTATCGCTCGCGCGTGGTCAAGGACCCGCGCGGCGTGCTCGCCGATTTCGGCGTCTCGCTACCCAAGGACACGGAAATCCGGGTCTGGGATTCAACCGCCGAGACGCGGTTCCTTGTGCTGCCGATACGGCCGGCCGGCACCGAGGGTTTCAGCGAGGAGCGCCTGGCGGAACTCGTCACCCGCGACTCCATGATCGGTACCGGACTGGCAAAAAATCCATGAAAGGCCTCGCGTGACCGACAGCGTACACGACATGGGCGGCATGGACGGCTTCGGCAAGGTTGCGCCGGAGCCAAACGAGCCGGTGTTCCATGCATCTTGGGAGGGGCGCATACTCGCGCTGCAGCGCGCCATGAGTTACGCCGGCGCCTGGTGCATCGACATGGCACGCGCATGCCAGGAAGGACTGCCGCCGCAGGTTTACATCACGGTTTCATATTATAAGCGTTGGGTGCTGGCGATGGAGCGCAACGCACTCAACCGCGGGATCGCGAGCGCCGACGAACTTGCCGCCGGTCATGCGCTGCACCCGGCAAAATCGCTCAAGCGCAAGCTCACCCTGGACGTGGTGCAACGCGGGCTCACCCGCGGTTCATACGGGCGGCCATCACAGACGCCTGCGCGTTTTTCGCCGGGCGATCGCGTACGCGCAAAAAACATCCACCCCAGGACGCACACCCGACTGCCGCGCTACGTTCGCAGCCACGTTGGCGTCATCGAGCGCGTGCAAGGCTGCCACGTTTTTCCCGATACGGCCGCCATCGATCAGGGCGAGAACCCGCAATGGCTCTACACAGTCGTATTCGACGGTCGCGATCTATGGGGCGACGACGCCGATCCGACGCTCAAGGTTTCGGTCGAGGCCTTCGAGCCCTATCTGGAGCCTGCATGACGCGAGCCGCTGCGTATGTCTTCACCCGCCCCGCTTGCGGGGGAGCACAGGCGGCCTTCGGCCGCCGTTCTTTGGTACCGAAAACGCCGATGCGACGCATCGGCTATGCGCAAAGCGGTCGGGAGGGGGCTAATCGCGTCGAGAATTGCCCCCTCCCCAACACTCCCCCGCAAGCGGGGGAGGGAGAAGAAGTAACAACCGCATGACCTCCATCGACCCCGCCGCCGTCCACAGCGCCATCGCAGCCGTGCCGAGCATCCCCTGCGATGCCGAAGGCCCGGTGTTCCGCGAGCCGTGGGAGGCGCAGGCCTTCGCCATGGCGCTCGCGCTGCACGCGCGCGGACTTTTCGCTTGGACCGAATGGGCTGCAACGCTCGCCGCCGAGATCAAGCGCGCGCAAAGCCTGGGCGATCCTGACACCGGCGAGACCTATTACCGGCATTGGCTCAATGCGCTTGAACGTCTGGTTGCGGAGAAGGGGGTCGCCAACCGCGACATGCTCGCGCGCTATTACGAGGCCTGGGACCACGCCGCCGACCGCACGCCGCACGGCAAGCCGATCAAATTGCGGCCCGAGGATTTCAGCGCGGGATAGAACGTATGCTGCGCGCGCGGAATCAGCTCAACGATCCGCTCGTCCCCGCGCAGGCGGGGACCCAGAGCTGAGATTCCGAGCAATTAACTTCTGGATTCCCGCTTCCGCTGGAATAAGCGGGGTTCGGATTTCGCTCAACACCAACGGGATACGCTCTCGTCACAGACAGGCGCTGCGCTCGGCCGCCACATAGCCCAACAGCAGCAGCGTGCCGAAGGCGAGCACAACCATTGCCGCGCCGGCTTCGATCCCGCGCATGGCAAGCATGCCGTAGCCCGAGCGCGAGCTCGCCAGCCGTCCGGCAAAAGATTTGGCGCCGACCGCGAGCGTGGCGATGGCGGCAACCGTGATCGCGGTGCCGAGCCCCATCACGAAGGTCGAAACGACACCGACCCAGAACAGGCCCTGGGCGAGCGCGAACACCAGCACCAGGATCGCGCCCGAGCACGGCCGCAAGCCGACCGCCACAATCGCGGAAAGTCCGCGCTTCCAGCCGCCCGGCCCGGCCAATTCCGCCGGCTCCGGCCCATGCGCATGGCCGAAGGCCGAGGCATGGTCATGATAGTCGTGATGGGAATGGTCATGATGATGGTCGTGGTGATGATCGTGCTTGTGTGGCGGCGTGACCGCCGCGCCTGCCGCCCGCAGCGGCCGCCCCACTTCGCCCAGCGCGCCGACAAAACCGCGGCCCTTGACCCAGAGCAGCCGCGCGCCGACCAGCGCGATCAGCCCATAGCTGGCGATCTCGATGATGCGCTCGGTGTCGCACATGGTCCGGGTGGTGGCCGAAAACAGCACCACGGCAATGCCCACCAGCGCCACCGCCACGAACGCCTGCAGCAGCGCGGAGGCAAAGGAGAGCACAATGCCGCGCCGCCAGGTCTCGTCGTTGGCGACAAGGTAGGATGAGATCACCGCCTTGCCGTGGCCCGGTCCGGCGGCATGAAAGACGCCGTAGAGAAACGACAGGCCGAGCAGCGCCCAGACCGCGCTGCCATCCGCCTTGGCGGCACGGATCATCCCCGACATCGCACGATAGAATTCCGCCTGCTTGGCGAGGATCCAGCCGACGAATCCGCCGGCCGGCGGCGACGGCGTAGTCTGCGTGCGCGGTGCGCCAAGCGGCTGCGCCGCCGCGCTCTCGATCACGCCCGCAACCATTGTCGGGCATTCCACCGCAATGCGGCTGGCGAACTGCGCGCCGTAATTCGATGGATCCCGTTGATTGGCCGCCGCATCGGGCAAGCGCTGGACTTGCGGCGCACTCGCGTCGCCTGGCCGCAGCACGGTGAGCTTGCATTGCTCCGGCGCGCCCGCGAGCGCGACCGGATCTTTCTCGGCAAAGCTGAAATCGACGAAATATTCCGGATCGAAGATTTCGATTTTGAGATTCCCCGTCCGCACCGGCGTCGTGAATGGCATGGTGAAATACAAAATGAGCATCGAGTTCTTAAACTCAAGCCAATAGTCCACCGCATTGGCGAATGCCAACTTCTGGCCGTTCGCCATGGCGTTGGTGAAGTAATCGTATTCCTTGAGCGAGACGATGTTGACTTCGGCGAGCGGGGCCAGCTCCTCGCGGGTGAATTGACCCTTCACCTTGGCTGCAAGATCTTGCGTCGCGAAGGTTGAATACATGTCGTCGAACGTCCAGACGTGACGCATGCCGGTCGCCGAGCCATCCGGGGCGAAGACGATTTCGACCGTCATGGTCACCCAGACATGCGGATGCGCGAGCGCGGGCCGGTCTGCGACCAGCAGACCTGCCAACACAACAGTAAAGAGCGCGACGAGACGGCGGATCATGTGCGGCGGCACCATACCATGGACTGCGGCGAAATAGAGGCTTTATCGTTTAACCCCATGAAAGTCCGACGCAAGTTAAAGAATGCGGTTGGGTTGATTCATGCGCCTGCCGCGCCGCCATCGGCACGCGGATCGTGGCTGCCCTCGCAGGTGCCGTCGGGATGGCGCACCACCACGCCGGCGTGACCCACCAGATCCGAATAGGGCTCCGAGAGCACTTCCACATCGTGTCCGGCCGCCATGAGACGCTCGATCAGATGGCCGTCAAAGCGCTGCTCCATTCTCAAGTTTGTGACCGTCGAGCCCCAGGTCCGCCCGAGCAGCCAGCGCGGCGCCGCCAGCGCTTTATCGAGCGGCTGGCCGAACATCACATGCCGGGTGAACAGCGCGGCTTGCGTCTGCGGCTGGCCATCGCCGCCCATGGTGCCATAGGCCATGACGCGGCCGTCGGCGAGCACGGCAAGCGCAGGATTGAGCGTGTGGAACGGCAGCCGGCCGGGCGCGAGCGCGTTGAGCGAATTACCGTCGAGCGAGAAACTCGCGCCGCGATTCTGCATCAACACGCCGGTCTTCGGCAGCACACAGCCAGAACCGAATTCCCAATAAAGCGATTGGATATAGGACACGACCAAGCCGGATGAATCGGCAGCCCCCATCCAGATCGTATCGCCTTTCTCCGGCCGCGCCGGCCAGGGCGCCGCCTTGCGCCGATCGATCTTGTTCGCCTCGGCGTCGAGAAATTTTGCATCGAGGTAGCGATCGAGCGGATGCGGCAGCCGTGCCGGATCGGTAATCGTCTGGTCGCGCACGCGGAACGCGCGCTTGGTGGCCTCAATAATGCCGTGCACGTGCTCGAACCCTTCCGCCGCGCGCACCTGCAAGCGCTCGAACAGCGCGAGGATCAGCAGCGACGCCAATCCTTGCGTCGGCGGCGGCGTGTTGTAGAGCGTGCCCACGCGCAAGCCGACGGACAGCGGCTCGGCGATCCTGGCGTGAAATCGCGTCAAGTCCGCGCGCGTCACCGGACTGCCGATTCTTTCCAGGTCAGCCGCGATCTCGCGTCCGATATCGCCGCGATAGAAGTCGTCGAGCCCGGCATGGCTAAGCTGATCGAGCGTGGCCGCGAGCGCGGTTTGTCTCATCGTCTTGCCGGCCTCGGGCGGCTTGCCCTCGGGGAGAAATGTTTCAGCGAAACCCGGAACGCCCTTCAGCTCGACGAGTTTTTCCGCCGTAAGGCGCGCCTGGCTTTTGGTGACAATATAGCCATCGCGCGCATGCCCGATTGCGGCGTGCAGCAACATGTCGAGCGGCAAGCCCTTGCCGCCGACCGCCCGCGCCGCCTCCACCGCCAAAATCCAGCCGCCGATGGCACCCGGCACCGTGAGCGCTGCCAGCGGTCCGCGCGCCGGGATTGCCTCATGTTCGCGGTAGAGCTCAGGCCGTGCGTTCGCGCCGGCAGGCCCTGCGGCCATGATGGCTCGCACGCGCTTGTTGGGCTCGCGCACCAGCCAAAAACCGTCGCCGCCGATGTGGTTCATGTGCGGATAGACTGCGGCGATGGAAGCCGCCATCGCCACCATGGCTTCGAGCGCGTTGCCGCCCTCGCCTAGAATGGCGCGTCCTGCTTCGGCTGCGGCATGGTGCGGCGCCGCGACCACGCCGCGGCGATGTCCGGCGCTGTGGAGGTCGACCATGCTCAGGCCGCCTCGGTAAAGCCGCGCTTCTTGAGCAGCGCATCGGCACTCGGCAGCCGGCCGCGGAAGGCAATGTACAAGGCCTCCGGATCGCGTGTGCCGCCGGCCGCGTAAATGTTATCTCTAAGCCGCTGCGCGGTGGCGGGATCGAAAATGTCGCCCGCCTCCTCAAACGCATTGAAGGCGTCGGCATCGAGCACCTCCGACCACAGATAGCTGTAATAGGCGCTGGCATAGCCGCCGCCGGAAAATACATGGGCGAAATGCGGCGGCCGGTGCCGCATGACGATTTCCGCCGGCATGCCGAGTTTGGCGAGCTGCGCTTGTTCGATGCTCTTGACCGCGATGCTATCCGCATTGGCACCCGGCGCGGCCGCATGCAGATCGAGATCGAAGAAGGCCGAGGCGAGATATTCCAGCGTCTCGCGGGCGCGATCGAAGGTGCGCGCGGCGATGAGCTTTTGCAGTAGCGGCTCGGGCATCGCCTCGCCCGTTTGCACATGCCGGGCGAAGCGGCGCAATACCTGCGGCTGCTCCAGCCAATGCTCGTAGAGCTGCGACGGCAGCTCGACAAAATCGGTAAACACATTGGTGCCCGACACCATGGGATAGGTGACGTCGGAGAGCAGCGCGTGCAGCGCGTGGCCGAACTCGTGGAACAGCGTGCGCGCGTCTTCCATGCTCAGCAGCGTCGGCTCGCCCATGTTGAAATTCATCACATTGACCACCAGCGGGCGGATGTCGCCGTCGAGCTTGCGCTGATCGCGCAGCGTGGTCATCCAGGCGCCGCTGTGTTTCGACGGTCGCGCGAAATAATCGCCGAAGAACAGCCCGCAATGGCGGCCTTGCGCGTCGCGCACGTCCCACGCACGCACGTCCGCGTGCCAGACCGGCACATCCACGCGCGCGAAGCAAAGCCCGAACAGCCGCTGCGCGCAGTCGAAGGCCGCTTCGATCATTTGGTCGAGATGCAGGTATGGCTTGACCGCGGCTTCATCGAGATCGCAGCGGCGCTTGCGCAATTTCTCGGCGTAATAGCGCCAGTCCCAGGGCGCGAGCTTGAAATTGCCGCCCTCCTGCGCGATCAGCGCCTGTAAATCGTCGCGGTCGGCGAGCGCGCGCGTGCGCGCCGGCGCCCAGACGCGCTCCAGCAGCGCGCGCGCGGCGGCCGGCGTCTTCGCCATGGCATCGTCAAGCCGATAGTGCGCATAGCTGCCAAAGCCGAGCAGCGTCGCCCGCTTCGCGCGCAATCGCACCGTCTCGGCGATGATCGCCGCATTATCGGTCGCTCCGCCGCCCTCACCGCGCGCCATCCAGGCGCGGAATATTTTTTCGCGCAGGTCGCGGCGCGAGGAGAATTGCAGGAAC
>CAZNSG010000070.1:0-26772 GCA_964575715.1 uncultured Hyphomicrobiales bacterium | reverse complement strand
CGCCAACGCCGGAGGCTATACTGATGGAGCCCGCCGCACCGGCTTCGGTCCCTTCGAGCTACGCCGTCCGGGCTTCACCCTTTTCCGTTGCTCCAAAGGCCAGATACCTGGGTATTCGGCCGCATGGCCGGTCCGAGATCTCCATGTTCGAGCGTCCTGCCAACGTTCGGGCCTTCGGTGAAGCGCGCTCCACCTACTATGCCCTCTGCTGACTTCTGCGTTGCGATCAGGTCGCCTTGCGACGACCTCAGTCTCGAATCCGAGACACAGCGCAGACCTCCCGAGGTAAGACCGACCGCCTTCGCCGCACGCCCGCCGGATTTACCACCCCGGTCCTTGATGACCGTGGACTTCGCGATCACTTGCTCGCTCGTCCGGCCGGGTAGGCCTCGTTATCCGATTCTAGTCCATCGGGCCGCGGCTTTGCTCCACGCTTCTTTCAGACCCCGCCTCGCGACGACGCCCTTGCGCTTCGCTAATCCTTCGCCGCCATCAGGCTGGATAGAGGACTTTCACCTCCAAGCTGTCGTTCATGCTCGGCACACAACGAAAAGCCCCAGGCGCGAGGCCCGGGGCTTTGGAAAGCTCGGATAGTTTCAATGATTATCAGAAGCGAAGGGTGAGACCGCCGCGAACGACTGAAACGGTAGTCTGTATGTTGGTAGGAACTGTATCAACACCACCCGCTGGCGAAGTCACCGTCCCAAAATCGTAATAGAGGTATTCAACTCTCGCAGTCCAACTCCGGCTGAAGCCGTATTCGACGCCGCCGCCTGCAACCCAACCAGCGTTCGAGTTATCGTACGCGCCACAAACACCGACGCCGCACTCAGGCGTCCTATACTCCCATTTTGCAAATGCGGCGCCACCAGTTCCGTAAATCAGGAACTGATTGAAGGCAAAACCTAGACGACCGCGCACCGAAGCCAAATAATTCGTCTTATAGGGTGCTGTAAATCCAGGCGACGACCAAGGTCCATTGCCCTCGATATTAGTCCAATCGATGTCGCCTTCCACACCCCAGACGAACGTTTGAATCTGATAATTGCAACCGATATGGCCGCCAATCAAAACGCCGTCGCCGTCCGGATGCGCGTTCACCCCGCCCGTCGAAACCCAATCAGATTTTGTCCACCCACCACCAGCGTGGATGCCAACATAGCAACCGGTCCAATTGTAGACCGGAGTCATAGGCGCCGCTTTCACAGGCCCAGCGGCGGAAGCGCTCTGGATACCGGCGCCAAGCGCAGCGGCGGCCAGCGCAGCGAGAGCAAAACGGTGGAGATACATAGGAATCCTCCAAAGTTGAAGCAAGGCTGAAAATAGGCAATTTCGTATTTTATAGCTGACTTCTGCCACTTGACACATCAACACGACCGCAGATTTCACAGAAAACCAGTTTTTTTCGCAGGTTGTGGCCTGGATGCCACATTGTGGGCCGGACGAGGAGCACCCACAAATCGCGATCAAGTCATTGAAGAATAACCATATAAAACCAATGGTAATTATTTGTGAACTATCATGCCGTCATGGCCATGCGGGCGACGGGTTCGGCTATGTCGACGATCTGGTTATCTGGCTGGCCCTGATAAGTCGGTGTGATTCTCAAGCTGGGTCGCTGTAAGCTCGGCCGCGGCCATCGCAGGCGATACCTTCAATGTCTGATGTACGCGGGCGAAATTATAATACATCGAATGGAGCGCGACTGCTGCTGTGTGGTTTTCGATCTTTTTCGAGAACGCATTGGTGAGCCGGGTAAAGCGGCGCATGTGCATTCGCATTGTAAGATTCGCGCGTTCGGCATACGACGTGCTGACGTGCTTATCGTCTGGATTTCCGGTTATCGACCACGAGCTTTGCGGCTTGGCTGAAATCGCGGGGACGCTTACGCGGTAGCCGGCCGTCACGTGGAGCGCCGCCCTCATCGTCCCATCGATCGACGGATTTGGCGTTGTCATTCGTACCCGCTGGCGTCGGGGGGCTCGGGAGCGTCGGGCGTTTCCTGGGCATAATGCGAAATATGCGCCCTTCGGCGAGGACCGCAAGCCGAAATCGCTGCCTTATTTAAGCTGACCTGACCCACGACCGACTGCTTGGCGCCTTTGATGCGAATCGCGACTTGATCTATGTGGCTGCAGCCAAGGTTTATGCGCGCGGCCACAAAGGCTCTTATGATCTGGTCAGCACCGACTTCTGAAATGGGTCACGATCGACCGATTCGGCATGTCCGCGCTATGTCGGCTAACCCTCTGATTGCGACCGAAAAAGCGGACATCGCTTCGCATGGCCCATGCTCCTCGCCTCTGTAACAGAGGAGTACGACCATGCATGACGTTGAAAATATTATCCCACCCGCGCCTAAGCGGGTACCCTGGAACAAGGGTAAGATGACCGGAGCCAAGCCGCCGCTCCGGCAGAAACACGTCTGGGCGATTCGGACCAAGCTCCAGATCGAGCAGCAGGCTCGCGATCTGGCGATGTTCAATCTCGCCATCGACAGCAAGCTGCGCGGCTGCGACGTTGTCGCCATCAGAGTCAACGACGTGGCTCCCAATGGTTATGCCGTCGATCGCGCGACCGTGCGCCAGAAGAAAACTGGACGACCAGTTCGGTTCGAACTGACGGAACAAACTCGTCAGGCAGTCGACGACTACATGAAGGCGGCCGGCAAGAAGCCCGGCGAGTTCCTGTTCACCGGCCGAAAGCCGGGACTGAGCATGACGCCTCGCCAGTACGCCCGACTACTCGCCGAGTGGATCGCCGGTATCGGTCTCGACCCGCATCTGTACGGCACGCACTCGCTGCGACGAACCAAGGTGACGCTGATCTACCGGCGCACTGGGAATCTGCGGGCCGTCCAACTTCTGCTCGGCCACACCAAGATCGATTATGTCCCGCGTCGGACTATGTCCCGTTGTGGACAGTTGAGCTGATCTGCCGCGCGTTGATGCTCAGCGCGCCGGACATAGCGATCCTCCTTGCTGGGCACTTCCGCCCACAAGGAGGACATCATGGAACGAACATATGAGAGCGCCGCGGCGCTCGTCGGCCGCGCCGCTGGTCCGCGCGCAAGCCATCTTGGCGCGTTTGTCACATCGTTGATCGATCAGCAGTACGCAGCGAGCGTCATCTATATCAAAGTACGGCACGCACTGGCGTTTGACCGTTGGCTCGCGAAGCGCGGTGTGGTGTTGGCTGATCTCGGCGATGTGCACATCGAGCGTTACCAGCACCGTAGTCGGCGTCGACACCAGCGCATTCGCACCGAGACTCGGCGTCGTGAGTGCCACGAGGTAACGCAACTGCTGCAGTTCTTGCGCAGTCGCGGTGTATGTCCGGCAGCCCGTGTCGAGACCACAGCGGCTGACGACCTGGTGGCCCACTATGGGCAACATCTTCAAGATCAGCAGGGGCTGGCGACCGCAACGATCGAACGCTACAGAACGGTCGCCGGGCGGTTTCTCCACCAGCGTTTCGGCCGCGGTGCGGTCGATCTACGCGCACTGCGCGCCGGTGATGTCATCGCGTTCGTGCAACGCCAGACCCAATGTCTGCAACCGCCGGCACTCACGTGTGTCGTGACCGCCATGCGCTCGTTCCTGCGCTACGCGCAGTATCGCGGTGAAGTGGCCACCGCGCTCGCTGCCGCGGTGCCGATCGTGGCCGCCTGGACCACCACGCCGGCATTGCCCAAGGCGATATCACCCGAGCATGCGCAGCGTGCGATCGACAGTTGTGACCTCAGTACGGGGGTCGGCCTGCGCGATCGCGCCGTGCTGCTGCTCCTGGCGCGTCTGGGGCTTCGCGCTCACGAGATCATCGCGCTGCAACTCGAAGACTGCGACTGGGACAACGGCCACCTGCGAGTGCGCAGTAAGAGTGGACGTGAGCAACTCTTGCCGATGCCCGCCGATGTGGGCGCGGCCATCGCTGCCTATCTGCAGCAGGGACGGCCCGCGAGCAAGGACCGACATTTGTTCTTGCGGTCGAGGGCGCCGATCCGCGGACTGATGTCAGGCTCAGATGCCATCGGCACGATCGTGCGCTACGCGCTGCAACGCTCCCAGGTCGACGCGCCGCATCGCGGTTCACATCAGTTTCGGCACGCCTTGGCAGTGCGCATGCTGCAGAGGGGCGCCTCGTTGCACGAGATCGGCGAAGTCCTGCGCCATCAAAGCCCACAGACCACCTCGATCTACGCTCGGGTGGATATCAGTGCACTACGTTCCCTGGCCATGCCGTGGCCGGGAGGTGTGCGATGAACACCCTAAATGAGGCCTTGCAAGAGTACCTCGCATTGCGCCGAGGTCTGGGCTTCAAGATGCGTGACGCCGGTCTTTTGCTGCCGCGATTCATCGTGTTCATGGAGGAACATCAGGCGCTGCACATCACGGCACGGCTCGCTCTGGAGTGGGTACAACAGGCAAAGACGGTGACGCCCGCCGAGCGAGCGCGTCGACTTTGCTTCATACGCGGCTTTGCTCGCTACCGTAGCGCCACCGATCCGCTCACCGAGGTTCCGTCGCGGGAGCTCTTGCCGTATCCATCGACCCGAGCCCGGCCCTACCTGTACACCGAGCAGGAAGTGCTGGGCTTGTTGGAGGCGGCGCTGCAACTGCCGACCGCATGGCCGTCGACGCCGTTGCGGCCCTGGGTCTTTCATTGCCTTCTGGGTTTGCTCAGCGTCACGGGTCTGCGCATCTCCGAAGCGCTCGATCTGAAGCTAGATGATGTCGATCTCGATCAAGGCGTGCTCACGATTCGGGCTGCCAAGTTCGGTCGATCCCGCCTCTTGCCGCTCCATCCATCCACACGCACCGTGTTGGTCCACTACCTTCAGCAGCGCAAACAGTTTCTCGGCGCGCGCCGCTCGGACTACATGTTCGTTTCCAATCGTGGCACGCGGCTCGACATAGGTCGCGTTCATCGAGCCTTCTATGCGCTGTCGCGGCAAACGGGCCTGCGGGCGCCCGGCGCGCGCAACGGCCCCCGGCTGCACGACTTCCGGCACCGCTTTGCGGTTCAAGTGCTCACCCGCTGGTACGAGTCGGGCGAGGACCCGGCGCGACGACTGCCGGTGCTGTCGACCTATCTCGGGCACGTATGCGTGGCCGGCACCTACTGGTATCTCAGCAACTGGCCGGAACTGATGGCACAGGCGATGGCGCGGCTGGAGCGGCGCTGGGGAGAGTCATCATGACGGGCCAGCCGACTTTTCCCACCCTGTTGGAACGCTTCTTCACACAGCGGCTGATGCAGCAGCGTCAGGCGAGCGCACACACGATTGCCTCCTACCGCGACACGTTTCGGCTGCTGCTGCAGTTTGCGCAAAAGTGCTTGCGCAGGGCGCCGTCGACGCTGTCACTCGAAGACATCGACGTGCCTCTGGTGGTTGATTTCCTCGATGAACTGGAGAAGGTGCGCGACGTGACGGCGAGAACGCGGAACCTTCGTCTGACCGCCATCCACTCGTTCTTCCGCTACGTTGCCTTCGAAGCACCTGCGCATGCCGCGCAGATCCAACGCGTGCTGGCCATCCCAGCCAAGCGATTCGCACGTGCACTGGTGCCGTTCCTGAGCCGACAGGAAGTCGATGCGCTACTCGCCGCGCCGGATCAGCGCACATGGTCAGGGCGCCGCGATCACGCCCTCATTCTGCTCGCGGTGCAGACCGGGCTACGTCTGTCGGAGTTGATCGGCCTTCAGCAGCAGGATCTGCATCTGGGGACCGGCGCGCACGTGCGCGTGATCGGCAAGGGACGCAAGGAACGATGTACGCCGCTGAGCAAGAACACCCGGACCGTCCTCGCTGCCTGGGTGAAAGAACCGCTCAAGCTCCCGGATCAGCCCTTGTTCCCGAACGCAAGCGGCAGTCGTTTGAGCGCGCACGGCGTGCACTACCTATTGGCCAAGCACGTCGCCGCGGCAACCACCGCCTGCCCATCGCTGAAGCATAAGCGCGTGAGCCCGCATGTGCTTCGACACACAACAGCGATGGATTTGTTGCAACACGGTGTCGAGCAGTCCGTGATTGCGCTATGGCTCGGCCATGAGTCGATCGAGACCACGCAGGTCTATTTGGATGCCAACCTTGAGCTGAAGCAGCAGGTTCTCGACACGGTTACACCTCTCAACGGAAAGCCCGGGCGGTTTCGGCCCGACGACAAGCTCCTCGCTTTCCTCAAAAGCCTGTGACAACACGGACTATGTCCCGGTCGGCTAGTCGTTCGTATTGATGACGAACCACGTCACAGCGCGACGGGACATAGTTCGACGCGGGACATAATCTATCTTATGTCCCGTGGGACATAGGATCGAGAGCACCGTGCGGTATCTCGGCGTCGAAGTGGACGACGCCCTCGCCATCGCGGAGCAGGTCGAAATCTGAACTTGCGGGGCAGGGCTGAGAGGCTCTGCCCCCTTCAGATGTCGGCATGGACCGGGGCCGGCGATGTCCGTTATCCTGGACGCTATCGGGGTATGAGCGGACCATGCGCGGACATGCGGAATCGGTCGATCCTGACCCATTTCGACAGACTCGGCCCAGGAATTGCCGCAGCGCAAATTGACCATTCAACCCCATTCCGCCGGTCGCAGTTTCCTGATTTGATCTTCGAAATTACAAGCTGAAATTGAATCGGTCCCGGCATGCGACGCTGGTTCTTAAGTTATACCTCGCAAGATTTTGCGCTGATGCAGGGGCTAAAGGCCGCGCTGCAGCGCAAGGATTCCGATGCGGTCATTTTCTTTGCGCCCGAGGGCATGCGCACGGGCGGTTTCTGGCTGCCGCAATTGGCCAAGGAAATTGCCGAGTCCAGTGCCTTCGTCCTGCTGGTCGGGAAGAACGGATTGGGCCCCTATCAAGTGATTGAATACAACGAGGCGTTTGACCGGCGCGCCAAGGAGCCCAATTATCCCATCATCCTGATCCTGCTGGCGGGACAAGCGGCGCCCGGCCTGCCGTTCGTGCAGCAGCTTCATTGGCTCATCACCGAAGACCCGGCCTCCGAAGCGAACATCGCTAAGCTGATCGATGCAACATCGGGCCCGGCCACAAGACCGGGGGAGCTTTGGCGCTATACGAGGCCGTATTGCGGCCTGGAAGCGATGACTGAGGCCAACAGCGATTTCTTCTTCGGGAGGGAGCGGGAAATAGTTGAGGTGATCAATGCGCTAGCATCGGCACCCGGCAAGTTGCCTGTTTTGCTCGGCAATTCCGGTGTGGGAAAATCTTCGCTTGCGCGCGCTGGCGTGCTGGCGGCGCTGCTGCGCCAGGGGTTTCCCGAACACACGGCGAATCCCGGGCTGTGGCCGCAGGTCTTTCACGATAGCCGCCACTGGTGTTTTCTGACGATGCGGCCCGGTACAGAGCCGCTGAAAGCGCTGGTCGAGCAATTTCTCGACACTTGGCAATACGGCGCGACCAATCCCAAGCGGGTGGCAGAACAAAACGAGTGGGTCGAGTTTTTGCGTGACGGCAAGGCCACGTTGCCTGATTTACTTGATGCAACAGAGAAGCGATACCGAGAACTTGCGCAGCCTGCACCGTCGGCATTTTTCCTTTATATCGATCAAGGTGAAGAGCTTTATGTGCGCGCTGAGAAACAGCAGCGCCGCCGCTTTTCCGAAATAATTGCTGGCGGCCTTGCCGATCCACGCCTGCGCGCACTGATGAGCCTGCGGGCAGACTTCTTTGGTGAATTGCAGAAGGATGAATCGCTCTATGCGGTGCACCGGCTGATCAACGTACCACCGCTGCGTGAGGCCGAACTGTATGGAATTGTGAGCAGCCCGGCCAAGCTACTCTCCGCCCGCTTTCAGAGCGATACCCTTGCGGCCGATATTGCGCGGCGCACGGCGGAGGAATCGACCGAGGACGCAGGCGCGCTTCCACTGTTGTCGTATCTGCTCGACGATATGTGGAGCGAAATGGTCCGACGCGGTGACGGCGTGCTGCGCCTGCCGATGCAAGCCATTGAACTCGGACGTGTGCTGGTTGAGCGGGCCAATAAATTTGTCGCCGAACACCCCGGTGCGGAAGACGCGCTAAGGCGGATATTGACTCTCAAGCTTGCCACCGTGCGCGAGGATGGCGAGCCTACACGGCGGCGTGCGCTGCGCTCGGAGTTCTCTGATGATGAGTGGAAACTTGTCAGCGAGCTTGCCAACCATCCAAATCGCCTGCTGGTGACGGCAGCGCCCGAGGGCGGTGAAATTTATGCCGAAGTGGCACACGAGGCGATCTTCCGACGCTGGGAGAAGCTGCGCGAGTGGATCGCGGCCGAGCGCGAGTTTTTGGCTTGGCGAAGTGGCCTGGAAGCTGCTCGCCGCGCGTGGCAAGCGGCACCGGACGCTTCCAAGCACGACGCGCTGCTCATGGGGCTGCCGCTTTCGCAGGCGCAAAGCTGGCTCGCCAAGCGCTCCTCGGACATCCCAGGGACTGATCGGGAGTTCATCTTGCTGAGCGGCAAGGCGGCGGAACGGCGGCGACGACGCGTGCAGACAGTGGTCGGCGTGCTGGCCTTAGCCATCATTGCCGGCTTGATCGGCTGGTTGAACGAGGCCTATCTGCTGGAGCGTTGGCGCTGGTTCACCGTTATACGGCCGTACATGATGACTCAGGTTCGGCCGCATGTGCTTACCGCAGACGCTGAGCGGGCACTGAAACCCAAGGACTCTTTCAGGGAATGCGCCAAGGACTGTCCCGAGATGGTCGTAGTTCCCCCAGGAAGCTTTATGATGGGCTCGCCAGCGGATGAAATGGGCCGCCATGACAATGAAGGTCCCCAGCATAGGATCGTATTCGACAAGCCCCTCGCAGTATCCAAGTTCGAGGTTACCTTCGACGATTGGGATGCTTGCGTTGCCTATGGCGATTGCGATCCGCGTGTCAGCGACAACAATATGGGCCGAGAGCGGCGGCCAGTGATCAACGTCACTTGGGACGACGCGCAGCGTTATATTGCATGGCTCTCCAGAATGACCGGCAAAAACTATAGGCTACTTTCCGAGGCAGAATGGGAGTACGCGGCGCGCGCTGGTAGCGCGACGGCCTATTCCTGGGGCAACGACATTGGCAAGGACAACGCCAATTGCAACGGCTGTGGCAGCCAGTGGGACAACAGACAAACCGCTCCGGTCGGTTCATTCGCTGCCAACGTGTTTGGCCTTTACGCCATGCACGGCAATGTGTGGGAATGGGTCGAGGATTGCTACGCGGATAATTACAACGAAGCGCCGACTGATGGCTCGGCAAGAACCAGGGGCGACTGCACTCGCCGTGTGGTTCGCGGCGGTTCCTGGGTCGACTTTCCTCAGATCCTCCGCTCGGCCTTCCGCATCGGGTTCGCCACCGGCAATCGGGGCAACGATTTGGGTTTTCGGGTCGGGAGGACGATTACCCCTTAAAAACTTTCTTTCTTAGTCCAAGGTGAAACCCTAGTCCGTTCCGCACACGGAGTCTCGGATTTGGGTGGCGGGCGCTCACATTGTCCGTCCTGCATGCTCGGCGCAGTGGCAAACCGAACCCGGCGCGATCGGTGCATTCCCTTGCACTGGGCAAAGCCCTCGTACGGTGTTGCACCAGGCGTAGAACCCTGCCGTCGAAAGGGAGGGCAACACATTCCACGTTATCGGATTTCCGCCTCGAAGTGGTGCGGTGTTGCCCCCTGATGCGCTGGGCTGCGACTGACTTCGAACAGAGACCGCCGACACCAGACACAGAATTAGGACGGCACCCGTCCTTAGCAGCCACATCATGGGTCGCAAGCTCCAGCCTCAAGCAGCCTGAAGGTGCACGGGAATTCGATGTCTGTCTAGTTGCAAGTGGCAAAAACTCCTGCCAAGGTAGAGAACTTCAGCAGCCCTCGGACGACGCCATGAAGCATCTGACGGCCGTTTTCTTGGCTAGCCTCTTTCTGTGGTCGCCAAGCGCCAGCGCTCAAGAAACTATCCGCATTGGTCGCGATGCACGCGCTTTTCACGAGGAGCAGTTTCGCGACGCCAACATTAAGGTCGAGCCGCACGCCGTAATCGATGTAGAGATTCTTGTTGAACTTATCGGCATTCCGAACGCCGCGAAAATAAACGCACTGAAACTTCAAATTCGCCGATCGCTTGGCATCAGGAACGCCTTGGCGTTCTACGGTCAAGGCTATCGCACCATAGCCTATGATCCGAATTGGGCTGCCACCGCTACGGCTGAATTTTACTTGGTCCTAGGACACGAGGCCGGACATCTTTTTTGCGAGCATGTTGTCGGCGGCGGTTCCGGCACTCGATTGGAACAAGAACTGGAGGCCGATCGCTTTGGAGGCGTGTCCGTCAAGCGTTTCGAGACGTATCACAACCGGAGCTTCTTTCCCGCCGTGCTGGCTGCGGCTTCAACTCGCTATCCCGAGCAGGGTTCGACGCTGTATCCGTCCCGCGCGGCGCGATTGGAGGCTCTCAAGACGGGGTACGCCCAAGGCTCTCCCTGTGGGGGCCTCGTCCCCGTCGAGCAGCGTGGATACGTCCCGCCGGGGAGCAAGCGCTAAGCACAATCCGCACGGCGGCCCGCCGCTGAGGCGCCCCGAATTTTCTTGAGCCATTCCAGCACGAATAACGCCGAAGCTGCATATGGCCGCGCATAGGGCTGATTAGCGTAATCCGCCATTCTTTCTTAATGTCGCGAATGGCACGTAGCGTAATTTCGCATGTCATCCGGATCTGTCGAAGTTGGAGGCATCGCCGACATCGCCGGGGATTTGTTCCTAGCACAAATTTTTTGCGGTCGTTATCCCGGACGCGATCGGAGGCAAACCGGACATGCGCAAAATATGGCAAAATGACAAAGTTGACCCCTTGCAGACATGCCCGTCTATGGGATCGGACTGCTAATTTTATGCACTCGGGAACGAATTTGGTTCCTTGGCTCTTCCCCGACGGTGACATATTTTTGGCGTTTGACGCTGAATGACACCATTGTTGGCGGCGTGAACGTGAAGATCTGCCATGTGGAAGCACGGCAAAACTCAGCAGATCCCATTGAGATTCGACTCAACACATTCATCATAGCTCGGCATCCGAAGGATAAACCCACCCGAGTGCAGACTTTGCGCAAGCCGCGCGAAACCTTGCGGGAGCATCCTGGTCTCGCGCGACCACAAGGTGGCGTCCTTGTAACGACGAAGCGACCGAACCAAAATATCCATTGGCACATTCGGGAAAAACGCGGCCACCGCCTTCGCCAACTCCTCGGCCGGATTAGCGTAGAGCCACGCCAGCATCTTTGCAGTGGCGCGCGTCATCGCAGCGAATTCGCCGCGGCGCATTGCGCAGTCTTCGCGCGTGGCGATGAAGGCGGTATAGGCCGTCGGGCCCCGTGTACTCGCCGCGTAAAGTACTTCGCCGGCGCCATCCTTCTCAGCCATTGATATGAACGGCTCGAACACCTGCATTACGTCGATGTCGCCCGCCTGCAAAGCTTGATAGTTGTGCGCCATCGTCCGGTCGGAGAAGCGCAGAAGCTTGTCGGGGTTCATGCCCCGGTCTCGCAGATCCTGCTGCAAGCACATCCACGGCGTCGACACCTCGGACACCGAGGCAAATTTTCTGCCGGCGAGATCGGCTAGCTGGAACGTACTCGTTTTACGTTTGCCAATCAGGAAGAAAGGATCGCGGGACACAACCTCGCAGAAATTGACTAGCGGAGAGTTTCTGTCCTGGTCGTGCGCCTTCATCACCCGCATCGGCCCACCCCAGGTCAAGTCGATGGTACCATCGATCAGCTTGGAAACCGCATCGCCGGGCGCATTTGATGTAAGCAGCTCCACTTCGACGCCTTCATACCGATAGAAGCCCAGCACATGGGTGGCGTAGTACGGCGCGTAAAAAATAGCGCGGAAGTTTTCCATGAGTCGGATCGGCATGGACGAAAACCTGGATGGTGCGCCGGTCGGGCCGTTGCCCCTATGTGGAGAAACTGATTAAGCTTCTGGCACCGGAGTGTACGATGTGGAGTCGGACAATGAGAACCCATCTTGGCCTTTATCTTATCGTGGCAGCCGCTATCGCCGCGCCGGTCGCGCAAGCGCAGGACAATTACCCCAGCAGGGCGATTACCCTGGTGGTACCCGTACCGCCCGGCGGTGCCGCCGATTTCATCGCGCGCCTGGTCGGCCGCAAACTCGGTGATGCTTTGGGTCAGCCGGTGGTTATCAGCAATCGCGGCGGTGCCAGCGGCACCATTGCCTCGGACAATGTCGCCAAGGCTGCGCCGGACGGCTACACGCTGCTACTCAACTCGATCACCACCCATGGCATCGGACCGCACATCCACACCAAGCTCCCATACGACTCA
The DNA here is from genome assembly GCA_964575715.1 of uncultured Hyphomicrobiales bacterium. Taxonomy (GTDB): domain Bacteria; phylum Pseudomonadota; class Alphaproteobacteria; order Rhizobiales; family Xanthobacteraceae; genus PNAI01. The sequence continues at coordinate 14,432 of CAZNSG010000070.1, read as the reverse complement.
GTAAAGGACTTCACACCGATCATCTTCGTTGCCAACCTGCCGCTGGTGATGACCATCAACGCAGATCGTCCCGAAAAATCGCTGAAGCAGGTGATCGACTTCGCCAAGGCGAACCCGGGCAAGCTTTCGTTCGCCTCGTCTGGAAATGGCGGCGCTCCGCATCTCGCTGGCGAATTGTTCCAGACCATCACCGGCAGCAAAATGCTGCACGTGCCCTATCGCGGAAGTGGCCCCGCCGTGATCGATGTCGGCGCCGGGCGCGTGGATATCATGTTTGACGCAGTGCCGTCGCTACTCGCGCTGATCCAGGCCGGCAAGCTGCGGCCGCTGGCAGCGGCCAGCATCGCGCGCAATTCAGTTTTGCCCGACATTCCGACCTTCGCTCAACTCGGGATCAAGGGCATGGAGATTTCGTTGTGGTACGGTGTCGTTGGCCCTGCCCAGTTGCCGCAGCCGATTGTTCAGCGACTGAATGGAGAAATCGAGAAAATCCTCGGATCGGACGAAATTCGGGAGAATTTCGTCAAGCAGGGCGCGGTCGCTGCCGGTGGCTCGCCGCAGGACTACGCCAAATTCATGCGTGACGAATCCGCCCGCTGGGGGGAGGTCGTGCGGGCGAACAACATCAAACTGGAGTAAAACAAAACGGGTTGGTGTGGCGCTGAGTCATCGGTCGTCATTTCCGGGCTTGGCTACCGATCAGTCCAGCATCCTCCTTAACCTGTCATCCAGCATCCTCCTTAACCTGTCATTATGCGAATCACAACTGTAGGCGCGCGATAGATAAGTCACTGTTAGCCCAGTTAGAGATATCACTCTCCCCGATTTCGGAATTGCACGGGGAGATGGCGGCCTATGACGGTGATTGTGATGAGCCGAGAACGCGGCGGCCGCATTGTATCAACGCCAGTCCTCGGCGGTCCTCATCACCATAACGTCCGCGTATAGGTTTTTGGTACATACGCCATGCCCTTGCCGCTGAGTTCGCCAAAGTCAATGGAACGCGTCCTCATTGCTGGCGCTGGCCCTGTCGGCCTCACGGCCGCACTCAACCTCGCCCGCCGCGGTATTCCGGTCACGGTCTTGGAAGTCGGTAACAAGATTTTCGATGATCCGCGCGCCGGGACCATCCATCCGCCGACGCTGGAGATGTTCGAAGGCATCGGCGTGATCGAAGTGATGCTGGCACGCGGCTATATCGTGCGAAACTTTCAATACCGCGATCGCCGGACCGGCGTTGTTGCTGATTTTGATCTTGGTGCTCTTGCTCACGATACTCGCTACCCATTTAGGTTGATGCTCGAGCAGCATAAGGTTTGCGGCATCTTGCTTGACCAGCTCAAGGCTTATCCGGAATGTCAGGTGCTGATGGAACATCGCGTTCTGGATGTCATGCAGGACAAAAATGGCGTGACAGCTACCGTCGAAGTGCCTGGTGGATCGAAGACGTTTCGCGGGCTTTGGATGATCGGTTGCGACGGAGGACGCAGCCAGGTGCGTAAATCCATGAATGTCGAATTTTCCGGTTTCACCTACGAGGAGCGCTTTCTGATTCTCAGTACCCGCTACGATTTCGCCCAGCATGGTTATGCGATGACTAACTATATCGCCGATCCCGACGAATGGTGCGCGCTGTTCAAGGTTCCCGGTCACGACGAGCGCGGTACTTGGCGCGTCGTTTTCCCCGTCGACGCCCATAGTCCGGCCGAAGCCATCTTCGAGGAAGGCGCGGTGCAAGGGCGCATGCAGGGATTTCATCGTAAGGACGGCCACTACGACGTTATTCATCGCAATCTCTACAGCGTGCATCAGCGCGTCGCCTCGTGCTACCGCGTTGGTAGACTTCTCATCGCCGGAGATGCCGCGCATATCAATAATCCGCTCGGCGGGATGGGCATGAACTTCGGCTTCCATGATGCCTTCAATCTTGTCGAAAAACTTTCAGCGATTATTCAGCACGGTGCGCCTGAAAATCTGCTCGACCTGTACGACCGCCAACGGCGGACTGTCGCGCAGGAGTATCTACAGCGCCAAACCATCGAGAATAAGCGCAATATCGAGCAGAAAGATTCACGCGAACGCGAACGATTTTATGGCGAGTTGCGTGCGATTGTTTCCGATCGCGGAAAGCTTCGCGCATACTTGCAGCGCGTTGCGATGATCGAAAGTCTTCACTACGCCAATGCAATAACCTAACGCGGACATGTGCCAATTCAGCGACAGAAAGCGGATTTCGCAGCCAGTTATCCGTCGGATAGGGGCAACCACAAGATGAAAAGTCGCCTGCTTCCCATCGATGCCGGGCTGTCACCCCCAATCCATTCTCCCCGCAGCCGAACGACGTTCGACGATGGCAGACGTCGGGCTATACTATAGTCGGGCTATACTATAGATGTGGTCGGCCTTCAGGAGACACGAGTGAAGGTCGCTATCCGCTCCATGCGAAGCCTCGCAGATTGCGGACATTGTTCAACGCGATTTGCCGTTCTATAAATTACGATCTTGCGCCAATTCGTTGCCGGAATGATCGAGTATCAGCGCCACAAGGGATTGCTAGATCATAATACGCCTATGAGGACGAGGTTGCGACACAAGTGACCCGATACTGGATGACGCGACAAGGAGAGGGAGTCATGAGAACATTGAGTTTAACTGTCAAAATTGCGATGATTCTTACGACCTTCTTTCCGGCAATCGCACACGCACAAGCGACGGATTGGCCAAGCAAGACAGTTACGGTCATCGTGCCATTCGCGCCAGGCGGCAACACCGACGTGATGGCACGGATGGCAAGTGCCCGTCTTGCTGACGACCTCAAACAAGCATTTGTCATAGAGAACAAGGTCGGGGCGGCGGGAACGATCGCAGCGGCGTTCGTCGCACAGGCACCGCCGGACGGCTATACGCTGCTGTTTGGTGCTGCGCCGCAAATCGCGGTGGCGCCGAAGATTCAGAAGGTCAATTATGACCCGCTCAAGGATCTCATTCCGGTTAGCATATTCGGTACCGGACCGTTCATCCTCGCGATCAATGCGGCGACCCCGGCCAAGACGATGCCGGAGTACATCGCTTGGGCCAAGGCCCGCAAATCCAGTTTCGGCTCTGGCGGCACCGGCTCGATCGGGCATCTCTCCGGCGCATTGTTCGTTGCGCGCGCCGGCATTGATGCCGTTCATGTTCCATTTAGCGGCGGCGCACCAGCGGTGACGGCGTTGCTCGGCGGACAGATCGAGATGTATTTTGGCAATGCCTCGGAACTCATCCCGCAGGCGCAAAGCGGAAAGCTCAGAATTCTCGGAGTAGCCACTGACAAGCGCATGCCGCAGCTTCCCGATGTTCCGACCGTCAGCGAGCTGTTTCCGGACTTCTCGCTCAATTCCTGGAACGGCTTTCTCGCGCCCGCCAAGACGCCGCAGGCGGTCGTCGACAAGCTGGCTCAACACGTGATCGCAGTGGCGCGCGATCCGGCAATTGTCGCGCAACTGACTAAGCTCGGGATCGTAGCCAACGGCACTACGCCGCAGGAATTCGCCGCGCAGATTGCGCGCGAACAGTCGCAGTTCGATGCCGCGATCGACGCCGCCAATTTGCGAAAATAGACCAGTGTAGAATTTTTCCTGACCAAGTTGCCGCCGCCGGCAAATAACCTGGTGGAATGCGATCTTCGAGAGTGAAGAAGATAGAAAATCTGCCTCTGGTCGCCCGCCTGCCGACCCATCATGCTCCGCCTTCGTCGCTGAACGAATCGAGCAAGATCACACAGTACCGCTGATCACGAAGCTTTATTCGACGGCATCGACCTAAAGCAGTCGGCTTGCGCCAGAATGTGAGATCGCACACCAGGAGCCGGCCGCAACCAGCTGATCGCTCGACGTTGCAAGGTGCGACGCCGGTGGCCGGACTTACGTTACTTGCCCAGGATCGCGTTGGCCATAGCCCGTGGATCCCGCACCGGCCACCGGCCGGCATCAACCGCGTGCAGGAAATCCGCCACGTGACGGTTGAATGCCGCCGGCTCCTCCAGATTGATCGTGTGGCCGGTGTTCGGCATCACTACGAGCCCAGCGGTGAGAATTGTCCGCTTCATCAGAAGCGCCGGTTCAAGGCACGGCCAGTCTTCGTCGCCGGTCATGATCAGTGTTGGCGCAGTAATCGTCTTCATCTTGTCCACGAGGTCGAACAGCGACGGCCTCCGTTTCTGGACGCCGCGCATCGTGAGCGCAGAGCCTTTGGTCGAATTTCCGGCAAGCTGGTCGGCAAACTCCTTCCAACCACGCGGATCCTTGTTCTGGAACTGAACGCGCGAGGGCGCCGTGGCATAGCCGATCGCAGCCTTGCTCATGCCGATCTCCTCGAACCGCTTGGCGGCGGCTTCCGTTTCCTCCGCGAATTGCGCCTTCTTGTCCGGCGAAGCGCCGTAGCCGCAGCCACCGACGACAAGCGATCGCGCGCGCTCCGGATACGTGAAGCCCAAGTGCAGCGCGGCGAAACCGCCCATCGACAGTCCGACGATATGCGCCTTCTCGATCTTCAATGCGTCGAGCACCGCCTTAATGTCGTCGCGGGCCCGCACTTGCGAATAGCGATCGACGTCATCGGGAACTTCGGAAGGAGGGAACCCGCGGGCATTATAGGCGATGCAACGATAACGGCGGCCGAAGTAACGGAGCTGATGCTCCCAGGAGCGCCAGTCGCCGGCAAACTCATGAACGAACACGATCGGCGTTCCGCTCCCGACTTCTTCGTAGTGCAACTTCACGCCGTCGTCGGTGGTGAGATGAGGCATTCGATTCTCCAACAGGGGCTTTGTCGAAACTCAGATCGCGCCGGCGCGCGACGATGCGCCGGCATCCAGCGTTACCACTATGCCGCTCGTATATGCGGACTTCGGTGAGGCCAGAAACGTAACCATCGCGGCGATTTCGGCCGGCTTGCCCACGCGGCCACCAGGCAGAGACTGAAATAATTCGGGCCAGCGCGCTTCGTCGCCGAGTTTTTCCTTCGCACGTTTGGTCACGAGACCGAGCAGACGGTCCGTTGCCGTCGGGCCGGGGCTGACTCCGAGAACGCGGATGCCGTCATGCAGACTGCCGCTGCCGATCGCCTCGGTGAAGGCGGTGAGACCGGCGTTGCCGGTGGCCCCGCAGATGTAATTCGGATCGTGCGTGGTGGCTGCGTTGCCGATCACGTTGATGATGACGCCGCCTCCCCGCTTCTTCATCAAGGGATAGAAGGCGCGGGTCATATTGATCGTGCCGAAGACTTTCAGATCCCAGGCCGTACGCCAGCGCACCTCATCGACGTCGAGAATGGTTCCGCCGGGGATCGCACCCGCATTGTTGATCAGAATGTCGACGTCCGAATATTGCGCGACCAAGCGCGTCACATTGCTACTGTCGGCGAGATCGCAAGCATCAATGCGGACCGAGACCTTCGCCGCTTTCTCGACTTCGCACTTAGCGGCATTCAAATCCGCCGCGTTGCGCGAGACCAATACGAGATTGCAGCCTTCCGAACCGAGCATTTCTGCGACTGCGCGGCCGATACCACGCGATCCGCCGGTGATCAGTGCGAGCTTACCGCCAAGGCCAAGTTCCATCGTAACCTCATATGATTTTGCGATCGCGCAAGCTTGCGATCTCGTCGCCGGAATAGCCGACTTCACCAAGAATGAATTGCGTGTGCTCCCCTTGTTCGGGAATGCTGCAGACGACGTCCGCCGGCGTGCGTGAGAGCACGATAGCCTGCCCCACCACACGGGTGTAACCTCGTTCGGCATCCTGCACTTGGACGGCAATACCAAGATGCTGGACTTGCGGATCGGCAAACACCTCGTCGACCTTGTAGATCGGGCCGGCCGGAACGCCTTCTGCCTCCAGTGCTGCCAGCCAGTCTGCGGACGATCGGCCCATGAAAATCGGTTGCAGCAACACCTTAATTGCCGGCCGGTTGCGCGTGCGGTTCACACCTTTGGCATAATCAGGATGGTTGGCAAGATCCGGCCGCCCGATCACTTTGCAGAAGGAGCACCAATGACCGTCCCCGCCGACGCCGATGTTGATGAAACCATCCGCCGTCGCAATCACGCCCATCGGGGTAGTGGTCGGGTGATCGTTGCCGGCCTGGGGAGGTACCGTGCCGTCGATCAGATAGCGGGCGGCCTGAAAGTCCATCATCGCAATTTGCGCCTGCAGCAACGATGTATGCACCCATTGTCCGAGGCCAGATTTCTCGCGCTCCGCGAGCGCAATCAAAATTCCGGTTGCCGCGAACACCCCGGCTGACGAATCCGCGACCGCGATACCTGCGCGCATCGGCGGTGTTCCAGGTTCGCCGGTGACGCCCATGAGCCCGCCCATGCCTTGCGCGATCTGATCAAACCCGGCGCGGGTCTTGTACGGTCCGCTCTGACCGAAGCCGGAAATCGATGCGAGGATTACGCGCGGGTTGACGCTCTTAAGTGCCTCATAGCCGATACCGAGACGATCTTTCACATCGGGTCGGAAGTTTTCAACCACGACATCGGCCGTCTTCAGCAAGCGCATAAAAACGCTGAGCCCGTCACGCTCCTTCAGATTCAACGTGATCGACCGCTTGTTGCGGTGCAGGTTGATCATGTCGTAGCCGTGGCGCGCACCGCTAATACCTTCGTTCGGATCGACGCCTGGAGGAGCTTCAATCTTGATCACGTCGGCGCCAAAGTCGGCCAGAATCCGGCAGCAGGTCGGCCCGGCGCGCACGCGCGTCAGGTCGAGCACACGCAGATGCGACAGCGCGGATGAAGCCACGGGGCGTGTCATGAGGAAGGCTCCGCTTCGGGGAAGAGATGGGCAACGGCGTGTGGCACCCGCGCATGCCAACTTGTGATCGTCTGCACGCGCTGTACCAGCTCCAATAGAGCAAGATCGGTCCTTGCGCGGCCGACAACCTGAACACCGATCGGCATGGCATTGCTATCGAAGCCGGCCGGCATAGCCACGGCCGGGAACCCTAGCATGTTGACGAAGCGCGTCCATCGGCTCAACGCGTAGAGCGTACGGGCGGAGAAGCGATCCGACGCGGGATCGCAACGGTCCGCGGTCGGAGTTGCAATCGGCATGACCGGCAGAACGACGATGTCACTACCGGCCAACACCTGCTCCTCAAAGTGCCGCACCAGACGATCACGTGCAGCGACGCTTGCCGCAAGTGTCTCGTCGCTGATGTCCAAACCCTTCGCCAACCGCTGGCGCAGGACGGGAGATAATGTATCACCCTCGAGGAGGGAGCGATGCTGGCGGGCACTTTCGCCTTGCATAACGATGAGCGCATGGCGGTCGATCTCCTGCAACATGGGCAGTGCCGAACGCCGTTCGATTGCCACGCCGGCGGCTTTAATCGCCTCCACAGCATCGGCGAGACAGCGCTGGATTACCGGTTCGCACTCCGCCACGACGTCGACGAGCACGACGGCACGGCGCGCAGGTTGAGTCGCGCTCGGAGATCCAATGAACGGCGCAAGCAGCAAGAGATCTTTGGCGCTGCGCGCGAGCGCTCCCACGGCATCAAGCGTCGGGGCCAGCGGCATCACGCCGCTCGCTGAAACCAAACCGTGCGTCGGCTTCCAGGCGGTTACGCCGCAGGCGTGAGCGGGAATCCGCAGCGACCCGCCAGTATCGGATCCCAGTGCCGCGACGACCGCACCGCCCGCCACTCCGGCTGCCGATCCGGACGAGGATCCGCCAGAAATGAAGTCAAAATTCCATGGATTGCGCACGCGACCGAGCGTTGCATTGAAGCCCGACGGTTCGTAGGCCAGTTCGGTCATGCTGGCGAAGCCGATCAGATCCGCGCCGGCGGCGGCAAGGCGTTGGAGGTGATCGCTGAAGCCTTCGATACCGGAGGCGAAACCTGCGCCAAATCCGCAGCCGGGTTCTCTGGCGCTCGTCCGAAATATGTCCTTGGCGGCATATGGCAGACCGTTCAGTGAACCAGCGGCAGCGAGCGGCGCGGGCGCCGCTATCTCGACGAATGCGTTGGTGATCTGACTGAGAGCGCCGGCGTGCGTACGCGCGGTGTTTTGCCGTAAGCGCTTCGCTTCCGGATTGAGTTCGCTCCAATCGCTAATACGGTCCATCGCGTCGGGTTGCCTCGGATCGCAACGACTTCTAGTCACCAAAAGTGTACATACGCAGCAAGCGATGCCGGGCGCTTGATGCACATGGCTCCGCTGGCTAGGTTGAGCCGCCAGCTTCTTGGAGTTTGCCTCATGCCTGACACCCTTGGCTATCGCAAGCGTATCGGTGTGGTTGTGCCGTCAACCAATACGACCGTTCAGCCAGAAACCGACGCGCAGAAAGTGCCGGGCGTCACCTGCCATACCGGCCGCGTGACGATCAAAGAACGTCCGCTGAATACCGAGGAGGCGTTCTTCGAACATATGCAGATGATGCGCGATGGCCTTGGAACCGCCATCGACCAGATCATGACAGCGGGTCTCGATCATCTCATCTTTGGCATTGCGTTGGAGAGTTTTTGGGGCGGTGTCGCACAGGCCGACAAATTGCAGTCCGAACTGGCGCAGCGCGCGAACGTCGGCGTCACAATGGGCTCCACGGCTTCGATAGCGGCATTGAAGAGGTTTGGAGCGCGAAAGATCGCCATCTTGACGCCGCATCAGCCGCGCGGCGATGAAATGGTGCGCGCCTATTTCGTAGAGGCCGGCTTCGATGTGGTCCGGCACAACGGACTGAAATGCCCAACGCCCCGAGCGATCGCGCAAGTTCCGCTGCAGGATATTCGCGGTGCACTCCGCGAGTTGGACGGCAGCGACGTCGAAGCTCTTTTAGCCTTGGGCACCGCGTTACCGTCTGCTGGTGTTGCCGCGGAGGCCGAGCGCTGGCTCGGCAAACCAGTGTTAGCCGTCAACGTGGTGTCCTATTGGCATGCTATTCGGCAGTGCGGTGTCGAGGATCGCGTCGTTGGCCATGGACGAATTCTCGAGGAGTTTTAACGCGTCTTGATTCAGCGGGCGGATTCTGCGACTATCATAATCCAGTGCTGAAAATATCCAGGTGCACGAACATCAGAGGGGCTCACAATGAACGCAATACGCAGTCTCATGCTGGCAATTTGTGCAACGACGCTTGCCGCCGGCAGCGCGTTCGGACAAGCAGCCGATCTGCGCAAGCCGTTGCCACAGCCGCTCAAGATCAAGCAGGGCATGCTTAACGTGCCCGCGCTGTCACCGCTCTGGTTGCTGCCCGAGCAGGCGGCCAAGTACAACATCCAGATCGAAACCGTGATGTTTCAGCGGTTCGCGGACGCGCGCACCGCGCTCGTCTCGGGAGACATCCACCTGACCGCGTTCGGACCGCAGGATATCTCGCTTGCCGTCGGCCAGGGCGCCAAGACGCTGGTCGGCGTGGCGGGCGTCGGATCGGGCAACGACTGCCTGGTCGTGCGCAAGGGCGAGGACATCAAGGACTGGAACGGCGTCGCCGACAAGCGCATCGGCGTGGGCGCCGGCTCGATCTCGTGGCTGAAGTTCGCCGCCTCGGTCCAGGAAAACGCGCTTGAGTACAACAAGCTGAAGATCGTCAATATCGTCGGCGGCGGCGCCAATTACCTCAGGGCCCTGCAAGGCAAGGAAATCGACATGGCCGTGGTGTGGCAGCCGTTCTGCGCACAGGCGATTATCGACGGTTTTGGCGCCTACCCGACGCTTGACCACAATCGCTCAAAGACGGTCGGCGGCCTGATCTCAGTGCTGGCGGTGAACCGGCCCTTCATGGAGAAGAACCGCGACGCGGTGCAGCGCCTGGTGGTCTCCTACCTCGACGTGCTCGAAATCGCGCGCAAGGACAGCGCGCGCTGGGCGCGGATCTACGCCGAAAAGGCCGGGCTCCCCGAGAACGTGGCGGCCGAGTCGATCCGCACGACGCAGCTCGATCCGATGCTGCCGCTCGAATCGATCAAGCGCATCACGAAGTTCCTGTCGGACAACGGCGTCATCACGCGCGACGTGTCGGGCGAGATCGGCGGGCACTACGACTACGATTTTCTGGCCAAGGCCACCGGCAAGTCGCCGGATCAGCTCGGCATGAATCGGTAAGAGGTGATACGTAGTCCGATTGATGAGTACGCAGTCATTCCGGGACCGCGCGAAGCGCGGGACCCGGAATCCAGCTACGAGCTCAGCAAATGCATCTGGATTCCGGATTCGCGCCCATAGCGCGTCGAAGACGCACGTGAACGCGCTTATGGGCGCGCCCCGGAATGACGAGCCAACCAACCGGGATCGGTATGAATCTGCGGCTGCCAGCGCCCTGGTTTGTCGTCCTGCCGCTCCTGCTGTTGGCGCTGTGGCACTTTGCGGTGGATCAGCGCTGGGTGGTGGAAGGCATCATCCCGTCCCCGGAACAGGTTGTGCGCTCCTGGTACACCTGGATCTTCGGCAGCAGCAAGGCGATGCTCTCGCCTTACGCCGGCACCTGGCTTGACAACGTTACGTATTCGACGCGGCGCGTGCTGCAGGGGTTCGGGCTTGCCGCGGTGGTGGCGATTCCGCTTGGGCTGATGATCGGCTGGAGCCGGCTCGCGGCGCGCCTGATCGATCCGACGGTCCAGCTTCTGCGCCCGGTTCCGATCACGGCGTGGCTGCCGTTCGCCATCGCGGTGTTCGGCATCTATGACGCCAGCGCGCTGTTTCTTATCGGCCTCGGCGCATTCTATCCGATCGTGGTGAACACCACGCACGGGGTGCGCGACACCAATCTGTTGCTGCTTCGCGCCGCGCGCATGCTCGGCGCCGGCCCGATCACCGTGCTCGCCAAGGTCGTTTTTCCGTCGGCGCTGCCGTCGATCTTCACCGGCCTGCGGCTGGGCATCGGCGTCGCCTGGACGGCGGTGATCGTCGCCGAGATGATCGCCGTGAAGTCCGGCCTGGGCTACGTGCTATGGGACGCCTACTACGTCGGCCGGATGGACATTTGCGTCGCGACGATGTTCTCGGTCGGGCTGCTCGGATTCCTCTCCGATCGGATCATCGTCTGGAGCGGGCGCTTTATGCTGCGCTGGCGCACGCTCGAGGCGCACGCATGATCGAGCTCGAAGACGTCTGGAAGGAGTTCGCGAAAGGCGAGCGCCGCGTGCTCGCGATTGAGGACATCAACCTCAGCGTCGCCGAGCGGGAATTTGTCGCGATCCTGGGCCCCTCCGGATGCGGCAAGTCGACCCTGCTTAATATGGTCGCCGGGTTCGACCGTCCGACCCGCGGTGCGGTGAGAGTGGATGGCGAAGAGATTGTCGACCCATCGCCGCGCCGCGGTGTCGTGTTCCAGGAGCCGGCGCTCTTTCCGTGGCTCTCGGTCATGGAAAACGTGGTGTTCGGCCCCAAGACGCAACGGCAACCGGTCGCCGATTACCGGCGCCGTGCGGCGCAAATCCTCGAGCAGATGGGGCTGCGCGGTTTCGAGGCCAGCTATCCGGCGGAGCTCTCCGGCGGCATGCGCCAGCGCGTCGGGATCGCGCGTGTGCTCATCATGCAGCCGCAGGTGCTGCTGATGGACGAGCCGTTCGGCAGCCTCGACGCGCAAACCCGCATGTCGATGCAGGAGCTGCTGCTCCAGGTCTGGGAACGGCACCATCAAACGGTGCTCTTCATCACGCACGACATTGAGGAAGCGCTGCTGCTCGCCGATCGCGTCTGCGTCATGACCGCTCGGCCTGGCCGGATCAAGAAGAGCATCGATGTAGGGATTCCCCGGCCGCGCGCCATCGAGGTGACAACGTCGCCGGAGTTCAACGCGCTGCGCCGCGAGGTGCTCGCACTCATCCGCGAGGAAAGTGAGCACGCGGCGATAGAGTTGGCGGCCGTCTAAATAGGAAAATCTCGTTATGATCGGCCTGCAGTCGCTGTCAGGGGCTAGTCGCGAGGGATCTGACGCTGCAAAGTTTATACCTTGTTCTGGTCTAACAACTGCCTGACAAGCCATCCGATCTATGGACGCAATGTAGCGCACCCATCAATTAATTCCGAGAACCTCCGCATTCGAATTGAGCGAAAGTTCACCGAAAATTCCCGGATTGATCGCAGACTTAGGATCTGCATCACCGATTACTAACCGGTCCTACAAAGTGTCGTGATTGGCACTTTGCGACAGAGGGAATCTTGATGGCAGGCCGTCGCTTTCGGGGTAAAGCGGAAGTAGCTCGACTTGCAGGCGACCCGTTTCAGTCGTGAATGACCCGAAGCGGACTCTGGCGAGCCGTCCAACTGCATCTTTATGCGTTCACGCCCACACGTGCGCGAATACCTCTTGATGTCCTAATCCCGAGGCTACTTCTGCAAGTGGCAGAGAGCTCTGTCCCAAATAAATTCTTAACCAATTTAACTTAGAGTTGCATGTTTAGTAGAGGCGATCATTCATTCACACCAGCGCGCTTCGGGGTGACTCCACGAGGACCCGTTGGACATTAGGGTTCACCAATGGAAGGTCTCATTGGTCTAAACATAATGATCGTTGACGATTCTTCGGTCGTCAGACGTGTGCTCAGTACTATGCTGACAAGCCTGGGATACAAGGTCGTGAAAACTGCGAGCACAGGCGCGGAGGCCGTAAGCGCTTATAAAACATGTAATCCAGATGTAGTGATCATGGATATCACGATGCCGAATATGGATGGAATTGAAGCAACAGAAAAAATCATGGCATCCTATCCCGACGCCCGCATTATTGTCGCCACATCTCATGCGGAGAAGGATGTAGTATTAAGAGCTCGAACTGCGGGAGCAAGGGGTTACATTCTCAAGCCGACTGGTCTGGACAAACTGCGCGCCACCCTAGAAACTGTGATGAGAGCCGATCTGCATGTGTTGAATACGTAACGACGTAGAAACCAAACAATTTAAGAGCGCAGCACTGGGGTTCGGTCAGTGTTGAGAGGTTTCCAGGTCATTGCAGCTACATTAGTCTCAGTCCTTGCCGAAATGCAGATTCGAGGCAAAACGAAATTCACGAACAAGGTCATTATCAAGTTTGGGACCCATATTGAGCAAGATCTTGTACGCGGCCTCGCTCGATAATGGACGTTTGTATGAGCGCCGTTCGATGAGCGCCGCAAACACATCCGAAATTGTCATCATGCGAACAAGGTCAGATATTTCACTCGCATGAAGTCCGTGGGGATATCCTGATCCATCGAGAAATTCATGGTGGTGGACCACCATATCCGCCATTTCTTTATGAATCTCCGACACTGATCCAAGCGCATCCAGTCCGAGTTGCGGATGTTGCCGCATGACTGCCATCTCATCGTTATCGAGGGGGCCGGGCTTTTCCAGAATGGCGAGCGGAATTCTCGCCTTGCCGATATCGTGAAGCATACCAGCAAACGACAGCCGCTCTCGGTCGGTCTTGGAAAGACCAAGCTGCAAACCGAACGACACAGCTGTCCCCGTTACCAAGAGAGAATGCTGATAGGTTTGGCTATGATGTTTGCGAACGGTGTCAATCCAGGATGCCAGACCTTCCGTCTCGATGTGGCGAATGATCGGTTGGCTGGCTGTATTGATTGCTGTGGGATTTAGCGTGCCGCCAAGACAGGCTGAAGAGAAAATGTTTTGCAAAGTATCATACGCTGCCGAGACTCCTTCAGACTTTTCAGTTGGGAAATCCGGCGAACTGCCAGCCAAAGAGGCGAAATCGCCCAAAAATTTCGCCAAAAGCATTTTCCCGTCGATTGGACGATGCACAATCTCAGTCGCACCAATTGCATTTGCTCGGACGGATTCAAGGTGAGAGGCTTTGTCGGTGACAAAAATCGCCTTGCCGTCTTTCGGCTTGCGTTTTAACCAATCTTTCAAATCGAGGAGGCGCGTGATTTCTTTTAGGTTGATGTCAACGATTATATATTGCTCAGGGTCGGCATCCTGAATGTTGTCGAAGCGATGAAAACGTATTTCAAAGATCTCTGCCAACTGGCTACGGATATCTTCAGAAAATGCGGGTGAATCACAGAATATGGAAAGTTGATTCATCTTCAACCTCCCTCCGAAAATGTTGCGTTCAATTATCAATCATGCGTGATGCAATCGCGGAAATAATATTGATCGAACAATATTAACTTGCGGTTGCAATTTAGTTAAAAATTAGTAAGCATCTCAGTTTCATATATCCGCCTAAGCTCGGCACTACCGCTGCAGCCGAGCGATTGTTTGCTCTTACGTCATCAATGCGGATGTCTCCTATTGTGCAGGTTTTCGGATGCCGGCATGACGGCGCCATCCACGCGCTCCGACGACCGGCGTCCATTGTGCAGGTTTTCGGATGCCGGCATGACGGCGCCATCCACGCGCTCCGACGACCGGCGTCCGAAAAGCGCCAAGGCACGAAATCGCGGTCGGTTACGGGCAGAGGTTGCCGCGGGCGCTATGGGGATTTCGCCGCGGG
>CAZNSG010000069.1:0-12386 GCA_964575715.1 uncultured Hyphomicrobiales bacterium | reverse complement strand
TCTCCCCGCTTGCGGGGAGAGGGTCGGGGTGAGGTGGCGTTTCGACGTGCGGATATCTGCGAAGATGCCCCTCACCCGACCGCCTTCGGCGGTCGACCTCTCCCCGCAAGCGGGGAGAGGTGAAGAAAGTATGTGGCATCTTCTGATTCAATGCTGCTGAATCAGACTTTAGCTAAAACAAATGCACCGCGTGCGGCGCGAAGAATCCGATCGCCGTGAAGCCGATGCCGGCGACGCCCAGTCCGATGGCGAGATAGGCCAGAACGATCATGCCGGTGATGACGGTCGCCGACGCCAGCACGATGCCGATCTGGAACGCCGCCGAAGCGACCTCGTAGTGATGATACCGCGCCAGCGCTGTGTCGCGTTTCTCCTGCTCTTCCAGCGCGCGCCGTGACAGCTCGATGGTGCCTTCACCCTTGCCGCCGCCGGCCTCCGGTTCCGAACGGTAGCGCGCCGCGGTCTTGGTCCAATCGTCGATCTGCTTCGCCATTGCCGTCTTGTGAGCTGCGTCGCTTGCGGCCATGAGATCGATCTTTGCCGATTCGGTGGCGACGATCGTCGCCGTGCGCCGGATGTTCTTGGCCTGGAAGAAATTCCAGAGGTTGGAGGCTTCGATCTGGTAATTGAGTGCCGCGGTCTGCGCGCTTTTGCCGAGCGTTTCGGAAAACGCAAGACACAGCGCGATCAGCGAGATCAACAGCGCGACCTTCTTATTGATATCCGTTCCGGCGCCATGACCGCCGCCATGACCGCCGCCATGGGTGTCATGTTTCATCTTATGCTCGACTTCGTGCTGAACCGCATGAACGCCATGACTCATGGTTGATCCCTCCGTGATGGAAATCCACGTTGCAATTAGCGGCGAGTCTTCGCAAGGGTTTTGAAACGGCCGCCGACACTCTGGCGCAGTTTATCACGCCCTGGGATGGGCGCTGCGGTAGGCCGTAAGCAGGCGCTCGGTATCCACCGCGGTGTAAACTTGGGTGGTCGAGAGCGAGGCATGGCCGAGCAGTTCCTGGATTGTGCGCAGATCGCCCCCGCGCGCGAGCAGATGCGTGGCGAAGGAATGGCGCAGTGCATGTGGGGTCGCCGTTTCCGGCAGTCCCAGCGCGCCGCGCAGGCGCGCCATGGCCAATTGTATGATCCGTGGCGAGAGCGGGCCGCCTTTCGCGCCGACGAACAGCGGACCGTTGCCTGGCAGATCATAGGGGCAGAGTGCGACATAGTCCGCGATCAGGCGCGCCACCATGGGCAGCACCGGCACCATGCGCTGCTTGCCGCCCTTTCCGTCGATTGTGAGGGTGCTGATTTTTCCCGACGGCGGCGCGTCCTGGCGCTTGAGCGAAAGCGCCTCGGCGATGCGCAGGCCCGAGCCGTAGAGCAGCGCCAGCACGGCGGCATCGCGGGCGAAAATCCATGGTTCTCGCTCTTCACCCGCGCGCAGTTCAACTTCGGTGAAGCTCTTGGCGGCCGATATGGCGAGTGGTTTCGGCAAGGTCCTGGGCACTTTCGGCGCGCGCACGGCCGCCAATGCCGCGAGCCTGCCCTTGCCGTTGCGCTCAAGATAACGCGCGAACGATCGCACGCCGGCCAACGTCCGCATCAGCGAGCGGCCGCCGATGCCCTTGGCCCGCCGCGCCGCGAGGAACGCGCGCACGTCCGCCGGCGCAAGTTTCGCAAGATCGGCGAGCGTGGGCGCCCCACCGCGATATTCCGCAAGGAAGGCAAGGAACTGCCCCGCATCGCGCCGGTAGGCTTCAAGCGTCTTGGCGGCCATGCGGCGCTCGTCGGCAAGATGCGCAAGCCAGCGCACGGCCTCGGCTGCCACATTTGGGGCGGCGAAGGGGAAAGTGTCTTCATTGGCGGTCGTTCGCGGCATCTGATTGTTACGCGGCATTTCCTCATTCGTCATTGCCGGGCGAAAGGCGCGCAACGCCGTCTTTGCGCCCGAAGACCCGGCAATCCATGAGGCATTGTTGCAAGTTGCGATGCTTCATGGACCCCCGGGCCTTCGCCCGCCGAAGGGCTTCGGCCCGCAGGCGGGTCAAGCCCGGCAATGACCTGCTAAAGCGAGTTATCGCATCGCCATCCTTACTCTTCCTTAAACGGCCGGAATCGGCGAGACCAATGACATGGCCAGACGCGTCGTCGATGTGCTCATGCCGGTCGCAATCGACCAGCTCTATTCCTACCGGGTGCCGGAAGGCCTTGATCTGTCGCCCGGCGATTGCGTCACCGTGCCGCTCGGAGCGCGCGCGTCGAGCGGGGTGGTATGGGCGGAAAACACGACGCCAAATCCCCGCTTCGACAACCGGCTCAAAGACATCAGTGAAAAGCTCGACATCCCGCCGCTGCGGCCCGAGCTGCGCAAGTTTGTCGATTGGGTCGCCGATTACACGCTCAGCTCCCGCGGCATGGTGCTGCGCATGTGCTTGCGCCGAGGCGAGCATCTGGGGCCGGCGCGAGAGAAGCTTGGCGTAAGGCTCGCCGGCCCACCGCCGCAGCGAATGACCCCGGCGCGCGCCCGCGTTCTGCGCCTGCTCGCCGACGGCATGCCACGCGCTAAAAGCGAAGCCGCGCATGAAGCCGGGGTTTCCGTTGGAGTGATCGACGGATTGGTCGACGAAGGCGCGCTGGAAACATTGGTTTTGCCGCCGGAGCCGGTGGCGCTCGCGCCCGATCCGGACCACCAGATGCCCGATTTCACCGACGACCAGCGCGCGGCGGCGGATGCCATGCGCGCGATCATCGCCAAGGGCGGCTATTCGGTGACGCTGATCGATGGCGTCACCGGCTCGGGCAAGACCGAAGTCTATTTCGAGGCGGTGGCGGAAATTCTGCGGCGCGGCCGGCAGGCTTTGATCCTGATGCCGGAGATTGCGCTCACCGCGCAGTTCCTCGATCGCTTTGCCGCGCGCTTCGGCGTTCTGCCGGCGGAATGGCATTCGCAGCTTTCGCCCCGCAAGCGCGCCCGCACCTGGAACGCGCTGGCGGCGGGTGAGATCAAGGTCGTGGTCGGCGCGCGCTCGGCGCTGTTTTTGCCCTATGCCGATCTCGGGTTGATCGTCGTCGACGAGGAGCACGATCCGGCCTACAAGCAGGAGGATGGCGTGCGCTATCACGCGCGCGATATGAGCGTCGTGCGCGCGCGCGAGGCGAAAATTCCTGTTGTGCTGGCGTCCGCCACGCCGTCGGTGGAAACCGAGGTCAACGCCCGGCGCGGCCGCTACGCGCGGCTGCATCTGCCCGAGCGCTTCGGCGGCTCGCACCTGCCGGCGATCGAAGCCATCGACCTGCGGCACGAAGGCCCGCCGCGCGGCCGCTTCATCGCGCCGCGCTTGGCCGGTGCGGTGAAGACCGCATTGGAACGCGGCGAGCAGGCGCTTTTGTTCCTCAACCGCCGCGGATTTGCGCCGCTTACTCTGTGCAACGCCTGCGGTCACCGGCTGGCGTGTCCGAATTGCGATGCCTGGCTGGTCGATCACCGCTTCAAGCGCCGGCTGGTCTGCCATCATTGTGGATTCTCTATGCCGCCGCCGGAGCGCTGCCCGAAATGCCAGGCGAGCGAGAGCTTCGTTGCTGTCGGGCCGGGTGTCGAGCGGCTCGAACAGGAGGCGGCCGAATTGTTTGCGGGTGCGCGCATGCTGGTGCTTTCCAGCGATCTGGTCGAATCGGTGGAGCGGTTGCGCAAGGAACTCGACGACATCGCACGCGGCCGATTCGATATCGTGATCGGCACGCAGCTGGTGGCCAAGGGGCACCATTTTCCCAAGCTCAATCTGGTCGGCGTCATCGATGCCGATCTCGGACTCTCGAACGGCGACCCGCGCGCGGCCGAGCGCACCTATCAATTGCTCCACCAGGTGATCGGTCGCGCCGGGCGCGAAGAGGGGCGCGGCTTTGGTCTGATGCAGACCCATCAGCCCGAGCACCCGGTGATGAAGGCGCTGATCGCGCAGGACCGCGAGGCGTTCTACTCGGCCGAAATCGCCGTGCGCGAAAAGCTCGGCTATCCGCCGTTTGGCCGGCTCGCGAGCCTGCTCATCTCCGGCGCCGACAAGCACGCAACCGACGCCTATGCGCGAAAAATAGCCGCCACCGCGCCAGGCGAGGAACAAGTGCGCGTGCTCGGTCCCGCCGAGGCGCCGCTCGCATTGGTGCGTGGCCGCTATCGTTTCCGGCTGCTGGTGAAAGCGCCGCGGGCGTTCGATTTGTCCGGGTATTTGCGCCGGTGGCTCGCCGTGGCGCCCAAGACGAGCGGCACGCTCAAGCTCGAAGTGGATGTCGATCCGCAGAGTTTTCTTTAGGCGGTGATCGTTGCCGGTCATTTGCAATGACCGGAAAGGTCGAGTCTTATTTCTTTGAAAACGCGTCCCGCAACGATTCCATGCGGCCGTAGGGCGAATTCACTTTGGTCTTGCCGAAGCAGTCGCCCAGCTCCGCATGCCGGATCTCGCTGGTCTTGTTGTCAAACTTCGTGAAGCGGCATTGCCCGGAGGATTGGTCAGGCATGACGATGGTGCCGGTATAGCGAAGTTTCAAATAATCCGGATTGATTATTGTTTTGGTGATGTGAACAAGCGAGGTCCGGTCGGTAAATGACAGGACCAAGGTGGCAATCATGAACGCCACGCAGACGATCAGCGCGATTCGCTCGCGACGGTTTAACTGGGTCAGAACGCGCAAAGGTAGGCGCTCCTGCGTTCGCACCACGACTGTGGCTTAAAGCTATCCAAATACGGTTAAGGCCGGTTTAAACACGGAGCATTCCCGCGTCACATAAGCTGTTGCGGGGGCTTGAATACCGATCGCGGCTGAATTCGCGGGTATTTTCGTGCCGTTCATTGCGCGCGCGCCTTTGGCTGCGGCTGGATCAGCACGCAGGCGGAAGCCGTGAAGATCAATGCAAAGCCGATCACGTCGGCCAACGTGGGCCGCTCGCCAAGGATCAGCATGGAGGCGAGCACGCCGATCACCGGAACGCTCAAGACGCCGAGCGAGGCCGTCATCGCCGGCAGCCGCCGGATCACCTCGAACCAGAGCACATAGGCCAGCCCCGAGCCTATTATGCCGGTGAAGACCACACCGAACAGCGCCTGCCAACTCACCGGCCATAGATGCGGCTGGCCCTCGAAGACGGGCACGCACGCGGCCATGACAAGAAAGCCGATAGCGACCTGCCAGGCCGCGATACCAACCGGATCGCCCTCGATTCGCGCCCATTTCAGGTAAACGGTGCCCGCCGCCCAGCTCGCGCCCGCGCCGGTCGCGAGCAGGATGCCGGTCGGAATACCGGACTGGGCAAGCGGGTAGATCAGCACCGCGATTCCGGCGACGCACAGCAATAACGCGATGCCGCGGTTTAGCGTAAGACGCTCGCCGAGAATGACCCGCGCCAGCAGGCACGCCCAGATCGGCATCGTATAGGCGAGAATCGTGACGCGCGAGGTCGTGGCGCTCAGTTGCGCGAAGGCGCTGAACAGGCTGAACCCGACGATGTTGAGCACGCTGCTCACCGCGATATGGGTCCACTGCATTCCCGGAGGGATGAAGAGTTTGGTGCGACGAATTATTGCGATCGTGAACAGGATTGCGGCGCCGCAGGCTGCGGTCGCCATCCGCATGCTCAAGGGCGGTATCTCAAGGAGCGCAAGCTTCATGATCGGCCAGGTGACGCCCCATCCGATGCTCAAGAAGACCAGCATGAGTTTTGCATTTAAGCCGCCCAAGTTACGCTCCCTGCCGCGTTCCTTGTTGCCGTGACTCTGCATTGGGCACGGCCGATACCGGCTCAGCGCAAACCTTGGTAACGCGACTGCGCACAGATCGAGCGGCAGAAACGCCGTTCGCAGCACGCCAGTCAAGCCCCGCCATGCTCCACCGGCAAACGCACCGGCGTCGCGCGCAATGCTTAGCTGCGACGGCAGGGTTGCAAGAAGCTGCCGCGCCGAGGATTATCGCTCACGAACAAGAGGAGACACACATCATGAGCGCCGTGGATACTCCGAAAAGCAAAGAACATTCGAATGACCAGCGCATGCTGCCGACCGACCGCATCGCCTATTCGGCCATCGCCGAGCGCGACAAGCTCAAGCTGCCGGGCGGCGCGCGCATGGCGATCTGGGTGATCGTCAACGTCGAGGAATGGGACCCCAAGGACACCATGCCGCGCACCGTGCTCACTCCGCCGGCCGGCGGCTCGCCAAGCCCCGACATTCCGAACTGGTGTTGGCACGAATACGGCAACCGCGTCGGCTTCTGGCGCATGCTCAAAGTGTTCGACGAGTTTGAGATTCCCGGCGTTCTCGCCATCAATGGCTGCGCCATCGAGGCCTTCCCGCCCATCGTGCGCGCCGCGCGGGAGCGCAAGTGGGAGTTCATCGGCCACGGTTTCACCCAGCGCAGCATGCAGAAGGTTCCGGACGAGCGTGCCGACATTGCCATGACCAGCGAAGCGATCGCCAAGGCAACCGGAAAACCGCCGCGCGGCTGGCTCGGTCCTGGCTTGACCGAAACCTGGCAGACGCCCGATCTGCTGAAAGAAGCCGGCTACGACTACGTCGCCGACTGGGTGCTCGACGATCAGCCGGTTTGGCTCAAGACGCGGACCAAGCCGATTGTCAACATTCCCTACACGCAGGAATGCAACGACGTGGCGATGATGCTGATCCAGCATCACAAGGCGTCGGAGTACTACGAGCGCGCCATGGATCAGTTCGAGCAGATTTACGCCGATGCGCAGGACTCAGCCCGCGTCATGGCGCTGGTGGTGCATCCCTACATCATGGGCGCGCCGCACCGGCTGAAATATTTCCGCAAGGTGTTCGAGACTATCCGGCGCAAGCCGGACGTGCAGTTCTGGACCGGCGAACAGATTCTCGACTGGTACCTCGCCGCCGGACCAAAGGCGCCGTAGATATCCACGCTAATTTCCGTTTTTCTGACCCGATGTATGGTCCAACTGTGCTTTTACTCCGCCAGCGTTTGAAGCTGGTAAGGGGCGCAAAAGACAAGGAGAACGGCCGGACCATTCCATTAGCGGATGTGACTGGGCTTTTCAAAATTCTAGAGTCGTGCGTATAATTCGCCGTTGTTTCGAAGATTTCTGTTGCTGGGGATTTCATGCGCTACTACTTGATGCCCCTCCTATTCATCGCCATTGCACCTTTGCAGGTTCAGGCCCAATCCGCTTGCGACGCGGCTGTGTCCGCAGTCGCACCGCTCGCGCAAACAGCCAATATCAACGTCGATCGCCCCGCCAAGCTCACGGTAGGTGACGATAGCATTATCGCAGTCACATGGTCCGTCGGATCACAAGAGATTCCCGCGAATGTTCCGACCTATCTCATCGTGACGGCGACCCAGCCAGTACGATTCGGCGGCTTCGGCTTCATGGCGCTGACCAAAGACGCGTCCGGCCCATCGCAGATCGCGTTCGGCAGGCAGCAGTCCCGTGCAGTATTGCCCTTGCACAATCCGATCGCAGACCGCCAGGGCAAGCTTGCCATCAAGCCATTGCATGCCGGTGCGATCGAGATCGCCTGGGCGCTCCTTGTCGCGACGCCGTGCGGCGAGAAGATGATCGCACGAGGCGAGCGAGTGTCGTTCAACGCCGCTGTCGGAGCGCCCAAGCTTGTTGTCCAGAATCCTTATGACCTAGAGCGACCGTCCACGATCGTGATCTCCAACGATGGCAAATATCGGCTACATGTTTTTCCCGGTCGGTTCCGCGTGTTCGATCTGGTGACGGGTGCGCGGATCGTCGAGGCACAGGGACACAACCCGAATTTTTCCCCAACCGGTCGCTTCATGGCCGCCAATCGCGGCGCACCGGATGGGCTTAATTATGATCTGTTTGATCTTGCGGACGGTCGAAAAATCGGGGAAACGGTCGGGCCTGCGTTGCTCTGGCAGAATGGCGACAGCGTTCTGGTCGGTGCTCGCGATCGCCAGGAAGTCATGGAGATGATGCAGACGCTGGTCGATGACTGGCCGCCACGCCCCAAGAAAACGAAGGCTGGTAGTCAAGACGGCGATACCGCCGACAATGATTGCGACTCTAGCTTCGCAACGAAATGCGACGCACCCGCCTCGCTGCTGAAGACCAATTTTGGATGCAACGGTTGTGGTGCAGTCTGGTCGGAAGTGAAGGTCGCCATGGCAGCCGATACCGGAGTTGTCGGCCTCTGGCGGAGGCAGGATGATGGCAAGTGGGACCCTGATCTCAGTAGCCTCGGCTTCGTCCTTGACGAGGCGGACGATAAGAAGGCACCGCGCACGCGCATCAAGAAGGCACCGCGCACGCGCATCATCAATGCACAAATTATGCGCGTGCTCGACCAACTGGCGCCGAGGTTGCCTCCCGGAGTCTTTGCTGAGGGCAGCACCTCACACGCGCCAGATATCAATTGGAAATGGTGGGGATTGTCGGGTGCTCCGGGGCATGAAGCAAGGCAGATGCAGAGTGCGCGGGATCTCAGGTCACGCCTGGTCATGCACAAGCGGCCAAGGGTTGATTTTGATCGAAGCGCTGC
This sequence comes from uncultured Hyphomicrobiales bacterium, assembly GCA_964575715.1. GTDB lineage: Bacteria > Pseudomonadota > Alphaproteobacteria > Rhizobiales > Xanthobacteraceae > PNAI01. The sequence continues at coordinate 3,849 of CAZNSG010000069.1, read as the reverse complement.
CAATGCGGCGGCATCGCGCCACCGCGGCGATTGGCGCAGCTTCGTGGCTGAGGGGCAGGCCAATCCCGGTCGCACGCTGCGTCAGCAATTGGCTGACGTCGGATTGCAATTGGCGTCGGCGTTGACACTGGGCAACGCGGTCAAGTCCGTTCGTCCGAGTAATAATCCCAATAGCGATATCAGCAAAACCTACCAGACCTCACCGTCGCTCTCCGCAATCCTTACCCCGTTCCTCAAAGCTGAGAATAGCAGCACCTACGTCGATCCCAGGCCCGGGTGCCGCGAGGCGGAGCTGGCGGCGGAGGCAAATAAGAACGAAAACGAAAAACCGAAGCTGATTGCAGGTTGCGCCGATGGCCTTTGGTCATTTTCGCGCGGAACCATAAGCTACCTCATCGCACAGGCGATTCATCGTGACGGTACTGCGCATGACCGTTTCTTTGTGCAGACCTATCTGCTGGTCGCGGTGCCCGGACAGCCGCTCCGAAGTGTCCATCTGACTCATGAATTGCTGGAATTCTTGCCCAATAGTGTTTCGCGTCACATAGACGATAACGACAAAACGGGCATTAAATGGTTGGGCAACGTGTACAAAATCCAGCTGTTCGCCGATCGCTACCTCGTGTTCGCCTCGCGTGGCGATGGTGGCGCTTACGTCTACGACCTGGAGACTGAATCTGTCGTCGGAAAAAGCGTGCAACTGATCGACCCGGACCTATTCGACGACGCCGAGCTCAGCGCCGACAGCCGGCACCTCTTGCAGCTCAACATGGACGGCCGGCTGGGGATATTTCGCCTGGAGGATGGCGAATTAATCTTGTCCGGCCGCACAGTCGACGGCGAATTGCTGCTGGCAGCGCCCGATGGCCGATACGAAGGGACGCCAGAAGGGGGTCATTTCGTATATCTCGGCTTTGCCGGCGATCGGGGTCTACACTCGTTCCATCAGTTTGAGCGGCGATTGAGGACTCCCAGGCTCGTCGCGGATGTACTCGCAGGCCGCGCGCCGACCGAAGCGCCCAATATTGCGCCGCCACCGACAATCGAACTTAATGTGCTGACTTATAATCGTGGCAGCGTCAAAATAGCGGTCACAACGCAAGCTTCCGTCGACCTTGCGCGTCTGCGGATCATGATGGATGGCGTGCCAGTGAAGGAGGAGACTCTCACTGGCCGCATGCAGAGGGTCGTGCTCGACCTGCCCCACAACGGCGCAAGTCGAGTCCTCACCGCGCTCGTCTCCGACGTCGCCGGTACATTGAGCCGCGCAGTCTCTGCGAATCTCCCAGCCGCCGGTCCTGCAACCGCAACGCTGCACGTGCTCACAATCGGCATCAACAATTACAAGGGCGGCGATTTTAAACCGCTCTCGTTCGCCGTCGCGGATGCAAATCTGATCAACCGGACCCTAAAGACCGGTACCGGAAAGCTCTTCGCCAAGCGCAACGTCCATCCTCCTCTGACCGACGGGGCGGCAAACCAAAAGTCAATCTTGAGCGCACTGGAAAGCCTGGTCGAGGCAGCAACTCCCGGCGACACGCTTGTCTTCTCCTTCGCCGGGCATGGCGTTAAGGACGATGCCGGAAAATTACGGCTGGTCACGCAGCAAGCGACCTGGGAGACGCTCGAAGCTAACTCGGTTATTTGGGACGATATCGCAGCGATCCTTTCACGCGCGCCGACGAAGGTCGTGATTCTGATCGACGCCTGCCATGCGGGCGCTGCCGGCCTCAGCACTTCCGATACCAACGAGCAGGTGGTAGGTGCGTTGCTATCCGGCGTGCGCGCGCCGATCCTGGTTTTTGCCGCATCGAAAGGCCGCCAGTTCAGCTACGAGAAAGACGGCCAGGGCATCTTCACCCGCGCGCTGGTCAACGCGCTAACGCGCCAGGGGACCGCCGCCGATCTGAACGGTGACACGCTCATCGACGTGAGTGAACTCTACGTCGCCGTGAAGCGGCAGGTTGTCGCCGAGACGAAAGACCAACAGACTCCATGGCTCGCCCGCGGAGATCTTATCGGTGACTTTCCGCTGTTTGAGGAGGTTCGCGCCGTCCGCTGAAGGCGGTTGAGTGCATCCCTCCATCATGGGCGCGCCGCACCGGCTGAAATATTTCCGCAAGGTGTTCGAAAATATCCGGCGCAAAACTGGCGTGCATTTCTGGACCGGCGAGCAGATTCTCGACTGGTACCTCGCCGCCGGACCAAAGGCGCCGTAGCCCTGCGTCGACCCGCTATTTTGCGGAATTATCAAGTCGATTGCGCATGTTGCACCGCCCATATCGATATGTTACGGGAACCCACGATTTTCGCGGGATCGGGGGCCGCCGCGCTCCTTCCCAAGATCGTAAGTCCCGCTTGAATTCCAAGGGCTTGCGCCGCCCGCACGCGACGGCGCCGGGCCCGCGGATGGAAAAGCCCAAAAACGAGAAAAGCACGTGGCAGGCGCAGCACCGATCGTATCCGGCATGGCCGGCCGCTACGCGAACGCATTGTTCGAGCTGGCGCTCGAAAACAAATCAGTCGATGCGGTGAGGGCCGATCTGGAAAAATTCGAGGCGCTCGTCGCCGCCAGCGCCGATCTCGCCCGCCTGGTGCGCAGTCCGGTATTTGGCGCGGACGAGCAGACCCGAGCGCTTGCCGCCGTGCTTGAGCGCGCGGGCATCACGGGACAGACCGCGAAATTCCTGCAAGTCGTGGCATCGAACCGCCGGCTGTTCGCCGTGCACGACATGATCAAGGGCTTCCGTACATTGGTCGCGCGCTGGAAGGGCGAGGTCAGTGCCGAGATCACGGTGGCGGAGCCACTTAGCGATAGGCACCTCGATGCGCTTAAAGGAGCGCTCAAATCGGTTACCGGTGGCAAGACCATCGATCTCAATGTCAAGGTCGATCCGGCGATCATCGGCGGGCTCGTGGTCAAGCTCGGCTCGCGCATGGTCGATACTTCGCTCCGCACCAAACTCAATGCGATCAAGCATGCGATGAAAGAGGCAGGTTGATGGATATCCGCGCCGCAGAAATCACCGCCATCCTCAAAGAGCAGATCAAGAATTTCGGCCAAGAGGCCGAGGTTTCCGAAGTCGGCCAGGTGCTTTCCGTGGGCGACGGCATCGCCCGCGTCTACGGCCTCGACAACGTGCAGGCCGGCGAGATGGTCGAATTCGAGAACGGCGTGCGCGGCATGGCGCTCAACCTCGAAACCGACAACGTCGGCATCGTGATCTTCGGCGGCGACCGCGAGATCAAGGAAGGCCAGACCGTCAAGCGCACGCGCGCCATCGTCGATGTGCCGGTCGGCAAGGGACTGCTTGGCCGCGTGGTCGACGCGCTCGGCAATCCGATCGACGGCAAGGGCGCGATCAATTCCAAGGAGCGCCGCCGCGTGGACGTCAAGGCGCCCGGCATCATTCCGCGCAAATCCGTGCATGAGCCGATGGCGACGGGCTTGAAGGCGATCGACTCGCTGATCCCGATCGGCCGCGGCCAGCGCGAGCTGATCATCGGCGACCGCCAGACCGGCAAGACCGCGATCATTCTCGATACCATCCTCAACCAGAAGCCGCTCAATCAATCGAACGACGAGAAGATCAAGCTCTATTGCGTCTATGTGGCGGTCGGGCAGAAGCGCTCGAGCGTGGCGCAGTTCGTCAAAGTGCTGGAGGAGAACGGCGCGCTCGATTACACGATCGTCGTCGCCGCCACCGCTTCAGAATCGGCGCCGATGCAATATCTGGCTCCGTTCACGGGCTGCACCATGGGCGAATTTTTCCGCGACAATGGCATGCATGCATTGATCGCCTACGACGATCTTTCCAAGCAGGCCGTGGCTTACCGTCAGATGTCGCT
>CAZNSG010000068.1:0-12490 GCA_964575715.1 uncultured Hyphomicrobiales bacterium | reverse complement strand
TCGGGCAGCGTGCCGAGCCGGCCGCGGCCAGTATGCGCGATGGCCTTGACCTGGCCGCCCTGCACCAGACCGATCGATGCCGCGCCGTTCGAGAAGAAGAATTTCACCTGTCCGCCGACCACGTCGTTGAGCGCAGGCCCGCCGCCGCGATACGGAATGTGGTTGATTTTCGTTCCGGTCGCGTGCCGAAACATTTCGAGGCTGAGATGTTGCAGCGTGCCGTTGCCGGAGGAGGCGAAATCGAGCCCGCTGGGCGCGGCCTTGGCGAGCGCGATCACATCGGCGACGGTCTTGGCCGGCACCGAGGGATGCACGACCAGGATGTTGGGCACGAGCGAGGCCAGGAACACCGGCTGGAAATCCTTGACGTAGTCGAACGCGAGCTTGGGATAGAGGGACGGATTTACCGAGAACGCGGTCGCGTCGTAGAGGATGGTGTAGCCGTCGGGATCGGACTTGGCCGCCGCCGCCTCACCGATCGTGCCGCCCGCGCCGCCGCGGTTGTCGATGATGAATTGCTGGTTCCACATCTCGCCGAGCTTTTGGAACAGGATGCGGCTCACCGTGTCGGCACCGCCGGCCGGCGGATAGGGCACGATGACGCGCACCGGCCGCGTCGGCCAGGAAGCTTGCGCGCGTGCACTTCGTCCGAGCAGCGCAGCGGCCGCCGCCGCCGTCGAGGCTGACATTACGTGTCGCCGCGTGAGCATTTGGCGCATGGCTTTTTCCCCTTTTGCTTTCCGTGATGATAGCCGAGACGCCCTATTGCGGCGATGGCTAAATTGACCGGCAAGCTGCGGAAATCAAAAGATCCCGCCGAGGCAGCCGCGCCGCAGTTGTAGGCTGCGGCACAAAAAAATATGGCGCGCGCCAGAGGGGGCTTGGCGCGCGCCGATCGGCCGTCAAGCGAGGGACGCGGTGACGGCTTTGTCGTTATCTTTCGTTACATGGACTTCATTGAGTCAGCGGGCAGAACCGCGATGTCGCGCACGCCGCTTACGCCCTTGATCTGAGCCGAAGGCGTCGCCTTACCGGTTGTCAGATCGACGCTGTAGAACCAGTCGCCGGCGAACAGCCAGGCGTCGTTCCTGCCTTGGCCGTCCGACCAGATGTCGAAGGCAACCACGTCGGCCTTCACGCCATGCAGACCGACGGTGTTGAGGATGCCGTCATTCGGCGGGGCCTGCTTGACCAGCGCGCCGGTCGCGGCGTCGATGTCGTAGAGTGTTGTTTCCTTCGTGCCCTTAACCGAGTTGATGTAGGCGCCGGCGATAATCTTCGGGCTCTTGCCCTTGTTGGTGTCGGTGTCGGCGTAACGCAGCTTGCCGTCGGTCGTCACCTTGCCGTCGTCGACATTGGCGCGCAGGTTGCTGCCGTCGCTGCCGATCAGCCGCATGCGGTCCGCGACCGGGTTGAAGTCCACCGTCGCCCAGCTGCCGGCCGGCAGCATGGTCTCGAGCTTGGACTTCATCGTCGCCTTGCCGGTGGCAAGATCGACGGTGAAGATCCCGCCGTCGGACCCGACCGCATAAAGCATGCCGTCGGCTGGGCGCACGTCAATGCCGAGCACACGGCCGTTGATGCCTTGAATTTTCCAGGTCTTTATTACCTTCTTGGCGCTGGTGTCGACGATGGAAATGGTATTGTCGCCCCAGAGCGCGGCCACTTGAGCGGCTTGCGCAGCTGCGGCACTGAGCAGAACCGCGGCAGTCGCGGCAATCATGGTCTTAAATTTCATCGCACTCTCCGTTTGTTTGCTGTCGCCCATTTGCGACCACGGGCGGGATACGGCGGGAGAGCACGGAACGGATGCGCAAAGGCCGATCAATAAAATGTGAGCGCAGCTGCATCCAAATTCACGTCTGCACGGTATCCTTATGACATTGGCTGGTTTTATGAGTTTTTGTAGGATAGGCGCGAACGGCGGCCCACCATGACCACCCCTTCGCACGATACTGCGACCGAAGCCCAGCTCGCGGCGGCGCTGGCGCGCTGCGCGGCCGGGGATCGCGCGGCATTGCGGGTGATCTACGACATCGAAGCCGCGCGCATGGCGGGCGTGGCGCGGCGCATGCTGAGGCGGCAAGACCTCGCGGAAGAAGCCGTGCAGGACACGTTCATGCGGGTGTGGCGGGCAGCGCGCACGTTCGATCCGCGCAAGGGCGCGGCGCGCACATGGCTTTATGCCATCCTGCGCAATTGCGCGCTCACCATCCTGCGCGCCGAAAGCCGCTTCATCGCCGACGAGGAGAAAGCCGAAGATGCGGTGCCCGTGGCCGAAAGTGCTCTCGGGCGGCTGCCGGAGAGCAGCGCGCTGCGGCGCTGCCTGGAGCGACTCGATGGGCAGCGGCGCATGGTCGTGGTGCTGGCGTATGTGCATGGGCTTTCCCACGGCGAGCTCGCGGGCAAACTCGGCGTACCGCTCGGCACGGTGAAGAGCTGGGTGCGGCGCAGCCTGATCTCATTGCGGGAGTGCATGGGATGACGCCGGCCGAACATGAGAGAACATTGGCGGCCGAATTCGTGCTCGGGCTGCTCGATGGCGAAGACAAGGCCGAGGCCGAGCGGCGGCTCGCGTCGGATGCCGAGTTCGCGCGCGAGGTCGAGAGCTGGCGCGTGCGGTTTGCCGCGTTCGACGACACTACCGAGCCGCGGCCGGCGGGTCATGCGCTGTGGCAGCGGATCGAAGCATCACTCGGGGACCTTGCTCCTGTGCGCGCGACGGAGCCGTCGGCCTGGTCGAGGCTGTGGAGCAATGTCGCGGTTTTGCGCACGGCCACATTGGCGGCGTCGTTCGCGGCGCTGTTGTTCGCGGTCGGGCTTGGAGTTGCGATCCGCTACGCGCGCGAGCAACCCGTCATGGTGGCCGTGCTGCTCGACGGCAACCGACCCGGTGCGGTGGTGCACGCCTTCGCCGACGGACGCGTCGTGCTGGTACCGCTCACGACCATCAACGTGCCGGAAGGGCGCGCGCTCGAAGTATGGACGCTGCCGAGCCGCGAGCGCGGGCCGGTCTCGGTCGGCCTGATGAGCCAGGCGCGCACGCTGCAACTCAATCTGAAAGACCTATTGCCGCCGGGCGTGGATCAACTGTTCGAGATCACGCTGGAGCCGGCGACCGGCTCACCCACCGGACGGCCGACCGGCCCGATCCTGTTCAAGGGCAATACCGCGCTGGCGTTGCGATAGGCTCGCCGGAACACGGCAACAACTTTCCTCACCGCGCGGCCATCCATATTCGGCGCGATGGAGAAATTCCAAACAGAAAATCGCATTTGATCCTCGAAATCGCATGATCGATGTTTTGTCGTTGAGTCTCTTGCCCATTTTTTGACTTGACTATTTAGGCTAACTGCACATCTTTGCAGCAGGATGAATCGTTGCGGCATCAGGCTCCACTATCAAGCGTATATGACATAAGTGGACGTTGGACCGCGGCAAATTTTGCATCTAAATCCGATTTCGATGCGTACCCTAAACGAGGCCCGAGTGTTCACTTCCCTGACGAAATGCGGCTGCATCAAGGACATTAGGCTCGGTCTGAGCTGGGATGCGGCGGCGCTCGGACACGAGGTGGATCGCCGCGCGGCGGTTCTATCGCAGATGGGCATTGGCCGCGGATCGGTGGTGGCCATCGCGCACAGTGGGAGCGCGCATTTTTTCGCCGATTTGTTTGCCACCTGGAGGGTTGGCGCGGCGGCGGCGTGCCTGGACCCCACCCTGACACCGCGCGAGCTGCAGACCGTCGTCCGCTTTGCAAAAGCCGCCGTGCTCCTTGTCGATCATGGCGCTCTCGGCGCTCCCGGCGCGCTCGACAATTTCCCGGTGCCCATCCGGCAACTCGACCGCGCTCGTCCTGCCGGCATTTCCCCCGGCATTGCGACGCTGCATCCCGATGATCCCGCGCTCGTGTTGTTCACCTCGGGCACGACCGGCGCGCCGAAGGGCGTGGTTTTGAGCTTTCGCGCCCTTACGGCGCGGATCACAGCGAATATCGCGGCGATCGGCACGGCGGCGCTGGCGCGTGCATTGGTCACTCTGCCCACGCATTTTGGGCACGGACTGATCGGAAATTCTCTGACGCCGCTGTTCGCCGGAGGCGACATTGTGCTTCCTCCGCTCGGCATGCCGCTGGCGCACGATCTTGGTCGTATTATCGACGAACACAACATCACCTTCATGACCGCTGTTCCGACGTTTTGGCGCGCGGCGACGAGCTATAGCCGTCCGCCGTCCGGCAACTCGCTCGTCCGCGTGCATGTGGGGTCGGCGCCGCTTTCCGCCGCGCTTTGGTCGGAGATCGCGGCCTGGACGCGCGCCGAAGCGGTCAACTGCTACGGCATCACCGAGACGGCCAATTGGATTGCCGGCGCTTCATCGCGGATCGACGGCATCGCGGAGGGCCTCGCCGGAAACATGTGGGACGGCGCCGTGGCGATCATGGACGACGAGGGGTCGATAAGATCCACCGGCGCGGGAGAGATCGTCGTGCAGTCGGCCGCCCTGATGTCGGGCTATCTCGATCGCCCCGATCTGACGGCAGCGGCGTTCAAAAGCGGCTGGTTCCTGACCGGGGATAGCGGATCACTCGATGCACAAGGCCGCATTTGGCTCACCGGCCGCATCAAGGATGAAATTAATCGCGCGGGCTTCAAGGTGCAGCCGGCAGAGATCGATGCCTTGCTCGATAGCCATCCGGCGATCGCCGAGGCCTGCGTTTTCGGTATCAATGATGCGACCAGCGGCGAAGCGGTCGCCGCCGCCATCCGGCTGGCGAAGGGCGCGAGCGCAAGTTCCGAGAGCCTTGCGGCTTGGTGTCGTGAGCGTGTGCGGAGAGGAGCGATTCCGGAGCATTGGTTTTTTGTTGCCGACATCCCACGCACCGCACGCGGCAAGGTCAGCCGAGATGAGGTTCGGCGTATGCTGGCCAAGAACATGGCCGCTGACGCTGTCAATTCCGGCGTAATAGGGCTTTCACACGCCCAGCAAGCTCCAGCCGATACGTCCGTGGTGCGCAAGGTGCGAGATGCCGTCGAGCAAGCCTGGACAAAAGTTCTCAATCGCCACTCGTTCGCAGCCGACGTCGCGTGGAACGTAGCCGGCGGGGATTCACTGCAAACCTTGCGGCTGTGGTTTCTCCTGGAAGAGATTCTTGGCAGGCGTTTGTCATTGGATCTCTTCGAACCCGGTGCGACGCCAAGACATCTGGCAGAAGCGATTGAACAACAGCTCCGCAAGGATTCCAGCCGGCCGGCGCGCGACCGGCTCGCGTCGAAAACACCGGTGGTTTTCTTCATGCCACCAGCCACCGGCGATTTGCCGATCCTGGCGAGTTTCCGCGCCGCGTTCGAAGGCAAAATCCGTTTTGTGACGATCGAATATCCCGGCTGGCAGGAAATGCTCGCGGCGGGTTCCCGGCTGGAGAGCCTGCTCGACGCGGCCGTTGCACAGATTTATGCCGAAGGCGGCCAGAACGGCGTCTATCTGCTGGCCGGCTACTCATTTGGCGGCTTCGTTGCGTTGGAAACAGCTCGTCGTCTGGTGGGAGATGGCGGCCGCGTGGGTTTTCTTGGCCTCATCGATACGAGGTATACAAGCCCGCCACGCGCGCGGCGCAGCCTGCTGGTCAGAACGGGGCGGACTCTGCGATCGATCTTCATTGAGCCGGGAGAAATGCTAAGCCTCGTCCCGCGCCGGATCATCGCCGCGCTGCTCCGGATGTCGGCTTTTCCAGTCTTGCGCAGCTTGGGCCGACTCGCGATGCTGCTTTCGCCCAAGGCTGCATTCGCATTGCATTGGGAACTGATCACCCAACTGCGGACGAAGTCGCTAAGGCGAACGATGATGAAGCCGTTGCAGATACCGGTGACGCTGTTTCGGACGGATGAGCGTTCAGAGGCATTGCCCGACTACGGCTGGGGCGCCCTGTGTCGCCCGTTGGCGGTGATCCCGATCGGTGGCGCGCACCTGACGTTGTTCGAACCATCCCAACGCGCACAGCTTTGCGCGCGCTTTTTGGAGGCGGTGGAAGCCGCCTGCGCGGTGCCAGCTATCGCGCCGGACCGATCCGATCAACGCGCTTATGCGGACGAACCGCCGCGCTGTCGACGCCAGAGCAGCGGCGGCCACTAGAGCCTTATCGCTTTGGATGGAATCAGAGTGAGGCTCTAGCTTATTGTTTGAGCATGATCTATTCCGACCTTCCTTCGCCCGCCGAAGCGGGCTTCGCGAAGGCGGGAAACCGGTTCCCACTTTTCGGGATCATGCTCTAACGGGCACTGTGAGCGCCCTTCCCTCGCCGCAGCAGCCGTCCCATATTCACGCGATGGCGAAGGCGCCCGACAGGCCGAAGAAAAACTCCGCAAAACGCGGCGCGGCCGCGCAAATGCGCGTCAAGCCGACGCGTTCCAAGGCAAACCGGCCGGACGCGGCGCCGATGGGGCCTGCGCTCGCGGAGCTGCTCAATCCGGCGATCAAGGCGGGCACCGCGGGGATCGGCTCGCAAACCGGAAATTCATCGTCATTCCGGGGCGCGAGCGAAGCGAGCGAACCCGGAATCCAGAAACAAACGCCGATATCGCATCTGGATTCCGGGCCCGGCGCTGCGCGCCGTCCCGGAATGACCGATAAAACTGGATTGCAGCCGCCGCCGGATAATTCGTTCGAGCGGCGCGCGGATTTCGCCGCCGCCCACAAAGCGCGCAGATCGACGAAGAAAGGTTTCGGCGAAGCACCGCAGAAGGGCTACGTCGGTCGTATTCCTGCTTCGCCGGGCGAGCTCGATCCGGATCTGGCGAAGGCGCTGGGGATTACGGAGGACGACGAGGCGGACACTACTTCACCCTCCCCTGGAGGGGGAGGGTCGCGCGCCACGCAAGTCGCATCTATGCGACTTGCGCAATCTAAAGAGCCGAACTCGGGCAAGCCCGAGTTCGGTGGCGCGCGGGGTGAGGTGACCGGAGGGGAAAAAAATTCACCCCCACCCGGTCCGCTACGCGGACCGACCTCCCCCCTCCAGGGGGAGGCGGAAAAACTTGGTGGCAGGCAGAAAGTCGCATTGCCGCGGCCGATCGAGACTGGCCTCACCGGCGCCTCCGCCAGCATGCAGGCGCTGGAGACATTGCTGCGCGAGGGACGGCGGGAATTTTTTTCGCCCGACGGCAGCGTGCGGGTGTGGGCGCCGCACCGTCCGCCAAGGCCGGAGAAGAGCGAAGGCGGCCGCCGGCTTAAGATCACATCGGAGTTCGAGCCCAAGGGCGACCAGCCGCAGGCGATCGCAGACCTGGTCGACGGCGTTAAGCGCAACGAGCGCACGCAGGTGCTGCTCGGCGTCACCGGCTCAGGCAAGACCTTCACCATGGCGAAAATGATCGAGGCGACGCAGCGGCCGGCGCTGATCCTGGCGCCCAACAAGACGCTCGCCGCCCAGCTCTACGGCGAGTTCAAGAACTTCTTTCCCGGCAACGCGGTGGAGTATTTCGTCTCCTACTACGACTATTACCAGCCGGAAGCCTATATCCCGCGCACCGACACCTACATCGAAAAGGATTCCGCGATCAACGAGCAGATCGACCGCATGCGGCACAGTGCGACTCGTGCCCTCCTTGAGCGCGACGACGTGGTCATCGTCGCCTCGGTGTCGTGCATCTACGGCATCGGCTCGGTGGAAACCTATTCGGCGATGACGTTCGCGCTCAAACGCGGCGAGCGCATCGACCAGCGGAGGCTGATCACGGACCTGGTGGCGCTGCAATACAAGCGCACGCCGGATTTCGCGCGCGGCACGTTCCGGGTGCGCGGCGACACGATCGACATTTTTCCGGCGCACTACGAAGACCGCGCCTGGCGGATCAATCTGTTCGGCGATCAGGTGGAATCGATCCACGAATTCGACCCGCTCACCGGGCATAAGACCGACGAGCTGGAATTCGTCAAAGTGTACGCCAATTCGCACTACGTCACGCCGCGTCCGACGCTGCTGCAGGCGATCCAGAGCATCAAGTTCGAATTGCGCCAGCGGCTGGAAGAACTCAATCGCGCCGGGCGCTTGCTGGAAGCACAGCGGCTGGAGCAGCGCACGCTGTTCGATCTGGAAATGATGGAAGCGACCGGCGCCTGCGCCGGCATCGAGAATTATTCGCGCTACCTCACCGGCCGCAAGCCGGGCGAACCGCCGCCGACGCTGTTCGAATATGTGCCGGACAACGCGCTGGTGTTCGTGGACGAGAGCCACGTCACCGTACCGCAGCTCGGCGGCATGTATCGCGGCGATTTTCGGCGCAAGGCGACGCTGGCGGAATACGGCTTCCGCCTGCCCTCGTGCCTGGACAACCGGCCGCTGCGCTTTGAAGAGTGGGACACCATGCGGCCGCAGACCGTGTGCGTCTCCGCCACGCCCGGGCCGTGGGAGCTCGATCAGACGCAGGGCGTGTTCGTCGAGCAGGTGATCCGCCCGACCGGGCTGATCGACCCGCCGGTGGAGGTGCGGCCGGCGCGCACGCAAGTCGACGATCTGGTGGGCGAAGCGCGCGCGGTGGCGGCCAAGGGATTCCGCGCGCTGGTGACGGTGCTGACCAAGCGCATGGCGGAGGATTTGACCGAATATCTGCATGAGCAAGGGATTCGTGTCAGATATATGCACTCCGACATCGACACCATCGAACGCATCGAGATCATTCGGGATTTAAGGCTGGGCGCGTTCGACGTGCTGGTCGGGATCAACCTGTTGCGCGAGGGGCTCGACAATCCGGAATGCGCGCTGGTGGCTATTCTCGACGCCGACAAGGAAGGATTTCTGCGCAGCGAGACTTCGCTGATTCAGACCATCGGGCGGGCGGCGCGCAATATCGAGGGCCGCGTGCTGCTCTATGCCGACAAAGTGACCGGCTCGATGCAGCGCGCCATGGGCGAGACCGCGCGGCGGCGCGAGAAGCAGAATAGCTACAACGTCGCCAACAACATCACGCCGGAAAGCATCAGGAAATCGATCGGCGACATCATGGCGAGCGCCTACGAGCGCGACCACGTAATGGTGGACATCCAGGGCGGCATGGCCGAGGAGGCCGCCACCATCGGGCACAATTTCGAGGCGGTGATCGGCGATCTGGAAAAGCGCATGCGCGCGGCGGCCGACGATCTCGACTTCGAGGAAGCGGCGCGGCTGCGCGACGAGATCAAGCGCCTGCGCGCCATCGAACTGGCGGTGGTGGACGATCCGACGGCGAAGCGATTTGCTTCACCCTCCCCTGGAGGGGGAGGGTCGCGCGCTGAAAGCGCGCGGGGTGGGGTGACCGCGCGGGAAAAAAGTTCACCCCCACCCGACGCGCTGCGCGCGTCGACCTCCCCCCTCCAGGGGGAGGTGGGAGCGCGCGGTCCGCGCTCGACTTCCGGCCGCGCCGGCATGCGCGGCGGATTTAAACCGCGCGAGCGGTAACGCGCATTCCGTTTGTGTTGAGCGAAATCCGAACCCCGCTCATTCCCGCGGAAGCGGGAATCCAGATGTTAAATCCTCGGAATCTCGGTTCTGGGTCCCCGCTTTCGCGGGGACGAGCGGATCGTAGAGCCGATTCCACACGCGCGGGATGCGCGCTTACGCCGCGCTCACCCCGCCGGCGGCGCCACCGCGGCGTCGGGCTGGTTGGAACGCTTGAGCGCATCGGCGACAAAGCCCGAGGCCTTCATCTCCTCGACAAAGGCGCGCAAAAATTTCGCGCTGGCGGGATCGCGGCCCTGCGGCGTGCCCATGGCTTGTTGAATCTCCATGAAGCGGCCGTCGATCAAGCGCACATCGGGGTTGGTCTTGGCATAGGCGGCGACCGGCTGCTTGACGCCGGCGGCGGCTTCGAGCTTGTCGTTGATGAAGAGCGCGACGCCGTCGTCGCCGCGCACCAGCTTGGCGTGTTTGAGCGTGCGGGTGAGAAAGAGATCGTAGGCCGAGTTCTTGTTGACGCCGATGCGTACCCCTGCGCTGTCGACGTCGGCGACCGTTTGCAGCGAAGACGTTTTCGGCACCAGGTAGACGCCCTCGATCAGCACGTAGGGCGCGGTGAAGGCGATTTCGGCGGCGCGCACCGGCTCGATGGCAAGAAATACGATGTCGATCGTGCCGGCCTTGACCGCCTCGAACGCCTTGCCGGCGCCGTCGAAGGCGGTCAACGCGCAGGGCACATTGAGGCGGCGGGCGAGTTCGCGCGCCAGCTCCGGCGTGACGCCGCGCGGGGCGTCGGGCGTGCCCTGCGCCAGCACCATGTTGCCGAGGTTGATGGCCACGCGCAGCGTGCCGGTGGGGGCGAGCGATTTGACGGCGTCGGAGGGGGCGGAGGGCACGATATTCCTCTCTATGATATTGGCTTTCTGGGAATGTTTGCGAAGGAACAGTCGCGCAATCGCTAGCGCGATTGGGAGGGGCGAAGCAAGCGGGGGTAACACAATTGGGCGGGAACATCTCTCATACGGAATCCGCATAATCCGTTCCACTCCGTCATTCCGGGACGCGCCCGATCTCGGGTTTACCCGAGATCGGAATTGAAGTGTCCAAGTCGGCTATAGCCGACTTGGATGGGCGCGGACCCGGAATCCATAACCCCGGTCTGTGTTTATGGATTCCGGGCTCGCCGCTTCGCGGCGCCCCGGAATGACGAACTGATTATCCGGATTCGGTGTCAATCGTCTTGCGCGGGCTTGACCCGCCTGCGGGCCGAAGCCCTTCGGCGGGCGAAGGACCGCGCATCCATGATGGGCCTCGGCAAAAAAAATCTCGCTGGAGGCTTGTCTTTGGTGAAACGCATCATGGATTGCCGGGTCTTCAGGCGCGAAGACGGCGCTTTGCGGCTTTCGCCCGGCAAAGACAAAAAGCGTAAGATGCGCGCTCATGCGCAATTCTACGCGGTGGAGCGACGGTGCACCTTGGCGCGGCGATTTCCGCCCGCTATCTTTTGAACACCGACGGCGCGATACGGTCTTCGCTATGGCGCCCTGCGGACCGATTTTGGAGGGGCCACATGGCGACTGCTCTTTTGATCGTTGGCATATTGTGTCTGCTGACCGGTCTCCTTTGGATTGGGCAAGGTACCGGCTTCTTTCCGTATCCGGCCGCGAGCTTCATGGTCAATGAGTTGACTTGGGCGTATCGCGGCGGAGCACTCGCGGCGGCTGGCGTGATCGCTATTATCATTGCCCGGCGGATTGCCACGTAGGCGATTGGCAAGTAGCGCGATGGGTTGAATGCAGCGAAACCCATCTCGATTTCTGACGTCGCAACCATGTAATGAGTTTCGCGATGCTCAACCCATCTTACAGTTCTATAATTTTTCTCTATCATGCGCGGGCTTGACCCGCGCATCCATGATGAGCGTCCACAAATTAAATCTCACCGAATGTTTGTCCTAGGTGAATCGCATCATGGATTGCTGGGTCTTCATACGCGATGACGGCGCCGGCCAAATAATACGGGCGGCGGAGCGTTGGCCGTTTGAATATGAGCGACGTACGATGTGCGAGCGGCGCCACAAATTCACTTCCCCTCTCCCCTTGCGGGAGAGGGTGCCCGAGCGCAGCGAGGGCGGGTGAGGGGTCGGCTTCGAGAATCATTATTGCGAAGAAAACCCCTCACCCGGCTCGTGCTCGCTTCGCTCCGCACTCGCCACCCTCTCCCACAAGGGGAGAGGGGAAGGACGAGCGGGGAGAGGTGAAGTAAGCGCGGAGCTTTGGGCTCGCAGAACTGTTGGAAAAAAGCCGTCCGGTAGGATAAATTTGCCCCGACTCAATTAAGTCGCGGGCGTCGATGCAACTTAAGTTCCGGCAATCCACCGGTCCATCCCTTCAAATCCAGCAGGAGAACGCGTCATGGCCAAAGGACAACAGCGGCAACCCAAGGAAAAGAAAAAACCCAAGTCGGACGAGGGTAAAACCAAGCAGGTCTCGGCCTACAAGGCGGCCATGAGCGGCGGCTCGCCCACGGTCAGTCCGCTCGGCAAGAAAACCTGATCCGGGCGCGCCGGCCTTGATCGTTACGGGCGGCGGTTAGCGCTTCGCCGTTCGGTTAGGCACGCCGGTTTGGCATGGGTGGCCGCGTTCGATGGCGCCTAAGCCCGTTCAATTCTGCGCGATCATGCGCGCGCGCCGCTTGCGCCGGCGGCGGAGAGGCGTTCAATTTCATCCCGCCAGCCTTTTGCCTGCAGGCGGCCGCTTTTGCAGGCGGCCGCTTTTTGGAGGCGAGCACTTTTGGAGGCGACCACCTTTGGAGGCAACCATGCGCAGCGCTTTCGCCATTATCGTCCTGCTGGCGATCGGATCGACGAGCGAGACGGCGCGGGCCGACCCGTACCGCTGGTGCGCCGAATACGGCGGCGAAGACGGCGGCGGCATCCAGTGTACCTTCGTCACCTTCGAGCAATGCATGTTGTCGGTGTCGGGCATGGGCGGTTTTTGCCGCCATAACATCTATTACGACGGCCGCCCCTTTGTGACGCCGGAACCGGCGCCGCGCGCC
>CAZNSG010000067.1:0-22044 GCA_964575715.1 uncultured Hyphomicrobiales bacterium | reverse complement strand
CGTCCGAAGGACGGCGTCGCGGAGCCTGTCCTTGGGCTTGCCGAAGGCAAGACCCGAGGGCTCGCCTATGATACCGGAAGTCGGGTTTACCCGGCTTCCGGCGTACTATGCTTCGGAACTCGGGCAAGCCCGAGTTCCGCGTGGTGGGTACCGGTTTCCCGCCCTCGCCAACCGCCTTCGTCCGAAGGCGGACTTCGGCGGTCAAGAGCCCGCTCCCGCCTTCGCGAAGCCCGCTCTCGCCTCGGCGAAGCCGCCTTCGGCGGAGCCAGGGTCGGCGGGCGAAGCAAGGTCGGCGGGCGAAGGAAGGTCGGAAAAGCATGTCCTCGGGCTTGACCCGAGGGATCATACGCAAATGCAATATGTTAGGAACACACTTCGATTCCAGTTAGGCCGATCCCGCAAGCTGACCTGTCGCGCATTTCTTGTCTTTGCCGCGCGCCGCGGCTATAAGCCCGGCCGACCGGCGGCAAATCCATGCCGCGCCCGCAATTCGGCCCGTGCCTCAGAACACATGAGACCCATGAGGCTGGCTTAAACTACTTGATTTTCAATGACTTGAACAAGGATAGCGATGATGGCCACCGTGCAACTGATTAAGGCCGCAGCCCGTACCAAGAGCGGCAGCGGCCCTGCCCGGGCCGAACGCAGCGCCGGCCGCGTCCCGGGCGTGCTTTATGGCGACGGCAAGCCCCCGGTGGCCATCGCGCTCGAATACGCCGATCTGCGGCAAAAGATCTATGCCGGCCGTTTCCTCACCACGATCTACGATCTCGAACTCGACGGCGTGAAGCACCGCGTGATCCCGCGCGAATTCCAGCTCGATCCGTTGCGTGACAATCCGGTCCATGTCGACTTCATGCGGTTGAGCGAAGGTGCGACCATCCGCGTCGCCATCCCGATCCACGTCAAGAACGCCGACCAGTCGCCCGGCATCAAACGCGGCGGCACTGTCAACATTGTTACTCATACGCTTGAAGTTCAATGCCGGGCCGACGCCATTCCGCAGGCTTTCGATGTGGACGTGTCCGATCTCGATATCAACTATTCGAGGCACTTGAGCGACATCACCTTGCCGCCGGGCGTGCGCGCGCTCTCGCGCGTGGATCTTACATTGGTCACCGTCGTGCCGCCGTCGGGCTATGCGGAAGAAATGAAAGCCGCGGCCGAGGCAGCAGCTGTGGCCGCTGCGGCGGCGGCTGCCGCCGCCGAAGCCGGCATCGTGCCGGCCGAAGGTGCAGTGCCTGGCGCAGTGCCCGGTGCGGTGCCCGGAGTTGCTCCTGCCGCTGGAGCGCCGGCTGCAGGCGCGGCGCCCGCCGCGGGCGCGCCCAAGGCCGCCCCCGCCAAGCCCGAGAAGAAGTAAGGCAACGCAGGCGGCGCGCATGCTGCTTTTCGTCGGGCTCGGCAATCCCGGCGCGCGCTATGCCGGCAACCGTCACAATATTGGCTTTATGGCGGTTGACGCCATCGCCAAGCGCCACGGCTTCGGGCCGTGGCGCCGCCGCTTCCAAGGCGTGGCGGCGGAGGGGCCAATCGGTGGTGAGCGCGTTCAGTTGCTCTTGCCCGGCACCTTCATGAACGATTCCGGCCGCGCGGTGGCGGAAGCCGCGCATTTCTACAAACTCGCACTTCCCGAGATTGTCGTGTTTCACGACGAACTCGATCTGCCGCCCGCCAAGATGCGGGTCAAGACCGGCGGCGGCGTTGCCGGCCACAACGGCCTGCGCTCGATCTCGGCCCATATCGGCAACGACTACCGGCGCGTGCGCATTGGCATCGGCCATCCCGGTGACAAAGAGCTGGTCGAGCCTTACGTGCTTAGCGACTTTGCCAAGAGCGATCGCGCCTGGGTCGCGGCATTGTGCGGCGCGATCGCCGACAACGCCGAACTGCTCGCACGCGGGCAGGACGCGAGCTTTCAGAACAAGGTGCACCTGGCCATGGATGCCAAGGGATTTGGGACGGCCGAAGCCGACCGCGAGCCGACTTGACACGGAAACACGGAAACACGATACTTGTGTCATGAGGAACGTGACCATCACCCTTCCCGACGATCTGGCGCGCCGGGCGCGGATTGAGGCTGCCAAGCAGGACAAGAGCCTGTCGCGCTTCGTCGCCGACCTCTTGGAAGTGCGATGCACGGGCGAGCCCGACAAGCTTTCGGTCTTGCGAGAATTTCTCGACGGCTCCGGTTATCCCGGGATCAGCAAGGCCTGGCGCGGGCGGGAGGCACTCTATGCCGAGCGGGAAGACGAGTTGCTTCGCCGATACGAATCTTCTCGTCTACACGATGGATCCGGAGGAGGCCGCAAAGCGGCTGCGGGCAAAGGATTTGCTGACGCGGATCGTCAGTCATCATACGCTGGTGCTAAGCCCGCAAAGCCTAAACGAGTGCTATCGCGTCATGACCGAAAAACGCGGCCTGATGCCAAGAAATGAGGCGCGGCTGTTGGTTTGGGCGTGGAGCGAGTTCTGCACGGCTCCTTACAATTTCGACGTTACGCAGCAAGCGTGGCAAATCCAGGATCAGCACGGCTTTGATTGGTGGGATTGCATGCTGCTGGCATCCGCCTCGCTGGCTCGCTGCGACCTGTTCTTCAGCGAGGACATGCAGCACGAACAATCGGTCGCTGGATTAACCATCCTCAATCCCTTCAAGCTTGCCCCCAACTTCAATTTCTCCAGGTGAAATAACATCCATGGGCTTCAAATGTGGCATCGTCGGCATGCCGAACGTCGGCAAGTCGACGCTCTTCAATGCGCTGACCCAGACCGCCACCGCTCAGGCGGCGAACTACATGTTCTCGACCGTCGAGGCGAATATCGGCGAGGTTGCCGTGCCGGACCAACGGCTCGATGTGCTCGGCAAGATCGCGAAGTCGGTCAAGCTCGTGCCGACGCGGCTTTCCTTCGTTGATATCGCGGGCCTGGTGAGCGGCTCCTCGCGCGGCGAGGGACTCGGCAATCAGATGCTCGCGCAGATCCGCGAAGTCGATGCCATCCTCCATGTCGTGCGCTGCTACGTCGACCCCGACGTGTCGCATGTCGGCAACGCAAACGATCCCGTCGCCGACATCGAAACGATCGAAACCGAATTGATGCTCGCCGACCTCGAAAGCCTGGAGAAGCGCAGCGAGGGGCTTAACAAGAAAGCCAAGGGCGGCGACAAGGACGCCGACGAGGCAAAACTCACGCTCGATCTGGTCAATCGTTCGCTGGCGCTCCTGCGTGAGGGCAAGCCAGCGCGATTCGTCGAGCGCAAGCCCGAGGAGGAGAAGACGTTTCGAATGCTGATGCTGCTTACCGCGCTGCCGGTGCTCTACGTCGCCAACGTCGACGAAGCGTCGGCCGCGGCCGGCAACGAATTGTCGCGAAAAGTCGAGCAGCGCGCAAAGGAAGAGGGCGCGGGCTGCGTCGCAATCTCCGCCAAGATCGAGGCCGAAATCGCCGTGCTGCCCGAGGGCGAGCGCAAGGAGTTTCTTGCCGCGATCGGACTCAAAGAGCCCGGTTTGAACCGCATGATCCGGGCCGGTTACGCGCTGCTCGATCTCATCACCTATTTCACCGCTGGGCCAAAACAGTCCGCCGCCTGGACGGTGGTTCGCGGCACCAAGGCGCCGCAGGCGGCGGCCGTGATCCACACCGACTTCGAGCGCGGATTTATCCGCGCCGAGACCATCGCCTACGACGACTATGTGGCTTGCAATGGCGAGACCGGCGCGCGCGACGCCGGCAAGATGCGGCTCGAAGGCAAGGATTACGTGGTTGCCGACGGCGATGTCATGCACTTCCGCTTTGCGACCTGAAAGCAGATTTGGGCTATCCTTGATCGCCACGCCGCCGCACATGCCAAACCCCGTACCAAAACTCTATTGGGAAGATTTCACCCCCGGCCGCGTCATTGAACACGGGCCGCGGCGTATCACACGCGAAGAAATCATCGACTTCGCCGCCGAATTCGATCCGCAGCCTTTTCATCTCGATGCAGCCGCCGCGCGCGCCAGCATGCTCGGCGGACTTTGTGCGTCCGGCTGGCACAGCTGCTGCATCCTGATGCGCATGTCGGCCGACAGCTTTGTGCTCAATTCGAGTTCCATGGGCGCGCCGGGGGTCGACGAGGTGCGCTGGCTCGCGCCGATACGGCCCGGCGACGATCTCACCTTGCGCGCGACGGTGCTCTCCACCCGCGCCTCCGGCAGCCGGCCGGACATGGGCTTTGTCAATGTCTTGCTGGAGCTCTTTGACGCGGCCGGCAAGCCAATGATGTCGCTCAAGGCGCCGCTGATGTTCGGCCGCCGCACTCCCGGCGAGACGGCGACATGAAGCCCTTCGAAGACATGCGCGTGGGCGAGCGCTACGAAGTCGGCCGCCTCACCTTCACCGCCGAAAATATCAAGGCGTTCGCCAGGCGTTTCGATCCGCAACTTTTTCACGTCGACGAGGATGCGGCCAAGCGTTCGCATTTTGGCGCGCTTTGCGCTTCCGGCTGGCACACCGCATCGGTCTGGATGCGGCTCGTATTTGAATATCACCAGCGCGAGGACGAAACGCTCCGCGCACGCGGCGAGTTGGTGGCTACGTTTGGGCCGTCCCCCGGTTTCCGTGAACTCAAGTGGCTCAAGCCGGTCTATGTCGGCGACACCGTTACTTATTTCACTGAGATCGTCGAATTGCGCGCTTCCAACAGCCGCCCTGGCTGGGGTTTAATATCGCTGTGCAATACCGGCAGCAACCAGCGAGGTGAATTGGTGATCTCTTTTGTCAGCACGACATTCGTCCAGCGCCGCCAAGGCGCCACACGATGACGGCTGCAACGCCAGGCGCCGCCGACCAGCCGGCGGGCATTACCAAGGACGGTGAGCGCCGCGCCTTGGGCGTGGCCTGCGGCGCGCATGCGCTGCACGATGGCTATACCGATCTGGTCTACGTGATGCTGACAACCTGGCAGCGCGAGTTCGGCATCAGCCTGGCGGAAGTGGGGCTGTTGCGCACGTGTTTTTCCGGAACCTTGGCCGCTTTGCAAATCCCATCCGGTATGCTTTCGGAGCGATTTGGAATTGCCCTGGTTCTCGCGCTCGGTACCGCGCTCGTTGGCGTTGGATACTGCCTCGCGGGCATGAGCGTTGGCTTTTTCACGCTCGTCGCCGCGTTGTTGATCGGCGGCGCCGGCGCCAGCACGCAACATCCGATCGCCTCCGCGCTGGTCGCGCGCGCGTTTTCCGGCACGCGCTCGCTCAAGGCGCTCGGCATCTACAATTTTGCCGGCGATATCGGCAAGATGACGTTGCCGGCGGCGGCGACGCTATTGCTCTTGCTGATGCCTTGGCAGCCAACGCTCGCCCTTCTGGGCACGCTGGGTTTCATCGCTGCCGCGGTGATTTATCAATTGACGCCGCGGCTTGCCGCCGAACCTGCCAGTGTAAGCAACGAGGAGAACGTGTCTGCGCCATCCGTTCGGCCCGGCAGTCGCTTTGGCTTTCAGCTCTTGCTCGCGATTGGCATGATCGACAGCGCTACGCGCATGGCCTTTCTCACCTTCCTGCCATTTTTGCTGGATGCTAAAGGCGCGAACCTGCAGACCATCGGTCTCGCGTTCACTCTCGTTTTCGCCGGCGGCGCCTTCGGCAAGCTGGTCTGCGCCTTCATCGGTGCGCGCATCGGCGCGATCCCGACCGTGTATCTGACCGAAGGCTTGACCACAGCGGGGATTCTGGCGCTCTTGCCGCTGCCGCTCGAAATCGCGCTGGTGCTCCTGCCGGCGATCGGAATCGCGCTCAATGGCACCTCCTCGGTGGTCTATGGCTCGGTTCCCGAACTGGTGGCGGCGCAAAAGCGCGCGCGCGCATTCGGCATTTTCTACACCGGCACGATCGGCGCCGGCGCGCTGGCGCCGCCGCTCTTTGGACTTGTCGGCGACGTGCTCGGCATTATTGTAACGCTCACCGTGATCGCCGGCATCTGCCTGTTCACCCTTCCGCTCGCGTTCTTGTTGCGGACATCTTTCTCCAGTGCGCGGGCGTAAAATTCAACGCCAATCGCCGAGCACACCTTGCACCAGCGCAAGCGCCGCAACGGCGGCCGTGTCGGCGCGCAGAATACGGGGACCGAGCGAAAGCCGCACCACGTTCGGCAGCCGTGTCAATGCCGCGCGCTCCGCGTCGGAAAATCCGCCTTCCGGGCCGATCAGCACCGCGAGCGGCCGCGCTTTATGTGCGCGCTGTGCGGAGAGCGCCGCCACCGGGTCTTCGATTTCTGCGTCCTCGTCGCAGAACACCAGGAGCTCTTTCGGGTCACGGCTTGCCATCATCTGATCGAAGGTCAGCGGGCCGGCGATTTCGGCCAGGTTGAGGATGCCGCATTGTTCGGCTGCCTCGATCGCGTTCGCGCGCATGCGGTCAAGATTGACGCGCGTCACCTGCACATGGCGGGTCATGACCGGGACAAGGCGCGAGACACCCAGCTCGATCGCCTTCTGCACCATGTAATCCAGGCGCTCGCGCTTGAGCGGGGCGAAGAGATAATGCAGATCGCACGGTGCGGTCTGCGCGCGCGTACGCTCATGCACCGCAAGCGCAGCGGCTCGCCGGCCGGCGTCGGTTAGCGTCGCGCGCCATTCACCATCTCGCCCGTTGAATACCAATACCTGATCGCCCGGCTTGAGGCGCAGCACATTGCGCAGATAATGCGTTTGCGGCTGGTCGAGTGTTAACACGGCACCGGGCGCCAGCGCCGCTGTGACAAAAAGGCGTGGACTGCGAAAGTCGTAACGGGCCATGGATCGGACTGTGGATCGCGCTATACTGCGTTGCGCCAACTGGGATAACCGGGCTTTACCGCCACCGGCCGGTCGGCGCCAGGGGGGCGCGGGCTGAAAATGACCCGTGTTTGCCGCCATATTGCCGGAATCGCGTGGTTATTCAGCGCTGGCGGAACAGTCGACGATGGATGATGATATTTTGAAAGTTGCCCGAATGCCCCGTCATCGCGTTTTAGCGATTGCGGCCGTTCTTGTTGTTGCCGTTTGTTCCGAAGCGGCGGCGCAGTTCTTTGGAGTTCCGCGATCTCAACCCAATCCCTGCGATGCATTTATTCCGCTTCAGCAGGAGGCCCAGCAGGGGATGCTATCGCTAAAGACCGCCAACGAACGCAAGGCCGCGCGCGAGGAGTTCTGCCAGATATTCCAGCGCCTCTCAGTCACCATCGGAAAGGTATCCAAGTTTCTCGAACAGAATAAGACTCTGTGCAACATACCCCCCGAAGCGCTGCAGCGCGCGAAGAACGACCACAAGCAGGTGCTCACCTATCGCAAACAAGCCTGCAGCACGGCGCCTGGTCCCGGAGCCCCCAGTCTAAGCGACGTGCTGGGCGCGCCGCTCCTGCAGGATTCGACGACGACCAAACCTGATTCCAGCATTTTCAATACGCTCACCGGCAATCCCCTCTCGCGATGAGCGGGAGCATGATCCCGAAAAGTGGGTACCGGTTTTCGGAAAAGATCATGCTCAAGCAAAAAGCTAGGGTCGGCTCTGATTCGATCAAGATGGATAACGCCCTTGGACGCGTCGCCGATGCGACCGGAAACTGGGTCGACAGCCTCGCGCCGGCCTGGACCCGCCCCTATCTGCGGCTTGCCCGTCTCGATCGGCCGATCGGCTGGTGGCTTTTGCTTTTGCCCTGCTGGTGGTCGGCAGCGCTCGCCGCCATCCCGGCGCAGGCCTGGGGACCGGATTTCTGGCATGTACTGCTGTTCTTGTTAGGCGCGATCGCCATGCGCGGCGCCGGCTGCACCTGGAACGATCTCGTCGATCGCGACATTGACGCACGCGTCGAGCGCACGCGCTCGCGTCCGATTCCATCGCGACAAGTCAGCGTCACGGCCGCCTATGTTTTTCTCCTGCTGCAAGCGCTCGTCGGGCTGCTTGTGCTCCTCCAGTTCAACCGCTTCGCGATCTGGACCGGCATTGCCTCGCTCGCGGTGGTCGCAATCTATCCGTTGATGAAGCGCATTACCTATTGGCCGCAGATTTTTCTTGGGCTGGCCTTTTCCTGGGGCGCGCTGATGGGCTGGGCGGCCGCCTTCGGCCGGCTCGATCCCGCGGCCTTGCTGCTCTATGCCGGTGCCATCGCCTGGGTGATCCATTACGACACCATTTACGCCCATCAGGATCGCGAGGACGATGTGCTCGTCGGGCTCAAATCGACCGCGATCCTGTTTCGCACCCGCACCAAGCCGATGCTGGCGCTGTTTTCGGCGGCAAGCGTGCTGCTGATCGGACTTGCAGCATGGCTGGCCGGCGCCGGGGCGATCTTCGCGCTCGGTCTTGCCGCCTTCGCTGCCCATCTCGGCTGGCAGACCGCGCGTCTCGACATCGGCGACCCCGCGCTCTGCCTGCGCCTGTTCAAATCCAACCGCGACGCCGGCCTGATCCTGTTCACCGGCCTCGTGCTCGATGCAATGGCTCGACGCGCTTTCTAGGACGCCAGCCGTACCAATCTTTCGGTCCGGTAACGATTGCGGTAGCTTGCTGGGTGAGAGTCATTTCGAAAAGGTGACGCAGCCATGCAGTTTTATGGACGATCCAAATGGTATCCATGGTCGCAACTCATCCCAACCATCATGCTGGCAATTTTCATGCTGACTGATGCAGCCTCCGGCCAGTCCTTACCAGGGCAGGAGCTGCTGCAGGCGGCCGGGCGCGGCGATAGCACGGCTCTCAAGCGGCTGATCGCCGCGGGTGCGCCACTCGATCCCGTCGACGGGGCAAAGCGCACGCCGCTCCTCATGGCGGTCGCGAACAACCATTTTGAGGCGGCCGCACTGCTGATTGAGGCCGGAGCCAGCATCAATGCGCAGGCCGCGAACATGGACTCGCCCTGGCTGCTGGCCGGCGCGCTGGGGCGGACGGAAATGCTCCGCCTGATGATTCCGAAACGGCCGGATTTTTCATTGCGCAATCGTTTTGGCGGCAACGCCCTGATCCCCGCTTGCGAGCGCGGCCACGTCGAAACCGTAAAGCTCCTCTTGACCACCAAGATCGACGTCAATCACGTCAACAACCTCGGCTGGACCTGTCTGCTTGAGATCGTGATCCTGGGCGACGGCGGCCCGCGTCATGTCGAGATCGCAAAGCTGGTCCTGGCCGCCGGCGCCAAACCCGATATCGCCGACAAGGACGGCGTTTCGCCGCTCACCCACGCCAAGCGCAAAGGACAGCGCGAAGTCGCCAGCCTGATCGAGCAGGCAGGCGGCAGATAGTTGCTTTGCCGCGTGGACATGACGCTTTCCGGCCGCGTCGTTCGCCTTGCCGTACGATTTGGCAGCAGTCGGTGATTGAGCAGATATCATTCCATCGATAAGAACAGCCTTTGCAATATGCAGTGCGCGATTACTGATGAATCGTTATGAATTTGCCGCCAGCGCCCTCAATTCCGCGCGATTTTCCTTGCATCGAATCCGCCATAGACATCATGCGGCGCGACGTTTACCCACGATGCGGGCGATATTCGATTGCGAAAAGAAGTCCTGCGCGGCGACGGTACCAGCCATGATGCCAAAAAATCGCTCGGCGGCAGGCCCGTTGCCCTCCAGGGCTGCAAGCAAGTCCAGCATTTCGGGCGCCGGTGGCGCCAGTCTCGCCATGTCGCACGTCAATTCGTACATCGGCAAAGTGGCCTCGTCGCGCTTGCGCTGGTAATCCGCGAGTGCCGCCTCCAAGGGACGGATCCCGGAAAAACCGTCGCCAATCGCTTGAGCGAGAAGCTCTGCGTGAAGAAAAGCATCAGTCATGCCTTGCGCTGTGATCGGATCGCGATGGTAGCCTGCATCGCCAACGAGCGCCCAGCCTGGACCGTGGGCCGTCCGGAAATATCCATCGAGATCGGCAGTGCCGATGAAGCGCTCAACGCGCGACGCACCTGCAAGCCGGTCGGCAATCCATGGAATCTCCGATAAGGCGGAATTGAAGGCTTGTTCAAGGTTCGAACGAACTGCGTAAAACTCCGAGATTGGCCAGGCCACACCGAGATATGTCAGTCCCTTGTTGGTCGGCAGCACAACGAAGAACCGTCCGTCGCGCGCGAACAGATGCGTATGAGACACCTCGAAGTCGCTCCAATAGGAATAATAATTACAGGTTGCTGACGGGCGTGAAAGATAATTCGCCGCGCCCACGGCTCCTGCGATCCGTGAGCGCTTTCCGTCGGCTCCAACGACCAATCGGGCGCGCGCTTCCACGCGGCGCCCGGAGAGGGACTTGCCTTCGATTCCAACCACGCGATCGTTCTTAAAGATCGGGCATGTCACGGTGGTGCCGTCCCACCACTGGGCGCCCGCTTCGACCGCAGCCTCGGCAAGCAACGGATCGAAGAGCCAGCGCCGCGGGCCATAGCCAAGCGTGGTGCCATCGGCCGCCGGGGCAGGGCGCGCCGTCAAAACGACCGGCCCAAAATCAATCGTCATGGTGCTTTGGCTCGGAGTGTCCGTTGCTGCCAAACGGTCAAGCACTCCCCATCGCTTAAGCCATGAAACGCCGGCGGGATGGATGTAGTGGCCTGACATCGTGTCACGCGGGAAGACCGCGCGGTCCACCATCAAGACTTTGTGGCCTGAACGCGCGAGCATCAGCGCCAGCGCTGCCCCGGCGCAACGCGCGCCGACGATGATAATATCGTACATGATGTATTGCTCCGATTTCGAACAGCGGAGCGAAGATTGCATGGGGATCGGTGTCGCCGGAAGCCAGCGATGCCGAACGCATCGTTCGAGGAATCGAACGATGGTAAGATACGACCTGATGCATAGAGATTTTGAGGACCGACTAATGGACCCTTTGGAAGGCGTAACCGTCCTAATCGCCGTAGCGCAAGCCGGTAGCATTTCGGCTGCGGCTGAAAAATTGGGACTCTCCAAATCGACGGTGAGCGCCCAGATGACCAAGTTGGAGCGCCGCATCGGCGTGCGGCTGCTGCACCGGACTTCCCGGTCCGCAAGCCTGACCGAAGCAGGCCGTGCCTATCTTTGCCAAATCGACGATGTCCTTGATCGGGTGCGCCACGCTGAGAAGGCGGCGCAATCTCAAGCCAACGATTTGAGCGGCCCGCTGCGGATTAGCGCGCCCGGTCCATTCGCGTGGACGCACTTGGCGCCCCTTCTGCCGGAATTCATGGCGCGGCATCCCGACATAAAGATCGAACTGCAGGTAACGGCGGAGGTTGTCGATCTCATAGTGGCCGGATTCGATCTCGCCATACGACTCTGCCCGACCAGCGACCCAGGCACAATTGTTCGGCGGCTCGGTGCCACGCGGCTGGTCGTTGTGGCGGCACCCTCTCTGTTAAACGGCAAGACAATGCCGAAGGGGCCGGAGAACCTGACAAAGTGGCCATGTTTCGTCAATTCGTCGTATCCCGAACACGACGAATGGTGTTTCCGAAAAGGGAAAAAGGAGCGGCGTATCACGCTCAAACCGTGCCTGATTGCCAACAGTCTCGATGTGCTTCGCCGGCTGGCTTTGGCTGGAAGCGGTGTGGCTATTCTGAGCGAATACGCTGTGGTTGACGATCTCAAGACCGGCCGCTTGATCCGGCTCTTGCAGGATTGGCGGGTCGTCGATATTCCCGTGCTTGCTGTCTATCCCGACAATCGGCAAATCGCCGCAAAGGTGCGCGCCTTTGTCGATTTTGTCGCGCGTCGGTTAGCGCCAGCTTCTTTGATGGAATCGTATCGCCAGAATTGAGCTGTCAGGCGCGTCAGCGGCCCCGTAAGCCAGGAGGAATACATCCGCGCGTGCCGGGCTTGCAGCCCCAACCGGTCTTCTTGCCCTTGCTCCATCCGCGTGGCTGGCCGCTCACAAAGCCCACCTTGCGGCCTTGGCTGAAGCCGGGCGGGTTACCGCCATGGAATCCCGGCCCGCCGGCGCCTGCGAAACCGCCGTGACCGCCGCCGCGTCCCGCCGCATCGGCTTGGATAGCCGTAAGTGCGATCGACAAACTAATCGCAGCAATACTCGTCAGAATTAATTTGATCATAGGCGTTCTCCTTATTGTTAACGAAGCGCGCGCGGTGGAATTCTGCGAAAACGTCACTTCACTCCATCCATATGGCGGTCAACTGGCTTTCCCAAGCATATACCGTAATCGCGTTCAATTGCGTGCGATGATTTCGCGCTCGCCGCGATGTATGGAAGGATTTACCGCCGGCCGGCCGGGTTTTCTGCGCAGCAAGATCGAAGGCCGCCGCCATTTGATCGCGCCGCGCCGGCGCCGGCGTGGCGATGGTCTCCCCAGCGCGACGCCGCCGAGACGCGGGAAGGGCTCGCGCAGCGTGCCGTCGCGTTCGGCCACAAGCAGCGGCAGGCCGAGCACGCGGCCCCAGGATTTCCACAGCGCAACGCAGTCGTCGCCGTCGGTGGCGAAAAACAGCGGCACTGACAGCGCGCTATCGCGATGATCGAGCGTCACGGATATACTTGCGCCTTGCGCGCCTTCCGCCGGCCGCAGTCGCAAGCTCACGCCGCGGAATGCCGCAACCGGCACGCCAACCTTCATCGCAATGCCGCGTACCGCGCGCCGAAGCACCACGCGCTCGCGGCCAAGTTCGATTTGACGCGTTTGCCCGTCTGCGCCGCCATCCTGTGCACAAAAACGCACCGGCAGGGCGTAGGGGTCGAGCCGCAACCCGCGGCCCGACCCCTCAGGTCCGCCTGCAACCATTTGACGCCTCGAAACTAAAGCTCCCAGCCGGACTTCAATGGTCCGGTCTTGCCGCGACTATGCCGTCTCTTGCGTCGGAATCGCCTTAAAAGCGCTGGTTAATCGGTGGTTGCAGGCGGTCGATCGCGGCACATGCTTGACAAGACGTTGTCGCGTTCGTGCGAATTTTCACGATCGTTCCTCCCATGCGCCTCGAATTGCCCGATCGTGTTCTTATCTGAAGCCTTGTCAGCCGACCGATCCCCACCTAAACCGACCTCGGACATTGTCGATGGACTCCCTTTTTGACCAATCCGCCCTGACCGCGCTGGCCGACCGCCTGGTGCAGGCCGCGAAAAAAGCCGGCGCCGACACGGCCGATGCCGTGGCCATGCGCTCGGTGTCGCTCAGCGTCGAGGTGCGCGACGCTGCGGTCGAGGAATCCGAGCGCGCCGAAGGCAATGACCTCGGCCTGCGTGTCCTCGTCGGGCGCCGGCAGGCGGTCGTATCCACCAATGATATCGCGCGTGCGGATGTCTCTGAGCTCGCCGCGCGTGCCGTGGCGATGGCGCGGGTGGCGCCCGAGGATCGCTTCGCAGGCCTGGCCGAAGCCGACCAGCTGGCGCGTTCCGTCCCCGATCTCGACTTGATCGACAGGGAAATGCCCGCTGTCGGCGTGCTCGAAACCATGGCGCGGGCGGCGGAGCGTGCCGCGCTTGCGGTCAAGGGCGTTTCCAAGTCGAGCGGCGCCAGCGCGTCCGCCGGGATCGGCGGCATGGTGCTGGTGACGAGCCACGGTTTTTCCGGCGCCTACCTCGGCTCGCGTTACGGCCTCTCGATGAGTGCGATCGCGGGCGAGGGCACCGCGATGGAGACCGATTACGATTATTCTTCCACGCTGCACTTGGCCGATCTCGAATCTCCGGAAAAGATCGGCCATACCGCCGGCGCGCGTGCCGTCGAGCGGCTCAATCCGCGCAAGGTTGCGACCAAGAAGGTGCCGGTGGTGTTCGATCCGCGCGTATCCGGCTCGCTCGTTTCACATCTTGCCAGCGCCATCAACGGCAGCGCGATCGCGCGCAAGACCAGCTTTCTCAAGGACAAGCTGGGAGAGCGGCTGTTCGCGCCCGGCATCAATATCATCGACGATCCGCTGCGCCGGCGCGGGCAGCGCTCGCGTCCATTCGACGCCGAAGGCATACCCGGCTGCCGCATGGCGCTGGTCGAGAACGGCGTGCTCAAATCCTGGCTGCTCGACTGCGCGACCGCGCGCGAGCTATCGCTTGCGACCACCGGCCATGCCCAGCGCGGCGTCTCCTCGGCGCCGTCGCCGGGGCCGAGCAATTTGCATCTGGAGCCGGGCAGCGTGAGCCCGGCGCAGCTGTTGCGTGACATCGGCGAGGGTTTTTACGTCACCGACCTGATCGGCATGGGCGTCAATTCGGTGACCGGCGATTACAGCCGGGGCGCCGCCGGATTCTGGATCGAAAACGGCGAGCGCAGCTATCCGGTGAGCGAGGTCACGATTGCGGGCCATCTGCTCGACATTTTCCGCACGCTCTCGCCCGCGAACGATTTGGAGTTCCGCCATGGAACAAACGCACCGACGCTGCGCGTGGAGGGTCTGACCGTTGCCGGTCACTGATCCTGGCGCCGCTCGCTTGCACGACAGTACGCGCCTTGCTGCGGCGGTGCGTGAGGCCGGCGCACTCGCGCTGAAAACTTTCGGAAAACCGCTCAAGAGTTGGACCAAGCATGGCGACTCGCCGGTAACCGAGGCCGACATCGCGGTCGATGAACTGCTGCGCGCGCGGCTTGCGGATGCGGCAGGAGACTATGGCTGGCTCTCGGAAGAAAGCGAGAACGATCCGGCGCGGCTTTCTAAGCGCCGGGTCTGGGTGATCGACCCGATCGACGGCACGCGCGCCTATATCGCCGGACGCGCCGACTGGTCGATCTCCGCAGCGCTGGTCGAAGACGGCCGGCCGACCGTGGCGGTAATTTACGTGCCGGTGAGCGATGAGCTTTTCACGGCAATTTTGGGCAAAGGCGCGAAACTTAACTCTGCGCCGATCGCGGTGAGCGCAGGGGTTGCCATCGACGGCGTCCGCTTGGCCGGGCCGCGTCGTGTCCTGGAATCGATTGCCCCAAGCATTCCGGGATTCGTAGCCATGCCGCGGATATTCTCGCTCGCTCTGCGCCTGGCTCGCTTGGCGCAGGGCCAGATCGATGCGGCGATTGCCGGCGGCAATGGCTGCGATTGGGACCTTGCGGCTGCCGATCTTTTGGTGCACGAAGCCGGCGGCATGCTGACCTCGCTCGACGGCAAGCCCTTGACATATAATCAGCCAAATCCGGTCCATGGTGTGCTGGTGGCGGCCGGACGCGAGCGGCATCCGGCGCTGCTCGCTCTCGTGTGCGCACAACATAACAGCCCTGCGTGAAGCCGTCGTGACGCTATGCTCACGTCCGAGGATCACTCAATGTCCGAGAAAACCGCGCAGAAGCAATTGCTCCATCTCGTATTGGGCGGCGAACTCACGGCCCTTGACGCAATCGAATTCAAGGATCTTGAGAAACTCGACATCGTTGGCGTCTATCCCAATTATGCCAGCGCCTATGCCGCCTGGAAGGCGAAAGCACAGCAGACGGTCGACAATGCCCAGATGCGCTATTTTATTGTCCATCTGCACCGGCTGCTCGATCCGGAGAGCGCCGAGCGGCGGCGGCGCGGGTGACGGACAAGCAGGTGACGGACAAAGTGACTTGGAGCGCGCGTGTGCGAATAATCTCATCGAAGCGGCTGACGAGCGCACCCTGGGTCCAAAAGACGATTGGCATTGCCGCCGCCGAATACCTGCGCTTCGTCTGGAGCACCACGCGCTTTGCGCTCGAGCCGTCGGATATCTACGAAAAGATTGCTCGCGATTTACCCGTCATCATCGCCATGTGGCATGGGCAGCACTTTCTCGTCCCCTTTGTTCGGCGCCCTGAGCATCGGGTTCAGGTTCTGATCTCGCGCCACCGCGACGGCGAGATCAACGCGGTAGCCGCCGAGCGTTTGGGCGTCGGCACCATCCGCGGTTCCGGGGACCATGGTAGCGAATTCACCCGCAAGGGCGGCGTGAGTGCTTTCATGGAAATGCTGACCGCGTTGCAGGAAGGCTCCATCGTCGCCCTCACTGCGGACGTTCCCAAAGTAACCCGCGTTGCCGGTCTCGGCATAATCAAGCTTGCCCAGATGTCCGGCCGGCCGATCTATCCGATCGCTATCGTCACACATTGGCGGATTGAACTCGACACCTGGGACCGCACCGCGATCAATCTGCCATTCGGTCGCGGCGCCCGCGTGATGGGAGTGCCGGTTCGTGTCCCCCATGCCGCCGACGATGCAGCGCTGGCGGCGGCACAGGGTGAACTGGAACTCTCGTTGAACGCAGCTACAAAACGCGCCTATGAAATCGCTGACGGCAACCGCGGAGGCAATGCCGGTGGCTGATTACGAACTGCCCGCGATTTTGCGCGCGTATCGCCTGCTGACAATAGCGGCGGCGCCGCTGGCGCCGATTCTGTTGTCTTACCGGCTCAAGCGCGGCAAGGAGCATGCGGAGCGGCTGCCGGAGCGCCTCGGTCATAGCAAGCGGGTCCGCCCGCCGGGTCCGCTGATCTGGATGCATGGGGCGAGCGTAGGCGAACTCACCACCGTCTTGCCGCTGATCCAACGAATTCGCGAACGCGATTTCAATGTGCTGGTGACCACAGGCACGGTGACCTCCGCGCAGCTTGCCGAGCGGTGGCTTCCATCGGATGTCATCCATCAATTCGTGCCGCTCGATGTCCCATCCATCGTCGAGCGGTTTCTTGAACGTTGGCAGCCCAATCTCGCCTTGTTCGTGGAGTCCGATCTTTGGCCCAACATGATCATCGCGAGTGCAGCCCGCAGCATCCCGCTGATTCTTGTTAACGGCCGGCTCTCGGAACGCTCATTCAAACGCTGGCAGCTCGCGCCCGGCGCGATTTCGGCATTGCTGCACCGCTTGGATCTTTGTCTTGCGCAATCGACCGCCAATGCCACACGCTATGCCGAACTCGGCGCGCCGCGCATCACCACGACCGGCAATCTCAAGCTCGACGTACCCGCGCCGCCCGCCGATGCCGAAAAGCTCGCGGCCATGAAGTCGGCGATCGCCGGGCGCATCGTGATCGCTGCAACCTCGACTCATCCCGGCGAAGAAACCGCGATGATTCACGCCCATCGGCGTCTAAAAACGACGTATCCTGACCTTTTGACCCTGATCGCTCCACGCCATCCTGAGCGCGGTGCCGGCATTGCCGACATCGTCAAGGCCGTCGGTCTCACCGCGGCCATGCGCTCGCACGGCGAATTGCCCAGGCCTTCAGTCGATATTTACATTGCCGACACCATGGGCGAATTCGGCCTGATCTATCGGCTCGCCCCGATTGTCCTGATCGGTGGCTCGCTGGTCAGTCATGGCGGGCAAAATCCGATCGAGGCCGCGCGACTCGGCGCCGCCATTTTGCACGGGCCCTATGTGTGGAATTTCGCTGAAATCTATGCGGCGCTTGATAGTGCCGGTGGCGCCGGGCAGGTGCTCGATTCGAGCAAGCTCGCGAACTGCATCGGCGCCTGGTTGCAGGATGCCAATGCGCGCCAAAGGGCGGCCGATACTGCGCTCAAGGCCATGGATACGCTCGCCGGTGCGCTCGATCGCACGCTCGCGGCGCTCGATCCCTATTTCATGCATTTGCGTCTCGACCGGCGCTCAGACCATGCGTGATCCCGAATTCTGGTGGCGGCGGGCTGGGATCGCCGCGGCCCTGCTCGCGCCGTTTGCGATGTGCTATGGCGCGATCGCGCAACGGCGTTTGGCGTTGGCGGGGCGTTCTGCCGGCATTCCCGTCATTTGCATCGGCAATCCCACCGTCGGCGGCGCCGGAAAAACGCCAACCGCTCTGGCCGTCGCGCGGCTCCTTCTCGCTGCCGGCAAGCACCCGTTCTTCTTGAGCCGCGGTTATGCTGGCGAGCTCGCCGGCCCCGTTCGAGTCGATTCGCGCGTTCATCGCGCGCGCCATGTGGGCGACGAACCATTGTTGCTGGCACGCGTTGCTCCGGCCATCGTCGCGCACGATCGCGTGGCAGGTGCCAGCGCGGCGCGCGCTTCTGGCGCCGATGTCATCGTGATGGACGACGGCTTCCAGAATCCTTCGCTGACCAAGGACCTGTCGATCCTGGTGGTTGATGGCCGGCGCGGGATCGGCAATGGCCGGGTCTTGCCGGCAGGCCCGCTGCGTGCGCCGCTCGGCGCCCAGCTTGACCGCGCGAACGCCGTGCTCGTGATCGGGCAGCACTCCGGCGCCGACGCGATCGTTGCCGCCGCAAAGTCGCGCGCGCTGCCGCTCTTTCGCGGCCGCCTAGTCCCCGACCGCAACGCGCTTGCCGCGCTTGCATCGAGCAAAGTCCTTGCTTTCGCCGGTATCGGCGATCCGGAAAAATTCTTTGCCACCCTCGAAGAGGCGCGTATCGAAGTACGGGTGCGGCGGGCTTTTCCCGACCATCACCGCTACCAGCCCACGGAAGCCATGGAATTGCTCGCCCGCGCCCAGCGCGAGGGCCTAATTGTCGTTACCACCGAGAAGGATTTCGTGCGCCTTGCCGGCGAGCCTGACATGGCGGCGCTCGCCGATGCCGCGCGGGCGCTACCGGTGACATTGGTCGTCGAGCAGGAGAGGGCGTTCACTGACCTCGTGCTGGGCGCAATTCGCCCGCATTGAACTATTTGGCCCGCCGCGGATTGAGACGCCGCATAACCGCCTCGGGCGTGGCATAGGCTTCCTGCAGCTCAACGCTCCAGTATTTGAGCTCCTCCAGCGGGATCGCCACCGCGGTGATGGCACAGCGCACGAAGGCGCCCGGCCGCACGATGCGAAAATCCCCGTCGAGGAACTTGACCTCTGCCTCTCCCGCCATGGGAGACGGGCGATCAAAGCGGTTTAGCACATCGAACCTCCATGGCGGGGCGACTCGTTTTGGCGAGGATAATCATTTGCGGGCAAGCATAAAACCCTTCAACGGCGTGTACCGTGCCACCCGATACTACCCGATTCATTTCGATATTGAATCCCCAAATAGCGGCAACCGCAATGTTTCTCGCGGCATGGATGGATATTAGGGTTACACGCGTGCAGGTCGCAATCCCATGCCCCCGCAGCAGCACGACCGATCAAGGCGCTAATCGCCAAGAATTTTCTTTAGCGGCCGGTTGAACAGCATCACGGAGAGCCCCGCGAGCGCGGCGATGACCGCGATCATCAGGAAGAAATCGCTCTTTGCCATGCCGCTCCAGAAGCTGCCGAGATAACCGGCCAGGAAGCCGCCGTAGAAGCTGGTGGCGAGCCACACACCCATCATCATCGAGAGGCAATGGGCGGGCGCCACCTTCGTCACCAGCGAGAGCGCGGTGGGAGAAAGATAGAGTTCCCCGATGGTGATGACCACAAAATAACCGGTGAGCCACAGCCAGCTCGCCTTGTCCGCGCCGGCATGGAGCGCGGCCGCGAACAGGATCAGGTTCGCCGCCGCGTTGAAAAAGCAGCCATACGCCATTTTGCTCACGGTGGAGGGTTCGGCGCCGCGTCTGGCCTGCCAGGTCCACAGCGCGATGATGAACGGGGTGAACAGGAAGATCATGAACGGATTGAAAGCCTGGAACCAGGTGGTGGGAATTTCGCCGCGCCAGAACAGGAGATCGATGGTGCGGTCGGTATGGCCGTCGGCCCACAGCGCGATGGTGTTGCCCATCTGCTCATAGGTCGCCCAGAAGAAGGTGACCGGCAATGAGAGCACCAAGAGCGCGCCGACCGCGCGCCATTCATCGCGGCCGAATTTTGGTGACTCCTTGGCCGCCCGGCTGCGGGTGAGCTCATCGGGCGGCAGCGTGGGCGCGGCAAGGAGATAGATCGCCAAGCCCAGCGTCATGCCCACGCCCGCCGCGGCAAAGCCGTAATGCCAGCCGAGTTCTTCGCCCAGCGTTCCGCAGATCAGCGGCGCCAGGAACGCGCCGAGATTGATGCCGACGTAAAAGATGGAAAAGGCACGATCGCGCCGCGGATCGCCCGGCGCGTAGAGTGCGCCCACTTGCGTGGAAATATTCGGCTTGAACGCGCCGTTGCCGAGAATAAGAAACATCAGCGCGAACAGGAACAGCGGCTCGAACGCCATCATGAAATGGCCGATCGCCATCAGCACCGCGCCGATCACCACGGTGCGGCGCTGGCCCAGCACGCGGTCGGCAAGCAGCCCGCCGATGACCGGCGTGAGATAGACCAGGCCGGTGTAGAAGCCATAGACCTGGGACGCGAGCGGCTGCACGTCGAGCGGACCGAATAGAAATTCCAGCGACCGCCGCAGCGTGGCAAATCCGATCACGCTCTCGGCGCGCTCGGGCACGAACAGGTACTTCACCATGTAGAGCACGAGCAGCGCGCGCATCCCGTAATAGGAAAAGCGCTCCCACATTTCCGTGGTGAATAGAAACGTCAATCCGCGCGGATGGCCGAACAGGTCGCCCCCTCCCTTTCCCTCCCCCGCCGGAACCCGGGCTTGCCCGGGTTCCGCATTTTCTTGCGCAAGTCGGGCAGGCCCGACTTGCGATGGGGGAGGGTAGGGTGGGGGTGCGGCGTGTGCTTGCACCATCACCCGAACAGGCTTCCCTGGTTGGAACTGCCGCCGCCTTGGCCGCCACCACCACCGCCGCGACTTTTCGCGGGTACCTTGCCGGAAGCCGCAGCGCGCGCGCCGCTGTCATCATCGGCGATGGCGCCCACGCTCCCATCGGTGAATTCGATATCGAGCCGCATACCGGCTTTCACCGCCACTGCCGCACGCACCGGCCGGCCGGTCATGTCGCGCACCAGCGCGAAGCCGCGGCCGAGCACGCCGCGATAGGAAAAGGCGTCGAGCAATTTCCACGCCCGCTCGACTCTCGCCTCTCGCCGGCTCTGTATCGTCTTGAATGCAAGCAGCGCGCGCTTGGCCAATGCGATCATGCGGTCGCGGCTGCGTGTGATTTGAGCGCGATGCGCCTGAGTATTGGCGCCCAAGCCAGCCTTGAGCCGCAGCGCCAGACCATCGTAGCGCTCGCGCCGGCGCTCCACATGGCTGCGCAAGATGCGCGGCGTAAGCCGCCCGGCAACGCGCGCGAACGCCACCCGATGCAGCTGCGTATTGGCGCGCAACCCGCGGCGCAGCCCGTCGGCGGCGCCGTCGAACCGCTGGCGCGGTATGGCGAGCAGATCTTCCGGCTGCGGCAGCGCGCGCGCGGCCGAGCGCAATGCGCTGCGCCGCTCATCCCTTCCGCGTATCCAGGCGCCGAGCTGCCGGCGCGCGTAATCGTCCACCTCGGCGATCAGCTCCGAGCGCACCGGCACCGCCATCTCGGCGGCGGCGGTGGGCGTCGGCGCACGCTTATCGGCGGCAAAATCGATCAGCGTGATATCGGTCTCGTGTCCGACGGCGGAAATGAGCGGGATCATGCTCTCGGCCGCCGCGCGCACCACGATTTCCTCGTTGAATGCCCATAGATCTTCGAGCGAGCCGCCGCCGCGCGCGACGATAATGAGATCGGGCTTCGGCACCGGATGCTTCGCCGGCAGCGCGTTGAAGCCGCGGATCGCCGCCGCCACTTGCTCGGCCGCGCCGTCGCCCTGCACTCTGACCGGCCACACCACCACCCGGCGTGGAAAGCGGTCCGCCAGCCGGTGCAGAATATCGCGGATCACCGCGCCAGTGGGCGAGGTGACGACGCCGATAATCGCCGGCAGGTAGGGCAGGAGCTGTTTGCGCGCCTCATCGAACAGGCCTTCGGCGGCGAGCTTTTTCTTGCGCTCCTCCAAGAGCGCCATCAGCGCGCCGAGGCCGGCCGGCTCCAGGGTCTCGACGATGATCTGGTAGCTCGACCGGCTGGGATAGGTGGTGAGCTTGCCGGTCACGATCACCTCCAGCCCTTCCTCGGGCTTGAGCTTCATGCGACCGAAGGAGCCCTTCCAGATCACCGCGT
Source organism: uncultured Hyphomicrobiales bacterium (assembly GCA_964575715.1). GTDB lineage: Bacteria > Pseudomonadota > Alphaproteobacteria > Rhizobiales > Xanthobacteraceae > PNAI01. The sequence goes on along the minus strand of CAZNSG010000067.1, from coordinate 280 downwards.
CGATCTTGGCGCTCTCGTCCTTGAGCGCGAAATAGCAATGGCCGGAGGAATGCGGGCCCTTGTAGCCGGAGATTTCGCCGCGCACCCGCACGTAGCCGTAGCTGTCCTCGACGGTGCGCTTGAGCGCCGAGGACAGCTCGGAGACGGTCCATTCCACAACATTGACGCGCGGGGTGTCACTCATTGGATGCGAATCTCTTGCGGCGTGACTTGCCCATGCTACACCAGCCTCCGTCTGTCCATTAATCCGGCCGCGCCAGCATGAACATCCTTCTCCTCG
>CAZNSG010000066.1:0-9586 GCA_964575715.1 uncultured Hyphomicrobiales bacterium | reverse complement strand
CGGTCGAAGCTCGGCCGCCACGGATTGCGCAATCCATACGCAAAAATCTCGTCGGCGCCGGCCGTCCCGACAAACGGATTGTCGACCGGTATGGCGTAGTTGCGCGCTGCGTCACCAGGAAAGTCATCGCCGTTGACATCGATGCGCAGGATCTTGCCGAGCAGCGTATCGATGTTTTGCCCATTTCCGAACGGATCGCCGCCGCCGCCGCCATCGCCGAGCGAAATGTAGAGAAAACCATCGGGCCCAAAACCGATCCAACCCCCTTTGTGGTTCAACAGGCCGCTGGGCTGATCCACCGTGATGACCAGCGTCGCACTCGCGGCATTCGCTTGGTTGGGATTGCCTGAAACCTGATAGCGTCGAACCTCCGTATCGCCATTGAGGTTGACCAGATCGACGTAGAAAAATCCATTTTGGGCGTAGTTTGGATCAAAGGCGAGACCGAGCAACCCCGCCTCAACGCCGGTCGTGATTTGGGACGACACGTCAAGGAACGGAGTTGACAACACCAATCCGGTCGTCAAGTCGAGGATTCTGATCAGGCCGGTCTTCTCAACGATGAAAAGCCGACTGGTGTCGCCTGGCGCGGCGGTGGCGAAGAGCGGTTGGTTTAAGCCCGAAGCGACACGTGTCGCTGAAATCGAAGTAACCTGGCCCTGTGGACCATTGGGGTCGAACCCATAGATCAAGTCATTGCCGGAACCGCCGGTCAGTGTGTTGGCACCATCGTTTCCGACAATGAGGTTAACATTCGGCATCGAAAGTTCCGCGTGGAGAGCATCAAAACAGCATAACCCAACGACCTAGGACGATTCATCAACACCTTTACTTACGCTTTATTCAAATCTTCAGCCGTTGCGCCCGAATAGAACGCTCACAGGCGCCCTAAATTTATGGATGCAATCCGCCGAATTTATGATCTTCGAAGCCGACCCCGCTCGCCATTGCGAAAGTATACGATCCGAGACCAGGCCAAGGTGTCAAACGATCCCGATTCATCGATCAGCTCCTGTCCTCATCGTGATCGATGCTGGCTGTCGTCAAAGTAAATCTCTAAACGACCGAATGTTGCCCAGCGCCATGGTCGCGCATATTCGACCGTGTGGTCCGCCAGAACAATCGGTTCGCGTTATCTTATACCAACCCGCATAAATTTCGACTCGTCATTCCGGGGCGCGGACGAAGTCCGCGAGCCCGGAATCCATAATCGCCGTAGGTGTTTATGGATTCCGGCTCTCGCCGCCAACGCGGCTCGGCCGGAATGACTGATTGGGAGGATTGGTATAAGACAGGCAACCAAAGTGCCGGCCCGCAGCGAATTTTCCTGCATCCTAATTATTATTAATTTGCCAGTTGTTCGCCACCGCGCCAATCACCGCCACGCTGCTGACCAGACCGTTCGACATGGTCCAGTCCACCACCGTGCCGCCATTCTCGCGCCACAGGATGTCGGCGGTGCCGTCGCCGTTGAAGTCGCCCGTTCCCCGGATTTGCCAGTTGGTCGCCACCGCGCCGATCACCGCCACGCCGCCGACCGTTCCGCCGGTCGTCATCGACCAGGTCACCACCGTGCCGCCATTCTCGCGCCACAGGATGTCGGAAGTGCCATTGCCGTTAAAGTCGCCCGTCCCCACGATGCTCCAGTTGGTCGCCACCGCGCCAATCGCCGCCACGCTGCCGACCGTCCCGCCTGTCGTCATGCTCCAGGTCACCACCGTGCCGCCATTCTCGCGCCACAGGATGTCGGTGGTGCCGTCGCCATTGAAGTCGCCCGTGCCGACGATGTTCCAGTTGGTCGCCACCGCGCCAATCGCCGCCACGCCACTGACCAGCCCGTTTGTCATGGTCCAGGTCACGACCGTGCCGCCATTCTCGCGCCACAGGATGTCGGAAGTGCCGTTGCCGTTGAAGTCGCCCGTGCCGACAATGTTCCAGTTGGTCGCCACCGCGCCAATCACCGCCACGCTGCTGACCTGCCCGTTTAACATGGTCCAGTTCACCACCGTGCCGCCGTTCTCGCGCCACAGGATGTCGGAAGTGCCGTTGCCGTTGAAGTCGCCCAATCCCCTGATTTGCCAGTTGGTCGCCACCGCGCCGATCGCCGCCGCTTGGCTGACCTGACCGTTCGCCATGGTCCAGTCCACGACCGTGCCGCCATTCTCGCGCCACAGAATGTCCGAGGTGCCGTTGCCATTGAAGTCGCTGCGCGCGGATAGCGGCGGCGGCGGCGTCACGATGACCGTATAGGTCCCGGTGTCATAAGAGAAAGACTCGGCAACGATGTAATAGCTACCCGATATACCCGGCGTATAGATCAGTTGTGAATTGTGGCCGACTCCGGAGTCGTCGTCATCAATGATGAAGTTCCCGGCGCCGTCGTAAAGGTAGAGATACGGGTCGAACAATGTTCCTGCGCCTGTATCGACACCCAGCAAGTTGATCGTGTAGGCAATGCCGGCGGTCAAGGTGACGCGGAACCAGTCCTGGTCGAAACGCGCCTCGAGGCTGCCGGTTCTGGAGCCGCCGGCGGTGAGTTGCCCGAACGGCGCCGTCGTATCGGTGTAACTGTCCGCGAAGTCGTCGGCGGTTGGCGCCGTCACGCGCACCGTGTAGGTGCCGGAGAAACTGTCGCCATATGCCGCGGCTGAGATGTAATAGGTACCCGATATGCCCGGCGTATAGTTCAGATATGAATTCCAGCCGAATCCGGCGTCGTCGTTTTCAATGATGTAGGTCCCGGCGCTATTGTAAAGGTAGAGATACGGGTCGATTAATGTTCCTGCGCTTGTATCGATACCCAGCAGCTCGATCGTGTAGGTAACGCCGGCGGTCAACGACACACTGAACCAGTCGCGGTCGCCATTCGTCTCGAGGGTGCCGGTGGCTTGGTTGCCGACGGCGACCAGCCCGAACAACGGAACTGTCCCATCCGTCCCGTCGGCAAAGCTGTCCGCGTAGTCGTCAGTCGATGACGCGGCATCGTCGTTGGTGATGGTGCCGACGCCCTGGCCGTCGGTGACGGCCGCGCCGTTGGTGGCCCCCGACAGGTTGACGAAGAACGTCTCGTCAGTCTCGACCGTCATATCGCCGTTGATCGTCACCGAGACAAACTGCGTGTTGACCCCGCTGCCGAACGAGAGCGTGCCCGAGGTCGTAATATAATCGCTGCCGGTCAAGGCGGAATTGTTCGCGGTGGCGTAGTTGACGGCGAACGCCGCCGTGCCGCCGCTGCGCGTGACCGTGAAGGTCATGATTTGCGTGCCGGCATTGCCTTCCGCGATCGTCACATCGTTGATCGACACCAAGCCGGCAATCGCCGCGGAGTCGTCGTTGGTGATGGTGCCGATACCCTGGCCATCGATGATGCTGGCCAAGTTGGTGGCTCCCGACAGGTTGACGAAGAACGTCTCGGTTGACTCGACCGTCATATCGCCGTTGATCGTCACCGCGATCGTCTGCGAGTTGACCCCGCTGTTGAACGTGAGCGTGCCCGAGGTTGCAACATAATCGCCGCCCGCCGCGGAGGCGGTATTCGCCGCGGTGGCGTAGTTGACTTGGAACGCCGCCGTGCCGCCGCTGCGCGTCACCGTGAAGGTCATGATTTGCGTGCCGGAATTGCCTTCCGTGATCGTCACATCGTTGATCGACACCGAACCGGCAACCGCCGCGGTCGTACCATAGATGGCGCGGATGCCGTTGATGTCGTCGGTCTGCGGCGTCGTGATCGAAGGGTTGTAGTATGGTTCCATCAGCGAGCCGGAGACGGAGGTGTGACTTAAGCCAAGAGCGTGCCCGATTTCATGGCTCGCGACGGCGAGGAAGCTGCTCGTGTTCCAGAACGAGCCCTCGCCGCTGTCAAAAATCATGTCGCCGGAATAGGCGAAGTTCTGCGCATTACCGCCGCTAGCCGGAAAAAATGCCCGCGCGAGAACGCTCGACCCCGCCGGGCGGCCATCGATGAAGCCGCCGCCGATTCGGATGTTGGCCGTCAACCCCGTGCCCATGTTGCCGCCGCCATCGGACACCTGGACAAAACTGATGTTCGCGACCGCCGACCAGGAGGCAAATGCCTGCGCCAAAACGGCGGTGTAGTCGAAGCTCAGGAAACTCGACAAGGCCACGGTCGTGCCGGTAAAAAAACTCACCCCCGTGGTGTTGCTCCAACCCGCCCCGGCGAGGCTCCAGGTCACGGTGCCGCCGGTGGTGCCGAACGCGGCGGCGCCCCACTTCCCGCCGCCCGTGACGTAATCTTCCGGGGGCGCGATAAATTCGGATAGATTACCGTAGTAGTCGTAGCAAGAATCAAGTTCACCCATCGCGGGTGCGTTCGGCGCGCCTGTTTCGACGGGTCCGGGCACCGGATTAATGGTTGGCCGCGCAAGATCGGATGCCGAGAAGTTTGGTATCGCGTCAAACGCAGCAGGCAAGCTATCGACTGTCTCGCCGTTCGCACCCGGTTTGAGTGCGAAGTTGTCGCCAGTCTTCATGGCCGAGTTGATGTACGAGCTTGGCGTCGACGAGGGCGTCAAATCGGCCGAGCCGCGCTCACTACTGTCCAGATCAAATGAATCCTCAATCGAGGTTACAGAAAATTTACTCATGTCACACTCTCACTCAAACTCAATCACATTGCAGCTTACGCTAATCAATTCCTGAGTGCTCGAATAACAGTCTCCCGCTGCTCGCATGACATCGGTCTACGCTCCGAATACTGCTCAACCATGACGCTAGGCGACATGTATCCGAGATTATCTCCACCCGAGGGTAAGTCCATTCAAAAAAAACGCTTAGTCTAATTGTTCTACAACCGCCCGGCTATCGTCAAGGGCCTTGCAACCACCTATTAATGCTTGCTTGCAGCCGGTAGGCGGCCGAAGTCGCGCGTTGCAACCCAAGTCCCGCATCGCCGTCCGACGCGGGCACCGCGATAAGATCCTCGGCCGAATCGCCAACCATGATGGAAGCGCAAGAGCCTCGCTCACGGCTCGCGCATGCTTTCGTCCAGCCCTTTTATGATGGGATACAACATGTAGGAAATCACCCGGCGCGTGCCGACCTTGATTTCGGCGCTCACCGTCATGCCGGGCAGCAGCCGGTAATTTTCCGGCGTGTTTCGCAACTTCATGTCCTGCAGCGTGACCCGCGCCTTATGAAACTGGGTCGAGGAGTCCTCCTTCGGCGGCTCCGCACTCGATCCATCGCTGCGCGTGGGACGAAAGGCATCGGGGCTGATGGTTGCAATCTTGCCGCGTGCTGTCCCGTGCCGCTGGAAGGGGAATGCATCGAATTTAATCCGTACATCGTTTTCGACATGCACAAGTCCGATATCGCGGGGCGATAGGCGAACCTCCGCTTCCAACGGCACATTGAGGGGCACGAGCGTGAATAGGATTTCAGCCTCGCGCAGCACCGATCCGATCGAGCGCTGGGCAATCTCGAGGACCACGGCATCTTCGGGGGCCGAGAGCGTGATCATGTCGCGTCGCCGCTGTGCCTTGCCGAGTTCCTCTGCCGCCGCCCCGCGATCGCGGCGCACGCTTACGAGTTCATCGGCGACCTTCTCCCGCCACTCCTGCGCATAGGAGTCGCGTTGCGCACTGGTGCTCGCGGCCTGATGTCTCAATTCTGTGATTTTCCCATCGGCCTGGATCAAGTCACGTTCCGCGGCAAGAAGTTGAGCCTGGGCTTCGAACACGCGCAGCTGGGAGTCGTAAGCCTGCAGTGCGTGGCGCATGGCCAAGATCTTTTGCAGCAAATCAACTCTTGCAGTCACCTTCTCGAGGTCGGATTGGGTCGATAACAGCGAAGAATTGATGCGCGCTAAATCTTCATCGTATGCCCGCATGCGGGAAGCATAGGTCAGCTTGCGCTCGTTGAACAATGAGGCTTCCAAAATCTCGGCCTGGCCGGGAGACGCCGGGATGGTAAAGTTCGTGTTTGCCATTTCGGCTTCCAATCGCGCCTGGCGCGCCAGATAGCCGCTTAACTTCGTTTGCAATTGCTCCACATCGGCTTGCGTGAATGTCGGATCGAGAGAAGCAAGGAGTTGACCTTTCCGCACGACGTCGCCGACCTTCACATGCACGGCCTTTATCCCAACTCTTTCAAGCGGCTGCACGACCAGTGTCGGAACAATCGTCACAAGCTCGCCGCGCGCCATCACGATCTGATCGACATGCGCTAGCGAAGCCCACATGACTATGATCAATATGAATGCGGAGAGCACATACAACATCCATCGCGCTGATTTCGGCGGCTCTTCATCCTCGAGCGCCATCGCGGGAGGCTGAAATTCGCGGCCTACGGCCGGTTTCGCCGGAGGCTTATGGCGAGCAGGGCTCAAAAGCCTTTGCAGCCTCTCACGGGCAGCGTTCAAAAGCTTTTGCGGCTTCGCACGCGGAGCGTTTTTCAATAACTTTTGCAGCATCATCTACCGCATGGATTGGGTCTGTTTGGTCCAGAGCCGGTGATAGGGCAAGCACTCTTTCAACAATTGAGCATGCGGTCCTATTGCTGCGACCGCGCCGTTATCGAGAACGATGATCGAATCCGCTTCAACAAAGGAGGTCAGACGATGCGAAACCATGATCAATGTACGAGCTCGAGCGATGGCGCGAAGATTGCTATGGACAATTGACTCGCTTTCCGGGTCAAGCGCGCTTGTTGCCTCGTCGAAGATTAAGATTCGCGGCTGGCGCACCAAAGCGCGGGCAATAGCAAGCCGCTGCTTTTGACCTCCCGACAGGTTGGAGGCGTTCTCTTCCAGCAGCGTATCAAAGCCCTTCGTCATTCGCTCGATGAATTCAAGCGCTCCACCCAGCCGAGCCGCCTCGACGATCTGCTCAATGGTGGCGTCGGTTCTTCCCATCCCGATGTTTTCCCGGATCGTGCCGCGAAAGATGAAGTTATCTTGCAACACGACGCCGATATGTTGGCGTAAATGCACGAGGTCGATTTCCCGCACATCGACACCATCGACGCGAACGACCCCGCTCTGCGGTGTATGCAGACCCTGGATCAGGCGAGTGAGCGTTGTTTTCCCGGCTCCCGAAGTGCCGACAATACCGAAGAAGACACCCTCTGGAATCTTGAAAGAGATATTGCGGACGACGGCCGGCAGGCCTGGCCCATAGCTAAAACTGACATCTACCAGTTCGATTTCACCGCGGATCTGTGGACGTAAGCCGCGATGATCTGCCTTGCGTTCCGGCGTTTGATTCATCACACCGCTGAGCATTTGAATGGCAATCGCCGTTTCCTGAAACTCGTGAACGAGCCCGATAATTTGGACGAGCGGATTGGAGACCCGGCTCGTCAACATTTGAAATGCGACCAACGCTCCAATTGTGATTGTGCCGCTGAAGACTAATTGCGCGCCCACTACGATCACAGCAACGATCAGCAACTTTTCCAGCAGGCCGGTTATCGCTTGCGCGGTCTGCGATATTTTACCGACCTCGAACTGCATTCGTATCGAAGCAGCCGTGCGTTCCTCCCAATCCCGCGCTTGCTGTGGCTCAAGCGCCAGCGCCTTGATGGTCGCAATTCCATGCACGCTTTCGGTCAGAAAGCCCTGGCGCTGTGATTCGGCTTCATACAGCAGCCGCAGCCGGCGACGAAGGGCTGGGAGCAAGACTGCAATATTGACGGCGATCAAGCACGAGAATATCAGGACGAGGATGGTCAGAATACCGCTATAGATGAACAATATGGGCAGAAAAACGAACAAAGCGATGGAGTCTAACAAGGTCAGAAACAATCGGCCGGAGAGAAATTCCCGGATGCGCTGGACCTGTTGCATGTGACGAACCAACACACCCGCTGGAATATGCTCGAAGAATCCAATTGGCAAAAGCATCAACCGGCCAAAGGTTCGCCTCGCCGTGCGGATGTCGATCCGATTGCTGGCATAGAGGAGTAGGAATCGCCGCAAGAAGGTAAACACCGCCTCGAACATGAGGCCGATGACAACGCCAATTCCCAATACATAAAGAGTCGAGTAGCCTTCGTGCGGTAATACTTTGTCGATGACCAATTGAAAAAAGAGCGGTACGACAAGTCCAAGGACATGAAGCATAATGGCTGCAAGTCCAACACTTGCGAACAGGCCTCGTTGGCGCAACAATTCTGGCACGAACCAAGTGAGGCCAAACGGCTGCTCCGGATCGGTGATGCGATTGATCGGCTTGGCGAATATGATTTCGCCCGTCCACTGCGCGTTGAACAGCTCAGGCTTGAGCACGATGATATTTGCTGTCTTTGCCAATGGATCGAGGATTCCTATTTCATCGGCGTCAGCGCCGCGGCGGGCCCCAATGACAATAACGCTGCTGCCGTCCTTCAAATGCGCAAGCACGGGGAAGGCCGCACCGAGTGAGAGAAGTTCGGAAATATTCAGTGTGGCAGCCTTCGACTTCATGCCGGCCGCGCGAATAATTCGCAGCAGTTCCGCTGTTGACGGCTCTCGCGAACCAATGGAATGGTCGTGAATCAACCGTTCGACTGACAAATCGATACCGGCCTGCCGCGCTATGAAGACAAAGCAGTGAAGCGCGGTTTGCGGTTTGGGGCGGGCTTGATCCGTCATGCGATGGATTGAGGTGTCAACGCCGATACTCGACTTGGCTGACCGCACCAACATAAAATACGAAAAAACGGAATCCGGCTAGGCTGCAGCTTCAGGTTATAGATTGACTAGCCTTCATTGAAGGCCCAACGCGAATATATTTTGTTGCTTCGCCCCCATTCAGACGCCGAGTTAGAGCACGATAGGCGTTCTACGGCTCGGTAAACCAGGGAAGTATCCAACCCGATTAACCATGTCGGTATGTTTTATGACCGGCTTCAATAAACATTGTGGGTAAGCGTCGGAGAGCCAGCCCGGGCATTCGAATTCAGCGGGTCCCAGGTACGAGTCCTGGTGCGACTACAAATCCATCAAGCGATCGATTTCAGCTGCAACTGCGAACTGAAAATTCTTGCCTGATCCGACCGTAAGAATTGCGATAGACTCCCCCAGCCGCGCCGCCGCATAAGACCAGTGATGATCCGCAAGCTTGCTTTCGCTTGTTGTGCGAGGAGAGCCGATTTTGAACCGCGCCGTGTTTCTCGACCGCGATGGGGTGATCAACCGCAACGAAGTGCGCGATGGGCGGCCGCAGGGTCCGCAAACGCTCGAGCAGTTCGTCATTCTTCCGGACGTGCGCGAGGCGATCGAGGCCATTCGTGCCGCCGGCTATCTGGTGATCGTCGCCACCAACCAGCCCAATATTCCGCGCGACATGGTCGAGGCCATGCACGCCATCTTGCGGAAAAATCTCAAGCTCGACGCCATCAAGGTTTGCAGCCACGTTGACGCCGACGGCTGCGCGTGCCGCAAGCCCAAGCCGGGCCTGCTGCTCGACGCGGCAAAAGAGCAAAATATCGCGCTCGCGCAAAGCTGGATGGTCGGGGACCGCTGGCGCGACATCGACTGCGGGCAGGCGGCCGGTTGCCGGACGATCCTGATCGATTACGGCTACGACGAGCCATTGCCGCAGGCTCCCGATTTCACGGTCAAGACCACGCTGGAGGCCGCGGAACT
>CAZNSG010000065.1:0-18708 GCA_964575715.1 uncultured Hyphomicrobiales bacterium | reverse complement strand
CCACCCGGTTTTAGACTTGCGTGCAGTTCCAGCAACACGCGTGGTAACTCCTGGCTGGGCACATGAAAGAGCGCGGCGTTGGCGAATACGCCATCGAAATGATTATCCGGCAGATCGAGCTTGAGGAAATCTTGTTGCCATACTTCGCAGCCGCTATGGGCGCGCGCCATCACAACGAAATGCGTGGCACCTTCCAAACCGACCGCGATGTGGCCGAGATCGGCAAATACCTTGAGGTCGCGGCCTGGCCCGCAGCCAAAATCGAGTATTGTAAAACGCGATTTACCCTCGATGTATTGCAACAGCGCAGCGATGTTCTGGCTGACGTCGTGACCGCGCGTGCCTTCCCAGAAATCATCGGCATGCTGGTTGTAATGTTCCAGCGTGAGATCGGCGATCTTCGTCAGATCTTGCGGGTTTAATTTCATAGGGGCACGGCTTCGAAAATCCGCTCGCTGATGTTTCCAACGGTGACGTTCTCACAGATGAACCCGGAACTTGAATTCAAGGCGATTCAACCCCATCTTATAGAAATACGCCGAAATCGAGAGGTTTCAGGGACGGCACTGCCGTCCACGGTTGAAAGTCGTGGTTGTTCCGCTCATTATCTCTGCATTCTTTCGTAAGCATCCTCGTCTCTCTCGCAGCTGCTATCCTAGCGCCCCCGCTTATGCATGCCAGGCCAGCTCGCAGCCGGCGCTAGTCGTTCAAAGATTTCGAAGCTGCCCCACGTTCGAAAAATCGTTTTCTTGTTCGAAATCCAAATTTGCTTTCTCGCTTGAATGCAAGGCACGGGTAATGACCATTGAACATGCGCGTGCGCATGCAGTCCCAAAGTCTTGGGGCGTGGTAGATCTGCGTCCTTGGAGCAACGCGCGCCATGACGGCGGCGCGATCGGCGAAATCTGGTACGAGCGATCCAGCAAGGCCGCCACAGAACCTGCTCTTTTACTTAAGCTGCTCTTTACGAAACAACCACTTTCCATCCAGGTTCATCCAGACGATTCGTTTGCGCATTCGATGGGCCTGCCGAATGGCAAGTCCGAAGCCTGGTACGTCTTGAGTGCCACGCCGGAAGCCAAGGTTGCTCTCGGCCTTCATCGACGTTTGACGCCGCAGGAATTCCGGAAAGCCGTCGACGACGGCTCGATCTCCGATCTTGTCGCGTGGCGGGCCGTGACAGCCGACGACGCCATTTCTGTTCCTGCCGGAACAATCCACGCAATCGGCGCGGGGCTCGTCATTGCAGAAATCCAACAGCGAAGCGACGCGACATTTCGTTTGTTCGACTATGGTCGGCAGCGTGAACTTCACGTCGAAAATGCAATTGCGGTGGCGAGCGCCGGACCGACTGAATCTCGGGTGCAGCCAAAGCGTCTCACCAACGAACGGACGATACTCGTTTCCAACCCGCATTTCGTGTTTGAACGAATCGATCTAGCACCAAACTCCGCTTGGTGCCTTGACGCGGACCGCGAGACCTGGCTCCTGGTTCTCAGCGGAGATGCCCGTGCCGGATCGTTCGATGTTGCCAAAGGCAATGCCATTTTCGCACAGTCGGACCGCGTCGACCTGCACGCCGGTGCGGCGGGCATGGTTGGTCTCGTCGCGTACACGGGTGCCAGCCCGATTCCAGATCTGCTGCGGAACCTAAAACACCGAAGCGCAATTGATACGGGACAGCAATCGGAGGTGCAGGTGCCACAACTTCACTCATGCGAGCAAACGCGGTCTCATACGACGGCGGGGAAGCAGCTAAAATGAAACCGCTCCAGAGTGTGGCCTTCATCGGCAATCATCTCCCACGCCGCTGCGGAATTGCGACCTTCACCCATGATCTTCATCGGGCGGTGTCGATTGCGCACCGCAAACTTGAGACCTGCGTCGTCGCTATGACGGACCCGGGTCACACTTATGACTATCCTCCGGCCGTGCGCTTCCAGATTCACGACGAAACGATCGGCGAATATGTTCAGGCGGCCGATTTCCTGAACAATGAAGGATTCGATGTTGTTTCCCTACAACACGAATACGGGATTTTCGGTGGTGAGGCCGGCGGCAACATCATCGAACTTTTGACGCGTCTCGAAATGCCGATCGTAACGACGCTTCACACAATTCTACAAGAACCTACGCCAGTTCAGCGCGAAGTCATGCGCAAGATTATCGCTGCGTCGACTAAAATCGTTGTTATGTCAGAGAGGGGCCGCGAACTTCTCCGATCCGTTCATGACCTGGCGCCTCACATGATCGAGGTCATACCGCACGGAATACCCGACTTTCCATTTCTCGAACCGCATCACGCCAAGACGAAGATTGGCTATGATGGAAAGACGATCATTCTCACGTTCGGTCTTCTCTCACCAAGCAAAGGCATCGAGACTGTCATCGATGCCATGCCACTCATTATCGAATCGTGTCCGAATGCCATCTATGTGATTCTCGGTGCAACTCATCCGAAACTGGTTCAGCACCAGGGTGAGGCATATCGTGAGAGTTTGACGGCACGCGTGCGGGAACTGGGAATTGAGGACCATGTTGTCTTCTTCAACCAGTTCGTTGATCAGACCACACTGCTAGACTTCATTTCGATGTGCGACGTTTATGTGACGCCCTATCTCAATGCAGCCCAGATGACATCAGGAACGCTTGCCTACAGTTTCGGACTAGGAAAGGCCGTCGTATCCACGCCCTATTGGCACGCCAAGGAGCTGTTGAGTGACGGGCGCGGCATTCTGGTTCCTTTTGGCGATGTCAAAGCCATGACCATCCAAATCGCCGGTCTGCTGACGAACGATGTCCGTCGTCACTCCATGCGCAAACGGGCTTACGCGGCAAGCCGATCGATGACTTGGGCACAAACAGCCAAGCGTAATCTCGCAGTTTTTGAGAGTGCGTATGAGACCGCCCGACCTGGAATATCGCTCCCGGTGGACCTAATCGTCTCTCGGAGCAAGGAGCCTGCCATCCCGGAGCTGCGGACCGGGCATTTCCTCTCACTCTGCGACAGCACAGGGATGCTCCAACATGCTGTCCATTCAGTGCCGGACCGTGCCCATGGCTACTGTCTCGACGATAATGCGCGCGCGCTGCTGTTCTCAAGCGCACTTCCGAACTCTGGCGAAGCGGAATTGTCCGAGACGATCACAGCACGCTTTGCGACGTTTATTCAGCACGCATGGAACCCAGACTCTCGTCGGTTCCGAAACTTCATGAGTTATGACCGCCGATGGTTGGAAGAGTCGGGTTCGGAAGATAGTCATGGCCGGACGCTTTGGGCACTGGCCGAATGCGCATGCAAGGACAGCGATCCATCTCGCCGAAGGTGGGCAGCCGCACTCTTCAAGACTGCGCTTCCCCCCGTCGAGGAATTCTCGTCTCCCCGTGCATGGGCCTTCGCGCTCCTTGGTTTGGACGCCTATTGCACGCTGGCCGGTGGAGATTTCTTAGCCAACCGCATGCGTGGACTGTTAGCCGACAAATTAATGTCCCTGTTTTCTGCAGTGGAAAGCAAAGACTGGGTTTGGTTCGAGGATCTGCTCGCATACGACAACGCGCGACTTCCGCAGGCGCTGATTCAAACAGGACTGACGACCCATACGCCGCGGTATGTCGAGACCGGCCTTCGATCACTCCGTTGGCTGATGTCGCTTCAAACCTCGTCATCGGGATACTTCAGACCAATTGGGACAGAGAGCTTCGGCAGGATTCGCCAGAAGCCGGAAGCGTTTGATCAGCAGCCGGTTGAAGCGTGCGCAACGATTTCCGCGTGCCTTGCCGCGTGGCGGGCGGATGAAGGCGCCGAGTGGCCGGCAGGAGCGATGCGCGCTTTCGGTTGGTTTCTCGGCGAAAACGACCTGCAGACACCGCTGATCGACCCCGATACGGGGAGCTGTTCGGATGGACTCCATCCGGATCGACCCAATGAGAACAAGGGTGCAGAGTCACTTTTGTCGTATCTTCTGGGTCTTGTGGCGATTCGCCAGTTCAAGCGCGCCACAGCAATCGACCGAACAAGGCCCGAATCCAAGTTGGTATGCAGCACCGTAAATCGCCAGATCGCAACACGCACGAGCCCAGGGGGCCCATTTGTCGCAAGTCCAATTCGTGAATCGCCAGACCTTATATCTACGCCCGGATCCGGCCCGGGTCGTCGTCAGACCTTTTAAACCGGCGATCGAACCCCGAGACCTCAATCCAACAGATAAGACCAAGGCCAATCATATTGTCGCCAGGGTTGTTCGGCTCGATGTTGAAGCGGCCGCGCATCAACTGAGCGAAGTGCTCACACACTTCGAAGGTCGTCACAGGAATCTCCTTCATATCTTCGAGACCCGCGCCGCAGAGATGGAAGCGGCGTTTGAACCGCATCCCGAATTGAATAAAACGCAACGCTGCTTGATCGGCGCCTATTTTCTTCATGAGTATTCGTTTGAGGCGTCGGCTTTGTTCAATCCGAGCATCGTCCGACATCCCGATCAATCGGGTGCTCCGGAGAACGGCTGTCGATTCATCTTGAGCCTTCGCGCCGTCGGGGAAGGGCATATTTCTTCTTTGACGTTCCGATCCGGCAGCATTGCCGCAGATGGAAGCGTAACCGTCGATCCGACCGCGCGTCTCGCATCGGTTCCAAAAATTCGAACCCGAACGTCCAAGGCAAACGGCGACGATGTTGAAGTCATCTTTGCGCCGGACGAAGAACTGAGCGAGCGGGTCATCTTTCCGATCACTGACAGCCAAGTAAACGGCATTGAGGACGCCCGATTTGTCGAATTTAACGACGGTGCCAGAAAAACATTTTACGCAACTTACACGGCCTATAGCGGCAGGGCGATCCGATCTGAGTTGCTCGAAACGGCAGATTTTCAGTCATTCCGCATGACCCCGCTCAGTGGATCGGCGGCGCGCAACAAGGGCATGGCTCTGTTCCCGCGGAAAATCGACGGCCGCTATGCCATGATTGGCCGACAGGACAACGAGAACCTCTATTTGATCTATTCCGACGACCTTTACACATGGGACGGTGGGCGGCTCCTCCTTCAGCCCGAGTATCCTTGGGAATTTGTTCAGATTGGCACCTGTGGCTCACCCATCGAATTGGATGACTGTTGGCTGCTATTCACACACGGAGTTGGGGCGGTACGGAAATATTCGATCGGCGCGGTTCTCCTGGACAAGAAGGATCCCTCAAAAGTTCTCGCACGATCTCGCGAGCCGCTGGTTCATCCCGAACCCACCGAACGCGAAGGATACGTGCCCAACGTCGTCTATACCTGCGGGGCAATGCGGCACGGCGAGCGCATCATCTTGCCTTATGCGGTATCCGACACCTTCTCCAATTTCGCCACGTTAAAGATTGCGGCGCTGATGGAGGCCCTTGCAAGCTGATGGGTGTTTGACAGGTGAACGCTTTGAATTCGATCGAGGCTCGCATCGAACGGCTGCGCTCTGAAATCGCGCAGCTTGAAGCACGCTACGACGGCAGTTTTCCGCCGAGTGTCTATGCGGTACGCGAACGCCTCCGAGGCGAACTCGCCAAGCTTAATAAAGCCCGCTAGGCAGCAACTATGAAGGCACTCTTCATTGGACAAACTTATATTGACGTGACGTTTCTGACCAACCGGATGCCGACGGGCGACGAGAAGCATGTGGCGTCAGCCTACGCCATCTCGTTCGGCGGCAATGCGGTCACCGCAGCGTTTTGCTGCGCCAAGTTGGGAATTGTTCCGGATGTGCTGACAACAGTCGCTGATGACTGGCTCGGTCGCATGTTCCTGGACATGGCGGCCAAATATGGGATCTCGATCCACGCTAGGAAGGTCAACACGTCTTCGCTGTCGTTCATTATGCCGAACAACGGCAAACGCGCGATCGTACGCTGTCGCGACGACGACTATCTTCAACCGTTTCCTATCCTGGACATCTTAAGTTGCCGCGCGCTTCACCTCGACGGACATCAGCCGGATGCCGCGATTTATTACGCCAAGCTGTGCCGAGAAGTTGGGATTCTCACTTCGCTGGACGGCGGAGGATTGCGCTCGAATACGCACGATCTCCTCGGCTTCATCGACGTGGCGATCGTGGCCGAGCGCCTGTGCCAACAGATGGGGCATGAGCCAACAGCAATGCTTGACTATCTCAAGAGCCGGGGCTGTCGGATTGGCGGGGTGACGCTCGGAGAACGAGGTGTCATCTGGTTCGACGATATGGGCATCGTTCGCACTCTTCCCGCTCTTGCCGTACCGTCTGATCGGATTCTTGATACCAGCGGCGCTGGCGACGTCTTTCACGGCGCCTACGTCTATTCCTATCTCACCAATCCGGTGAAAAGTTGGGAGGAGCATTTCTGCTTTGCGCAAGCTGCGGCTGTCTACAAGATTCAGCATCTCGGCAATGAGGCAGGCTTGCCGTCGCTTTCGGAAATCGCCGCGATCAAGCACGAGTTCGAAGCCCACTCCTGAATCGCCGATGTCGGCGAACCTCGTATTATTGCCGAGCGGGAATTTCTTGGCGCATTGCACGAACCGCCCGGCGAGTTCGCCGTTGACTTATACCAATCCTCAGATTGACTGACCCACGATCGCCCGGTCGCGGCGGGCGATGGACATGATCCTCCAGGGCTGGTCGATGAGCGTGTTTCCCTCCGATAGCGACAGCAATGCGGACATGGCAGCACTTCTGAGTCGTGCAGATTTTGTTGCAAAAGTCTTTTTGCGTCACTGATCATAAATTTTCCGAATTCTGGGCACGGCGATTGAATAAACATGTGGGGGACTACATCATCTAGGGATGAACTCACGAGTGAGTTCGGTGATGGGATTGAGGCTACCTCAATCGGCGATTGTCGATTATTTCGTTGTTTGGCAGAAATTTAGTCGCACGGTGTTTTGGGACTTTTGCAACAAAATCTGCCAACTGCAGACATGCTGTCTACGTTAAATTCTGACCAGCAGGCCTCGCTGGCGACACGCCAGCATCACGTCTAAAATGGGGGCTTTGGCGTGTCACGTGGAACCGACCACCCGGCGAGGGGTGCCGATTGACGCTCCCATGCTTGACAATTTCTCCCGCTATTCCCATCTAACGCATACTTGATTCATATATATTGCGTGTAGTCGGCAGGTGCCGCCACGACGACTAAACCGATCAGCTCCAGAAATCGTGCGCACTTCCTCAGGGGACTTTTCCCACTGCAGATACAAGAAGTCGTTGCTGGGGCGGATCGGCCGCCACCGCACGGAGCATATTCACATGCCATTACCAAGGAGTGAGCCATGCAAAATGGCCCAAAGACAATCATGAATACGCGCCAACCCAAATCGGCCGCGTCATTTGGTGCCCGCTCAAAGCGGTGGGAATCGAATGCTGCGCGCGACAAGCCAAAGGGCTCTCAAAATGCGCAAAGAAGCTACGAGCGGTATCTGGCGCTGGCCCAAGCTGAAGTCCTAGCCGGCGATATTGTCGGGGCAGAGTACTACTACCAGCACGCCGAACATTATTTCAGATCGATGTCGTCGGACCCAGGAACGACATAGGAAATTTCGTCGCGGCGTCCGCTTGCGGTCAGGGCGGCCATCGAAGGAAGTCTCATGTATGACGACAAAGCCCCTTGGCCACGAAATGCCCGGACTGCCCAAAGAGCGATCGGAGGTCTGTCTTGATTGTAATGTCGGTCATGCTGCTTCGAGGACTTGGCGGCGCTCAGCCCGCGAGAATCCTTCTTCTTCGGGACCCGTGAAATCGTAGTTCAGCGTAACGTGCGAAATGGGTGCGCTCGGCTGCCACGGCCGGCACTCATTGAGGGACACCCGGCCCCGCTGGCCCTGTTCAAGTCCGGCGGTAACATGACGAACGACGGGGCCTCCAATTCCTTCCTGATCGGTGGATTCACGATCGTCACGAATGATGGCGAATCCGCTTTCCCGCAACTGATCGATGTTCCAGAGATACCCGCCGCCGCTGTGTTCATTCAGGCGCAGCACGAAATGATCGTTGCGGCTGCCGTCGATCCGGGTATCGGCATCTCGTTCCGTGAGTAACCAAACGTCGCCGCGGTAGTCGCTTGGGCGGTGTGCGTCGAGCAAATCGACCTTCAGCTGCCGCCGCGGCGCGTCACGCAACGCTCGCCCTGCCGGCGGCGATATCAGTCTGTACCGTTCCAGGGTCCAGGTCATGGCCTCGTAGCTCGCGCCTAGGCGCAACGAAAGCTGATAGGTCACATGCGGCTTCGTAAGGTCGCTGGCCAACCAGCCTTGGCGGTGGCAGTGCCAATCGATGAGCCAGCGTGGGATCATGAAGCCAACGGCAAAGGCGTCGGCCTCTACTTCCTGCAAATCTGGATCGGCGGCCGTCGGAACAGCCGACATGGTCATTCGGCGCAGGATGTTTTCGTCGTCAAGACTCGGTCGATGCTTCAACCGAAAATGGCCGAGTTCATGCGCGGCGGTGAAACGCTGGATGCTGAGAGGGCGCTCCGTCGTGACAAGAACGCCCGGTATCGGGTCCGGAAGATACGCGCCAAGGAGTCCATTGAGGGGACGCAGCAATAATGGGAGCTTGACGCTAAGCACTGCATCGAACACATCAATGCTGCCGCCTTGAGACTGCATCTTTGCCTTGGTGTCGAACTCCACGTGCAGCCGTGCCGCCGCCATGGACCCATTGCGCACCGCTCCGGCGTAGTCGGTAGCCATGACTACTCCTGTCCTACCTGAGAACGCGCACGCAAATACTCGACGAACCGGCCAAGCTCCTCTCGGTCCTGATCTGACAATTCGGCCGCCTGCCGTGCGAGGTGCGCTATACTTGGTGGAAGGGCAGCGGCGGCTGCGTCCTCCCCGATGAAATAACTGACAGGCTGTTTGAAGAGTTTGGCAAGACGCGTCAGTTCGATCGCTTCAACGCGCCGTTGGCCGCTTTCGATATCGACCAAGGCCGTGCGTGGGATTTTCAGATATGCAGCCACATCCTCTTGCTTCAGCCCCAGGTATTTTCTCGCTTCTCGCAATCTTTCGCCAAGACGTTGACGTTCTCCTGCATCGCTGACGAGAGAAGCGGATTGATCGCTCATTTCTTGCCTCCTTTATTGCCATTCTTCTCCCATGCCTTTTCGATGCGTGGCATGAGATGCTCCATCGCCTGATTGACCGAGTTGTAACCACCGGCCCGAACAAGACTGTCCTTAAGTTCGAAACCAACGATCGGCTCGACATCGCACAGCAGATTGACGACATCGAGCGAGTCGAGGTGGATCGATGCGGCTGCTTGCCCGGCTAGATCGCTGGGTAACTGAACTCCCTTGAGTGACGCGTCGGATTTCGCCGATTCCAGAAGCGCATCGCGCAGCTTTGCTTCGATGGCCGCCTTTGGAAAAACCGCGGTACTGCCGGGCTTGGTGATCGTAGCGACTGACATCGCACCCTCATTGTGTTAATCAACGACTTATAATTAGTATAATGTGTTATTATCAGACATTCAAGACAAAATATTGCAGGCGGAGTGGGCTTTTATGGTTTTACTCGACGTGGGGCTTAGGGGCCTAGATGGGCGTCCTACTGCGGTTTCAATTGCGCTCTGGAGGCTCAATGCCTGCCAAATGGGGCGGCAAGAACGGTTGCTTGCTCAACTTCGCGCAGACCAGAGGCGCCAGCTAGCCAGATCGCCTGGTTTGAGGGCCGCCCCTGCAAGGCAAGCCCGCCTTCCTTCCTTATAAATAAATAAACGGGACAACGAAAGGATAACGTATTATCCTTTCGTTACGAGAATACCAAGGAAAGGATCGTTTCGCAATATGCCTCTTGAGCCCGCACAATCGCGCTTGGGCCGCCAAATCGTCACCACAGTGGGGGGCGAAAAGGTTAACGCGTTCATTCCGCCACCGCTCCCGCCCGAACCGCCGATTGCGATGGGCCGGCTGTACCCGATCTTGGACAAGGCAAACCGGGCGATCGGACGGCTAGACGGGGTTACCTCGATTCTGCCCGACACGCCGCTCTTCCTCTACATGTACGTCCGTAAAGAGGCGCTGCTGTCATCTCAGATCGAGGGAACTCAGTCGTCGCTCTCCGACCTTCTGCTCTTCGAGCTTGAGGAAGCCCCCGGCGCACCATTCGACGACGTCCAGGAGGTTTCCAATTACGTCGCAGCGATGAACCATGGTCTGGCTCGGCTGCGGGAGGAGTTTCCGTTGTCGCTTCGACTCATTCGCGAAATCCACGAGATGCTGCTTTCGAAGGGGCGCGGCGCCAGCAAGCAACCCGGGGAATTTCGCCGCTCTCAAAATTGGATCGGCGGCACGCGCCCCGGCAATGCGCTGTTCGTTCCTCCGCCGCCGGATCGGGTGACGGACCTGCTATCCGATCTGGAGAAGTTCATCCATGCTGAGACGCCCGAAATCCCGGCTCTGATTAAAGCCGGGCTCGTACATGTGCAGTTTGAGACGATCCATCCGTTCCTCGATGGCAATGGACGCCTCGGACGGCTCCTTGTTACCTTCCTCCTGTGCGAGCAAGGCATCCTGAAGGAACCGGTCCTTTACCTCAGTCTCTATTTCAAGACGCATCGCCAACGTTACTACGACCTGCTCCAGCAGGTGCGCGAACGTGGCGATTGGGAGGCGTGGCTTGAATTCTTCCTGGAAGGTGTCGCCGAAACATCGGTGCAGGCCGCCGACGCGGCGCGAGAAATTCTCAACCTCTTCGAAATCGATCGTCGCCGGATCGAGGCGCTTGGTCGCCCAGCCGCATCGGCCCTGCGCGTTCACCAGCTGCTCCAAACAAAGCCGATCGTGTCGATCCCGGACGCGTCAACGCGACTCGGCATTTCGGCGCCCACCGTCAGCAAATCGATTCAGCACCTTGAGAGCCTCGGCATTCTACGTGAGACGACTGGAAAGCGACGTCGGCGTATATTCGTGTACGACTCGTACCTTGCGATCCTTCGCCGCGGCACCGAACCGTTACCTCGTTAAGATAAACGGATTGCTTACAAGTTTACCGAGTACGCTAAAGGAACCGCAGAATTTCAGTGGTATTGGAGCGTATGTCCGTTCGCTCCGATACCAGGCCAATTCCAAGGCGCGGATTATCCCGCGAAGAATCTGCGATCTACCTTGGAATCTCCCCATCCAAGTTCGATGAATTGCGCAAGGATGGCCGGGTCGGACCGGCCAAGCTCATTGACGGCCGCAAGGTTTGGGATGTGCGGCTGCTTGACGAAGCGTTTGACGCGCTCCCCACAGAAGTTAACGAGGCCGCCGAAGACTGGCGTGTCGCGGTGTGATGCTGCTAACATCATCTGCCATGCCAAAGCGCCTTCCGCCCGGTTGCAGTGAAAACACCGACAGACACGGCAACGTCCGTATTTACTACCGCGCCAGGTGGAAATCCTACGTTCGGCTTCGCAGTACGCCATGGACGCCCGAGTTCATGGCTGAGCTTGAAGCAGCGAAGGACGGGGCTCGACCGTTAACAAAAACGGGGATCACAGCTGGGACATGGCGTTGACTTTGCGTTAAGTATTTCGCGGAATGTGCCGAGTTCAAGCGCCTCGATGTTCGCACTCAGCACGTTCGCCGGCTGATCCTGGAAAGCACATTTGATGAGCCAACAGCGCCCGGCTCTACCCGGTTCTTCCGTGATATGCCGCTGACCAGAATGGGAATGGACGCCGTTGAAGTCTTGCGCGACCGCAAGATGGCTTTCCCGGAAGCTGCGAATAATCGCATCAAGGCCATGCGCCAGGTATTCAAGTGGGGTACGAAAAAGAAGTTTGCACCAAGCAATCCCGCCCGCGAAGTCAGCTACTTCAAATCGGGATCGACCGGCTACCATACTTGGACGCCTGAAGAGGTTCGGCAATTCGAGGAACGTCATCCGATTGGAACCAAGGCGCGCCTTGCCCTGGCGCTTCTCATGTTCACGGGACAGCGGCGAGCGGATATTACTCGCTTTGGCCGTCAGCACGTCCGAAATGGCAAGCTCACGTTCATTCAGCACAAAGGCCGCAATCGCAATCCAAAGCAACTGACATTGCCGATCCTGCCGGCGTTGCAACGTATCATCGACGCTTCGCCGTGCGGCGACTTGACCTTCCTCGTGAACGATTTGAACCGACCGTTCACCGATGCTGGATTCGGAAACAAATTTCGTGAGTGGTGCAACCAGGCCGGACTTCGTCATTGCTCCGCGCATGGTTTGCGCAAAGCGGGCGCAAGCATCGCCGCAGAAAACGGTGCAACGTCACGACAACTGATGGCAGTCTTCGGTTGGTCGTCGCTCAAAATGGCTGAGCTTTACGCACGCGGAGCCGATCAAAAACGCTTGGCCGAAGATGCCATGCACATGCTCGAAACGCGAGACGTGCACTCGGATAAAAAGTGAACAAATGCTGTTACACTTTTTGGTCCGGTGTAACAATTTCGGGAAATAATTGAACAAAATCAATATTCAAATTCAGGGATGGTGCCCAGGAGAGGACTCGAACCTCCACGGCTTTCACCGCTAGTACCTGAAACTAGTGCGTCTACCAATTCCGCCACCTGGGCTTTAGGTATCGGGCTTTGCGCCAGAGATAAGGGCGCCGCTTTCGCCTTGTCAACGATGGGCGCGGGAGCTCACCAGCCTTGTGAAGGAGCGGGCGCGCCCGCTATACAGCCGAGGTTCCATCCTGGATTCGCCAGTCCCGCCCCGCGCGAACGGTCGGAAAGGCAAGCATGGCCGTTCAAAGCAATATCGACACGCTGATCACCATTTTCGGCGGCTCGGGTTTTCTCGGCCGTCATGTGGTGCGCGCGCTTGCAAAGCGCGGCTACCGCATTCGCGTGGCGGTGCGCCGGCCCGAGCTTGCCGGCCATCTGCAGCCGCTGGGACGGGTCGGACAGATCCACGCGGTGCAAGCCAATGTGCGCTACGGCCGTTCGGTCGAGGCGGCGGCGCGCGATGCCGATATGGTCATCAACCTGGTCGGCATCCTGTTCGAGCGCGGGCGTCAGCGCTTCGATGCGGTGATGTCGTATGGCGCGGAGGCGGTCGCGCTCGCGGCCGCGGCCTTTGGCGCGCGCATGGTCCACGTCTCCGCGCTCGGCGCGGTCGAAGATTCGCCCTCGCACTACGCGCGCGCCAAGGCTACGGCGGAGAAGGCCGTGCTCGCCGCGGTGCCGTCGGCGGTGGTGCTGCGCCCTTCGATCGTGTTCGGTCCCGAGGACGATTTCTTCAACCGCTTCGCGGCGCTGGCGCGGCTTTCGCCAGTGCTACCGCTCATCGGCGGGGGGCTCACGCGTTTCCAGCCGGTGTTCGTTGGCGATGTGGCGCGCGCGATCGCCGATGCGGTGGACGGCAAGGCGAAGGCAGGCACGACTTACGAGCTCGGCGGGCCGGAGGTGCGTACCTTCAAGCAGCTGATGGAATACGTGCTCGCCACCATCGAGCGGCGGCGCCTGTTGGTGCCGGTGCCGTTTGCGCTGGCGCGAATGCAGGCGCAGTTCCTGCAATTCCTGCCAAAACCCCCGCTCACGCCCGACCAGGTCGAACTGCTCAAGCGCGACAACGTGGTCTCGGACGATGCCGCGCGCGAAGGCCGCACGCTTTCGGCATTCGGCATAGAGCCCACGGCGATGGAAGCGATCGTGCCGAGCTATCTGTGGCGCTTCCGCAAGACCGGGCAGTTCCGCCGGCGGCTGGCGTAATCGCCTGCCTTTCGAACTACCACCCGAGTGTGAGCGCAATCAGGCCGAGGAGGCCTACGGCGATGCGCCACCAGGCGAAGACCGCAAAGCTGTGACGCGAGATATAACCAAGAAATGTCTTCACCACGATCCAGCCGCAGATGAAGGACGCAATGAAGCCGACGGCGACCACAAGCATATTGTCGACGCTCAAGTCGGCGCGGCTCTTGAAGACCTCAAGGGAGAAGGCGCCGACCATGGTCGGCATGGCGAGCCAAAATGAAAACTCGGCGGCCGAGCGCCGGTCGGCGCCAAACAGCATGGCCGCGACGATGGTGGCGCCCGCGCGCGAGACGCCAGGGATCATGGAGAAAACTTGAAACACCCCGATGCCGAAATACATCGGTAGCGAGAACTCGGTCGCGTCAGTGTAGCGGGTCTGCAATTTTATCCGATCAACCCAGAGCAGGATAAACCCGCCGACAACAAACATGATGCAGACGATCCAGACGTTGAACAACACGCTCTTGATGAAACCATGCGCAAACGCTCCGATCACCGCGGCGGGTAGAAAAGCCAGCAGCACGCCGATCACGAAGCGTTGCGATTCCCAATCCCGGAACATGCCGAGCAAGAGCTTCCACAGGCGGGCAAAATAGATCGAGAGCAGCGCAAGGATGGCGCCGAGCTGTATTAAAATCGCGAACGACTTGCCGAACGCTTCGTCGCTGAAGCCGAAAAAATGCGCGTTGAGCAGCAAGTGCCCGGTCGACGAGATGGGGAGAAACTCGGTCAAGCCCTCAACGATACCGAGGACGAGCGCCTTAAAGAAGTCAACGAGCATCAGGGTCTCCCTGGAGAGGTGAAGCGGATGGCGGCGCGGGCGAACCAGCGCAGCGATTTTAGGGAATCGCCCTAGTGTGGTGGTTCAGAAGTTCCCTTCATCCCCGCCTCTTAAGTCCGTCAAGGGAACTTCTGAACCAAAACCACACTAGAATCTATACATTGCTAGTGTCCCTTTGAATCCGAAGTTCGCTAACACGGGTGCTATGAATTCTAGCGAACTTCGGATTCGGGACACTAGCCCCCGCGTTGTGGCGCAATCACCCAGCTTGGGCAACGGAAAAAAAACTAAAGGGGCGGGACGATTAATGGCTGCCGCTTGTTGCCCTGTAGCGCGGCTTGTTGCGGGGCTGTTTATTGCGCTTGATTTATTTGCACTTGTTTTATTGCTCTTATTATTGCTCTTATTATTGCTCTTGGACCCCGGATTTCTATAGGGTTGCGCCTGACCGATTCCGGTGTTTGCTTGCCCACGCGGGTCAACTTGTCCTCGAAGTCTCCATGCTGACGCTGTTGCATCATCCCTTCTGTCCGCATTCGCGGTTCATACGTCTGGCGCTTGGCGAAGGTGGGCTCGCGGCCCGTCTGATCGAGGAACGGGCGTGGGATCGGCGGGAAGATTTCCTCATCCTCAATCCGGCCGGCACAACCCCCGTGCTGGTCGATGAAGGGCACCCGGCGGTGCCGGGGGCGAACATTATCGCCGAATATCTCGACGAGACCCACGGCGCCGATCTCGGGGAGCGGAGATTGTTGCCGTCCGATCCCGCCGGGCGCATCGAAGTGCGTAGGCTTACGAGCTGGTTCAACGACAAGTTCTTTGCGGAAGTGAGCGGTCCGCTGGTGAGCGAGCGCCTGTACAAACGATTCATGCGCCTCGAACAGGGCGGCGGATCGCCCGACACCGAGACCATCCGGGCGGCGCGGGTCAATGTACGCTACCATCTGTCCTACATCGGCTGGCTGGTGCGCACGCGCAACTGGCTGACCGGCGATCGGCTCTCTTACGCCGATCTGGCGGCCGCCGCGCACCTGTCCGCGGCGGACTATTTCGGCGATGTGCCATGGGACGTCGACGAGAGCGCCAGGAACTGGTACGCGCGGGTCAAGTCGCGTCCGTCGTTCCGCCCGCTGCTGTTGGACGCGGTGCCGGGACTGCCGGCCTCGAAGACTTACGCGGACCTGGATTTTTGACCGGTAGCAGTTGCTAAGTCCCTGCCATCTCAGGCAAAGGGCAGCATGGCCGGCGAGTGCATCCGAAGATACTAATCAGGTCCGCTGGCGGGCAATTGCGGCCGCGAGGCACCGACCGGTCCCGACCGACCCGGTGGCGAATGAATCGATCCAGACATTCACGGCGCGGGCGGTTGCTTTACATTAGATCAGCTCCGCCCGCTGGCATCAGCGTAAACTATCAACTAACATTTCGACCGGACCGCCGTTGCGTTCAACCTTTTCGGCTGCCAATGATATGACCTGCAGACACGCAAGATGACAACGACGCGCACTTCGATTCCCCGGTCGGTTTCTTGGTCGGTTTCTTGGGCGATTTCTTGGGCAATTTCATGGCTGGCATGGCCGGGGCTGCTCTCGCTTTGCCTATTGATCACCGGATGCGGTTTCATCCTGGGCATGCCGGCGCTATTTTTCAATCTTGCCTATGCTTTTCTTGCCGTGTGCCTGTATGCGCTGGAGCGCGTCATGCCGCACGAGCGATCTTGGAACCAAGATGACGGTCAGACGTTCGCCAATATCGCCCATACGCTCCTGAGCAAGGGCGCGGTGCAGACGCTTGTTATCTTCAGCGCGGTCATCGGCCTTACATCCTATGTCACGCCGACGGCGGAACCGGGCTACGGCATCTGGCCGCGCGGATGGCCGCTATGGCTACAGGTCGTCATTGGGATCGTCGTCGCCGAGTTCGGGCTGTACTGGGCGCATCGCATTGCCCACGAATGGAAGCCGCTGTGGCGCTTCCACGCCGTCCACCACAGCGTCATCCGCTTATGGATCGTCAATACCGGCCGCTTTCATTTCGTCGACAGCCTCAAGAGCATCGTGCTTGGCACGGTCATCCTGCTGGCACTCGGCGCGCCGATGGAGGTCCTGATCTGGCTTTCGGCGGTGACAGCCTTTATCGGCATGCTGACCCATTGCAATGTCGAAATGCGCTTTGGGCCGCTGTCATGGTGGTTCAACACGCCCGAGCTTCACCGCTGGCACCACAGCCGCGATTTGCGAGAAGGCAATAAAAATTACAGCGAGAACATCATGCTGTGGGACCACCTGTTCGGTACGTTCTTCAACACGCGCGAGCGCCGACCGCCGGAGGATATCGGTATTGCTGAGCCCATGCCGAGGGGATTCCTGGCGCAGCTCGCCTGGCCATTTCAGGCGAACCGGAGCGAAACGCGCTAGTGCCCCGTTTCCGAAGTTCGTGATACGCCGCAGCACACTCTGATACGAACTTCGGAAACAAAGGGGCACTAGCAACTCTATGATTCTAGTGCCGCTTTTCGATTTGAAGTTCCTAGCCGAATTTGCTGCAACTGCTGCAGGAACTTCAAATCGGCGGCACTAGCCGGATTCAATTTTTATTGTAACACTGGTTGAGCTGCGATCGGCTCAACTGTGCCGATCTGGCGGCGGCCGCGCATCTGTCCTCGGTGGCCTATTTTGGTGATGTGTAATGGGGCGTGGACGAGAACTGGGACGTCAACGAGAGCGCCAAGCACCGGTACGCGCGGGTCAAGTCGCGTCCGGCGTTCCGCCCGCTGCTGTTGGACGCGGTGCCGGGTCTGCCGGCGTCGAAGACTTACGCGGATCTGGATTTTTGACCGATCAGGCGCAACTTAAATCGATGCTGCGGGAGGCCGCGCACGCGCACGGCTTCGACGCAGTGGGATTCACGCGACCCGATGCGGCGCCGGAAATAAAAACCCGGCTTGAACACTTTCTTGCCGAAGGCGCGCACGGCGATATGACATGGCTTAAAGAAAGCGCGGCGCGGCGCGGCGATCCGCGCATCATGTGGCCCGCAGTACGCTCAATCGTCATGCTCGGCATGAACTACGGGCCGGAGGGCGATCCGCTCGCGATCCTCAAACAACGCGAGTGCGGCGCGATCTCGGTCTATGCGCAATGCCATAACGATTACCACGACGTCATCAAGCAACGGCTCAAGGCACTGGCGCGCTGGCTGATCGCGCAAGCGGGCGGCGAGGTGAAAGTGTTCGTCGATACCGCTGCGGTGATGGAGAAACCGCTCGCGGCGGCCGCCGGCCTGGGCTGGCAGGGCAAGCATAGCAATCTGGTGTCGCGGGCGCATGGCTCATGGCTGTTCCTGGGCGCGATCTTCACCACGCTTGAATTTGCGCCGGATGAACCGGAGGCGGATCACTGCGGCAGCTGCCGGGCCTGTCTCGACATCTGCCCCACCGCGGCATTCCCCGCGCCCTATCGGCTCGATGCGCGGCGCTGCATTTCGTATCTGACCATCGAGCACAAGGGGCCAATTCCGCGCGAGTTTCGTCCATTGATGGGCAATCGCATCTATGGCTGCGATGATTGTCTTAGCGTTTGCCCGTGGAACAAGTTCGCGCAAGCGGGACACGAGGCGAAGCTCGCTGCGCGTGAAACGCTGCGCGCCCCGGCGCTCGCCGATCTTGCACGACTCGACGATGGGCAGTTCCGCGCGCTGTTCGCCAAGACCGCGATCAAGCGCACCGGGCGCGAGCGTTTTGTTCGCAACGTGCTCATCGCCATCGGCAACTCGGGCGATGCCGCGTTCGTGCCGCAGGTCGAGCGGCTGATTGGCGATCCGTCGGCGCTGGTGCGCGGCGCCGCCGTTTGGGCGCTGGAACGGCTCGACCGCGGGCGGTTTAAGGCGCTGGCGGAGGCTCGCCGCAGCGCGGAAGCCGATGCGACGGTGCAAGACGAATGGGCCGCAGCGCTAGCTTGACCTCTCCCCTGCCGAGGTCGGATTTATCCGACTTCGGCAGGGGCATTTCCGCTTAGGTCCGAGAGCGACGATTAGTGGTCGCGCGAAAAATTGTAGCGATGTGCCAAAGCACAAAATCGCTGCGCGATAGCCCGCTGCGCGGGTAGCCCGACCGCGAGCGCGGTAACCGGAGGTGAGATCGTCGATAGCGGACGAGGCGTCCTGTCTTGAAGATCGAGGTGTCGTCAACCTCATCCCAGAC
>CAZNSG010000064.1:0-17094 GCA_964575715.1 uncultured Hyphomicrobiales bacterium | reverse complement strand
CGCCTATCACGATCAGGAATGGGGCGTGCCGGAGTTCGACGACCGCGCGCTGTTTGAAAAACTCGTGCTCGATGGTTTTCAGGCCGGATTGTCTTGGATCACGATCTTGCGCAAGCGCGATAATTTTCGCCGCGCGTTCGACGATTTCAAACCGGAAAAAATCGCGCGCTACAATGCGCGCAAGGTCGCGGCGCTGATGAATGATGCCGGCATCGTGCGCAATCGCATGAAGATCGATGGCGCGGTGCTCTCCGCGCGCGCCTGGCTTGCGGTGATGGAAAAAGGCCCCGGCTTCGCCACGCTGTTGTGGGACTTCCTCGATGGCAAGCCGAAGGTCAACCGCTTTCGTGCCATGTCGCAAGTGCCGGCGGAAACCGCGGTCTCGCGCGCCATGGCGAAGGAGCTTTCGGCGCGCGGATTCAAATTCTGCGGGCCGACCATTGTCTATGCCTTTATGCAAGCGGTCGGCATGGTCAACGATCATCTGGTGAAATGCCACCGGCACGGAGCGTGCCAAAGGCTCGGCAGAAAAATATGACGCAAAAAATGCAGCGCGAGCCGTATTTACCCTCCCCCCACGCGCGGAGCGCGTGGCGGGGAGGGTCGGCGCCAAAGGCGCCGGGGTGGGGGGCACTTTCGCGATCGAATTTCCCCCCCACCCCCGACTCCTCCCCGCCGCTCCGCTGCGCTACGCGGGGGGAGGGGCAAGGTCAGCGCACCGAGATGCAAAGCCGTGCCGACTAAGCAAGGTCATTCCAAGAAAATTGATAGCCGCGTCGCGACATCGCCGCGCGCCTGGCAGCGCATGCTGTCGGGACGACGGCTTGATCTGCTCGACCCTTCGGCGCTCGACATCGAAATCGAGGACATCGCGCACGGGCTGGCGCGCGTCGCGCGCTGGAACGGCCAGACCCGCGGCGCCCACATTTTCTCCGTGGCCCAGCACACGCTGCTGGTGGAGGCGATCGCGCGCAGGCGCGTTCCCCGCCTCGACCGGCGGGCGCAGTTGGCGATCCTGCTGCATGACGCGCCCGAATATGTCATCGGCGACATGATCTCGCCGTTCAAGGCGGTGATCGGCGACACCTACAAGGGCGTCGAGCAGCGGCTCTTGACCGCCATCCATCTGCGGTTTGGATTGCCGGTCAAGCTGCCGGAGGACATCAGCCGGCTGCTCAAGGCAGCCGATCGCGCCGCGGCTTTCCTCGAAGCGACGCGGCTTGCAGGCTTCGCAATCGCCGAAGCGCGGCGTTTCTTCGGCGTGGCACCCGCGCTTGCGCCGGCGACCGAGCGCGATTTTCTGACGCCGTGGCCGGCGGAAGTGGCGGAGCGGCGCTATCGCGAACAATTAGTTAATTTGGCAAAGGAATGAACATGCGAATGATGCTTTCGCGCGCCCGGATGCTTTCTTATATGATGGGTTTGAAATTCAAAGGGATGCGATGATCCACGTCTGCCCGCTCGCCCGGCTGCACGAAACGGTCATTAACACCGGCGCGCTGCATATTGTGACCTTGCTGCGCAACTCCGACCGGCTGCAGCGGCCGCATCACATCGCAGCCGGAAACCATCTCGTGCTCAGCATGGACGACATTACGACGCCGATTGATGGCTACACGCCTCCGAGCGCGGAACATGTCACGCGGCTGCTAGAATTCGTCGCACTCTGGAGCCGGACCACACCGCTCGTGATGCATTGCCTGGCCGGCATCAGCCGCTCGACGGCCGGTGCGTTCGTCGCCGCCTGCGCACTCAATCCGCAGCGCAGCGAAGTGGCCATCGCGCAGGCGATGCGCGAGGCCTCCCCGAGCGCAATGCCGAACCTCATGCTGGTCACGCTTGCCGACCGCATACTCGGGCGTCGTGGACGCATGATCGGAGCGATTGAGGCGATCGGCGCCGGACTCCCCGCCCTTGAGGGCGATCCATTCCGGCTCGATATCGAGTGAACGATGGCGGACAATGTGCTCACCTCGATCGAGATCGGGCTTACCGCCGCGATCGTGGCGGTGGAGGCGGACGAGCCCTTTATTCTGGCCGCGGGCGATGGCGGCAGCGGCAAAACGATCCCCGGATTGCCGTTCGGTCCGTTCGATCCGCTGAAACACCGCACTCTTGAGATCGGCTTGCGCGCTTGGGTCAAGGCGCAAACCGCCCTCGCCGTCGGCTATGTGGAGCAGCTCTACACCTTCGGCGATCGCGGCCGGCACACGCGGCCCGGAGACGCCGACCCGCACATGGTCTCGATCGGATATCTCGCGCTCACGCGCATGCCGGAGAATGTCGCGGCGTTGCGCGCGGCCGGCGCCGAATTCGAACCCTGGTATCGGTTCTTTCCCTGGGAGGACTGGCGTTCGAGGAGACCCGCGATTCTGAACGAGGCCATCCTGCCGCCGCTCGAACAATGGGCGCGCGCCGCCGGACGCGACGATTCCGCGCGCGCGGGCGGACGGCGGGCGCGGCTGCGCTTTTGCTTCGGCGTCGGCGGCTCGCCCTGGGACGAGGAGAAAGTGCTCGACCGCTACGAGCTGCTTTACGAAGCAGGATTGATCGAGGAGGCGCGCCGCGACGGCCGCGAGGCCGCGCCTGCGCGCGCCAAATTGCCCGCGCTCGGCGAGCCGATGCGTTATGACCATCGCCGAATCCTCGCCACCGCCATCGCGCGGCTGCGCGCCAAGCTGAAATATCGCCCGGTGGTGTTCGAACTGATGCGGTCAGAGTTCACCCTGACCGAGCTGCAGCGCATGGTCGAGGCAATTTCCGGCCGGCATCTGCACAAGCAGAATTTCCGCCGCCTGGTCGACACCGGCGCGCTGGTCGAGCCGACCGGCGAAATGTCGACGGCAACCGGAGGCCGGCCGGCGGCGCTGTTCCGCTTCCGCCCTGAGGTCATGCAGGAGCGGCCCGCGCCGGGCTTACGCCTCGGTGGACGGGCGTCTTGAGTACGCTTCCGTACATCCACGCGTTGGCCTAGCATCGCGGCCACTGGGCTGGGGCCGTCATGGAATACTTATTTTTCGCATTGCTGCTGCTGGCATTTCCGGTCATTGCCATTGTGGCGCTGGTCAAGGTCATCAATTTAAGTGAACGGCTACGCGGAATCGAGCAGCGTTTCGTCACGATTGAGCGCCGCATCGCGGGTGCCCCGATGGCAGCCGCTGCTCCATCCGCCGCCGCCGCTGCGCAAGCAGAACCGACGCAAGCGGACATCGCGCAACAGGTCGAAGACATTCCGCCCAGGTTCCGCGATCAAGCCGAAACACCTGAGCCGCCCAGGCCGGAGCAACCCGCCCGTGGCGCCGTGCCACCGGTTCCGCCCGTTGCGCCAAGCGCTGCGCCTACGACGACGGTGCACATTCCTACACTCGAAGAACGCTTCGGCACCCGCTGGGTGGTCTGGGTTGGCGGCGTCGCGCTCGCGCTCGGCGGCATTTTCCTGGTCAAATTCACGGTCGAGCAGGGCCTGATCGGGCCGGGCGTGCGGGTGTTCCTCGGCGCGCTGCTGGCCGCCGGCCTGGTCGCCGCCGGCGAGTGGCTGCGGCGGCAGGAAAAATTCTCCGGCATTGCCGGCCTGTCCTCGGCGCATATCCCGAGCATCCTGACTGCGGCCGGCACCACGGTTGCCTATGCCACGGTCTATGCCGCCTATGAGCTCTACGGCTTCCTGTCGCCGGGACTTGCATTCATTCTGCTCGGCGTCGTTGCGCTTGCGACGCTGGCGGCCGCGCTGCTGCATGGGCCCGCGCTTGCCGCGCTCGGACTCGTCGGCGCCTATGTGACGCCGGCCTTGGTATCCACCCAGACACCGAATTACTGGGCGCTCTACCTCTATCTCGTCGTGGTCAGCGCGGCCGCATACGCGCTCGCGCGCATGCGGCTGTGGCGCTGGCTCGCGCTCACGGCGGTGACATTCGGCTTCTTTTGGATTCTGCCCGGGATCGAAAACCTGGGCACAGAAATATTGTCGGCGCATGCCTTCCACGCGGTCGCCGGATATGCGCTGGCCGCCGCGCTGATCGTGTGCGGATTGTTCTATGGGCCGCCGGCGGAGCCTGGACGCCTCGACAAAGTCTCCTCGATCGCGGTCGCCACGTATCTCTTGGCCGCGGCGCTCATGGTGCTCGCGACGCGGCATGATCCGGTAACACTCATCGTGTTCAGCGCGCTCGTGCTGGCAACGGTTGCGATCGCGTGGCGGGCGGAAGCCGCGGCGGCGGCCGTGCCGGCGGCGGCGGCGCTTACGGTGCTCGTCATCATGCGCTGGGCGTTCGATGCCGATTTGAGCCGCCTGATCGCGCCGGCAGGAATTGCCGGCGTGGCGTCGCCGCAGCCGTTGCGGGCCGACGTGGGCGCGCATCTGGCACTCGGCGGCGCCTATGCGGCGCTGTTCGCGGTCGCGGGCTATTTGGCGCAAGGCCGCTCGATCGCGGCGCTGGTGCCTACCTTATGGAGCGCGGCCGGTGTGCTGGCGCCAATCGCGATCCTGATCGCGCTCTATTACCGCATCGCCAATCTCGAGCGCTCGATCCCGTTCGCGGCGCTTGCGCTGGTGGTGGCCGCGCTGTTTTCGCTGGCAACCGAGCAGCTGTGGAGACGCGCGCCGCGTCCGGGCCTTGCCACCGCGGGCGCGCTTTATGCCACCGGCGCGGTCGCGGCGCTGGCGCTCTCGTTCACCTTCGCGCTGGAGAAAGGCTGGCTCACCATCGGGCTTGCGCTGATGGTGCCGGGGATCGCCTGGATCGCGCAAAAGCGTCCGCTGGCGATGCTGCGCTGGCTCGCCGCCGCGATTGTCGTGCTGGTGGTTCTGCGCATCGGCTGGGAGCCGCGCATCGTCGGCGACGACGTGGGCACGACCCCAATCTTCAACTGGCTGCTCTACGGCTATGGTATTCCGGCGGTTTCATTCTGGTATGCGGGTTATCTGCTGCGGCGGCGCGCGGACGATCATCCCTCGCGCACGGTGGATGCGGCGGCGATCCTGTTCACAGTTATGCTCGCGGTGCTCGAAATTCGCCACCTGATGAACGATGGCGACGTCTACGGCAACCGCGGCGGGTTGTCGGAAGTTGCCGTGCAGGTTTGCGTATTTCTTGCGATGGCGATCGGGCTCGAACATGTGCGCGGCCGGACCAACAGCGTCGTGCATAATTTCGGCGCACTGCTGATCGCGGGATTGGCTTTGCTCATCATCGTATTCGGCCTGGGATTGATGGCTAATCCGTTGTTCACCGGCAAACCGGTCGGCGGATCGGTGTTCAATCTCATACTGCTCGGTTATGGCCTGCCTGCGGTGCTCGCGATTGTGCTGGCGCTGCGGACACGCGGCCGGCGGCCGAATGGATACCGCATCTGTGCCGCAACCGTCGCGGTCGCCCTCGCGCTTGGCTATCTCACGCTCGAAGTGACGACGCTCTATCACGGGCCGGTGCTTACGCACGGGCCGACCACCAACGCCGAGCAGTACACTTATTCGGCGGTGTGGCTCGCGTTCGGTGTCGTGCTGCTGATGGCGGGCATTGCGTTGCGTTCGCAGCCGGCGCGGATCGCCTCTGCGGCCGTCGTCATGCTTACAATCGCGATGGTCTTCTACTTCGTCCTGTTCGGTCTCACCGGCATATTCCGGGCGCTGTCCGTCATCGGGCTTGGACTGGTGCTGGTCGGCATCGGCCTGCTCTACCAGCGCCTGCTGTTCCCGCCACGCACGCCGGCGTCCGCCCCCACCGGCACGCCGCCGCCGAGCTGAAACGAGAATGGTGAAAAGCCCTCAGTACCCTTTGTTCGCGGTCTCGACCGGCTTGCTCTGGCTGGTCGAACCCGTGGACTGAATCGGGTTCAATCGGAGCGGCGTTCCGGCGAGGTCCACGCGCGCGCTGCGGCGGGTGAATTCGCAAGCGGCAAAGCCGAAGCCGTAGACCGAGCCGCGGAAGCTCTGGTGGCTGGTCTTTGCGACATTGAAGCAGGGTTCGAAGGGCAGACCGCGCAAGGAGGCGCAGTACGAATCGCCCTTGACGCGCAGCGTTCCGGCGGGAAGCGCGACATAGCGCACCGGGCCGTCGCCGCGGATCTGGATCGAACCCACGACCGAACCGTCGGCGTAGATGCGGCCGGCGCCGCTGGTGCCTTCAAAACACGTATAGGCGAACAGCTTGCCGCTCACAAAGCGCTTGGCCTCCTCGGCGGTCATCTCCGCGCTCGCGGCCGGCAGGACATTTACAACGCCCGCAACCACAATGCTCACAACCAGGATGGCACTACGCGCCCACAAACCCGACATCCCCCAACTCCACGTTTACAACTCAACCAGATATTTTACCGTTCGCTTACCATGCGAGGAAGCCCATCATGCCCCAACTTCGTCGACAAATCCTGAATATGTTTACCCAATCTTGACCACGATCCGCCCGCGCACCTGGCCGGCAAGGATGCTCGGGGCGGCCGCGATGACCTCGGCAAGGCCGATTTCGCCGGTCATGGCCGCCAGTTTGCCGCGATCGAGGCCGGATTCCAAGCGGGTCCAGGCGGGGTTGCGTAATTTTATGGGGCATTGGACCGAATCGACGCCGAGCAGCGAGACGCCGCGCAGGATGAACGGGGCGACGCTTGTAGGTAAATCAATACCTCCAGCCAGACCGCAGGCCGCCACCGCCCCGCCATAGCGGGTCATGGACAGCACATTGGCAAGCGTGCTCGAGCCGACCGAATCGATGCCGCCGGCCCAGCGCTCCTTGGCCAGGGGCTTGACCGGCCCGGACAGCTCGGTGCGATCGATCACTTCCGATGCGCCGAGTTCCTTGAGATAGCCGGCTTCATCAGGCCGCCCGGTGGAGGCGATCACCTGGTAGCCGAGCTTGGACAGCAGCGCGATTGCGACCGAGCCCACCCCGCCAGCCGCCCCGGTCACCACCATCGGGCCGCGATCCGGGTTGAGGCCGTGGCGTTCCAGCGCCATGACCGCGAGCATGGCGGTAAAGCCGGCGGTGCCGATCGCCATGGCCTCGCGCAGGCTTAATTTCTGCGGCAGCCGCACCAGCCATTCGCCCTTGACCCGCGCCCGCGCGCCATAGGCACCAAGGTGGCTCTCGCCCAGACCCCAGCCGGTGAGGATGACCTTGTCGCCGGCTTTCCAGCGCGGATGCCAGGAGGTTTCCACTGAGCCTGCGAGGTCGATGCCGGGAATCATCGGGAAACGGCGCACCACCGGCGCTTGGCCGGTAATGGCGAGGGCGTCCTTGTAGTTCAGGCTCGACCATTCGACCCGGACGGTGACGTCGCCGTCCATCAGGTCTTTTTCATTGAAATCGACGAGACCGACTTTCTGCCCCTGCTCTGCTTTTTCGATCAGGATCGCCTTGAACGTCGTCACGTGCCCTCCCGTACGCCAAGCAGAGTAATGGCGTACTGCCGGGCGAAGGCGCACTCAAGAGGTTTTGATCGGAATCCGGCTCAGGCCGCGGCTGTCGCGGCGCGCGCCACCGGCTTCTCGACGATCGGCAGATTGATCACGGCGGAGGCCACGCCAAAGAATGCGGCGAGCCACCACACCACGTCATAGGAGCCGGTGCTCTCGAACAGCAACCCGCCAAGCCACACGCCGAGAAATCCGCCGACCTGATGGCTGAAGAAGGCAAAGCCGAACAGCATGGCGAGCCAGCGCGTGCCGAACATGAGCGCCACGAGACCCGAGGTCGGCGGCACGGTGGAAAGCCAGAGCAGGCCGGTGACGGCGGCAAAAACCAGCGCTGCGGCCGGGCTCGCGGGCAGCACGATGAAGGCAACGATCGCCAGCGCGCGGGCAAAATAGATAAACGCGAGAACCAAGCGTTTCGGAACGCGGCCCGCAATCCAACCGGAAGCAAGCGAGCCCACAATATTAAACAGGCCGATGACCGCAATGGTCCAGGCGCCGATATCGGCGCTCATACCACGGTCGAGCAAATAGGCCGGCAGATGCACCGTCATGAACTGAAGCTGGAAGCCGCAGGTAAAAAAACCGAGCACCAGAAGCACATAGCTTCTATGGCGGAACGCTTCCGCGAGCGCCTGTCTGTACGATTGCGGTCGCGCCGTGCCTGAGCCAACCTCCGGCGCCGCCAGGATCAGGATAGCGGCAATACCAGCAGCATCAGCACGGAGAATACGAGGAGCGCGATCTGCCAGTCGAAGGCATCGATCAATCCGCGCGCGAGCGGAGAAAACAAAAATTGGCCGAACGAGCCCGAGGCGGTGCCCGCGCCAAAGGCAAACGAGCGCCAATTTTCCGGCACCAGCTTGCCAAGCGCGCCGACCACCATGGGAAACGAGCAGCCGGAGAGGCCAAAGCCGATCAACACGCCGGCGGATAGATGCAGCATCGAGGCGCTCGATGCATAAGCCATCAGCGCAAGCCCAAGGCTGTATAGGATCGCTCCGGCGCAGAGCACGCGGACCGGGCCAAAACGGTCGGCAATTCCACCGGCGAGCGGCTGCGCTATGCCCCAGAGCAGGTTCTGGATGGCGAGCGAGAACGAAAACACGTCGCGGCCCCAGCCGCGGTCGAACGACAATTGGGGGAGGAACTGGCCCAGTGCCGAGCGCGGCCCAAAGCTCAGGAGCGCGATCAGGCAGGCGCCGCCAATGATGATGGCGGGCGTGCGCCAGGGGGCAATTTGCACGGGGGCGGATGCGACGGACATCGACTGCTCCGAAAACTCCGCGCTAGCCGCGCGGCCCCGCAATACATAGAGCCTCGACACCCTCCCCCCTAGTGAATCTTGCTGATGGCACCGATCTATTGGCTGCATGGCTGCCACGACGAAGGGGGGTGGCGCGGCCATGGACGGAGTGTTATATAGGATTTGCTCGAAGTGAGGATAATTACCTCGGGCAGTTTGAATACCGGCTGGACGCCGGATGTTTTTGTACCCCCCTTATGCTCGAATGGAGCATATTTGAGATGGAGGCCGTCATGCCAATCATGGAAACGCTCGGTCCGGTGCGGGAGAGCGCGGTTGCGCCGATGCCAGCCGCAGGCGGGCGCGCGCAAGCGCTGCGCAAATATGGTCCGCTGCCTGCTCCATCGCTTGAATGGAACGCGCAGGTGGAGCACGAGACCGCGCATCTCTACGCGCGCGTCAAGGCGGTGGTGCCGGCGATCGAGTGGCCGTTCTTCGCGCCCTATGTGCGGGCGATCAATGCGCTCAAGAGAGAGCGCAACGCCGTGATCCTGGCGCATAATTACCAGACGCCGGAAATCTACAATTGCGTGGCCGATTTCACCGGCGATTCGTTGCAGCTGGCGCGCGAGGCGAGCAAGGTCGATGCCGACATCATCGTGCAATGCGGCGTGCATTTCATGGCGGAGACGGCGAAAATTCTCAATCCCGACAAGACCGTGCTGATCCCCGATCTCAAGGCCGGCTGCTCGCTTGCCGCCTCGATCACGGGCGAGGACGTGCGCCTGCTGCGCGAGCGTTTTCCCGGCGTGCCGGTGGTCACCTACGTGAACACGTCAGCGGAAGTGAAGGCGGAGAGCGACATCTGCTGCACCTCCTCAAATGCCCTCCAAGTGGTGGAAAGCCTCGGCGCGGAGCGCGTGATTTTCCTGCCCGACGAATATCTCGCAAAATATGTCGCTTCGCAAACCAATGTGAAGATCATCGCCTGGAAAGGCCATTGCGAGGTGCATGAGCGCTTCACCGCCGACGAACTGCGTGCGGTGCGCGAAATCGATCCGTCGATCCAGATCATCGCGCATCCGGAATGCCCGCCCGACGTGCTGGCCGCGGCCGACTACACCGGCTCGACCGCGGGCATGATCGAGTGGGTGCGCAAGCATAGGCCCAGGCGGGTGGTCATGGTCACCGAATGCTCGATGGCGGACAACGTGCAGGCCGAGCTGCCCGAGGTCGAATTCGTCAAGCCGTGCAACCTGTGCCCGCACATGAAGCGCATCACGCTGCCGAAAATACTCGACAGCCTGCTCAACATGCGGGAAGAAGTGGTGATCGATCCCGCGATCGCCGCCAAGGCGCGCCGCGCGGTCGAGCGCATGGTGTATTTGAAGAGCTGAAGTAACATCCTTCTCACCGCTTGCACCCGAACTTTGGCCTGCCAAAGTTCGGCTATTAAACGAGCGGCCGAAGTCGGATATATCCGACTTCGGCTGAGAAGGTGGCGAGCCATCGGGTCGCGCCAAAGGCGCGCCCGTTGGTAAACTCCACGAGCCGGATGAGGGGCATTGACCTTTATGAGCACTAGACCATGAGCCCCAAGCGCCCCTCACCCGCCCTCGCCCAAACGGGCTCGGGCACCCTCTCCCCGCAAGCGGGGAGAGGGATAGAAAGCTCCCTCCTCTGCCCCGACGCCTTTCTCTCCCCGCTCGAAATCGACGAGGCGGTGAGGCGTGCGCTGGCCGAGGATCTGGGCCGCGCCGGCGATGTGAGTTCGATCGCCACCATCCCCGAGGGAACCAAGGCGCGCGCGGTGCTGGTGGCGCGCAAGGGGGGCACGATCGCCGGCCTGCCACTGGTGGCGGCGTGCTTTGAGCGGCTTTCGCCCACGATCAGCATCAAGACGCGGGCGCGCGATGGCGATGCGGTCAAGGCCAAGACCGCGCTGATGACCATTGCCGGCGATGCGCGCGCAATCCTCGCCGCCGAGCGCACCGCGCTCAATTTTCTCGGCCATCTGTCGGGGATTGCCAGCGCAACTGCGGCTTACGTGCGCAAGATCGGTAGGGCTAAGACGCGCATCTGCTGCACGCGCAAGACCACGCCGGGCCTGCGCGCGCTGGAGAAATACGCGGTGCGCTGCGGCGGCGGGTTCAATCACCGTTTTGGACTCGATGACGCGATCCTGATCAAGGATAACCATATCGCGGTCGCGGGATCGATCCGCGCCGTGCTCGAACGCGCCAGGGCGAAAGCGGGTCATCTGGTCAAGATCGAGATCGAGGTCGACTCGCTTGGTCAGCTCGAAGAGGTGCTTTCAAGCGGCCTTGCCGATGTGGTGATGCTGGACAATTTTTCCGTCGCGGCGATGCGCAAGGCGGTCAAGATGACCGCCGGCCGGCTGGTGATCGAGGCATCGGGCGGGATCACGCTCGACAATCTCTCGCAAATCGCCGCGACCGGCGTGGACTATGCCTCCTCGGGCGCGCTCACGCACTCGGCGCCTAATCTCGACGTCGCGCTCGACATTGCGATGTGAGGCCGGGGTGATCGTTCAGAGTTGAATCACGTGTCCCGGATGCGGTGCAGCGTGAGCGCCATAGCGCGTCGAAGACGCGCGTAAACGCGCTTATGGTTTCGCAACGCAGTCAAGCTTGCGCAGACTGCGTAAACTTGTCTGCGCGCTGCGCCCGGGACACGTGTTTCCAGTCAAGCAGATTATGCTCTAGCTCAACGGAAGAGCAAAACGCGCACCGCGAAAAAATTTCCGATCAGGAACATTGCAAGCCCGACACAACAGCCGAACATCAGCGCGCGATCGGAAATAAGCTCAGGCACCGGGCGCGCGGACACGATGCGCACGACCAGCAGCGCCGCACCGACCAAAATAAAAAACAGCACGAGCGGATGGAGCAGCACGCCCGCGCCGAGCGGCCGCTTGTCGGCAAAGAGGCCGAAAGCGAAGCCGCCCGCGGCCATCAGGCCGTACCAACAGATGAGCATCTCCCTCGGAGCCTCTTTAATAGCCACGATCATTCCGGGACGCGCCCGATCTCGGGTTTACCCGAGATCGGAATTAAAATGTCCAAGTCGGCTATGGCCGACTTGGACGGCGGCAAACCCGGAATCCATAACCGCAGACCGGGGTTATGGATTCCGGGTCCGGCCCTTACGGGCCGTCCCGGAATGACGAGGTTTTAAATAGTCCGTGCGCGATGGGCAGTACGCTGCCTCACATCTTCACGCCCTTCTCGGTGTAATACTTGGTCGCGCCGGGATGCCATGGGATCGGCGAATTCTTCGTCGACTGGTTCTCGATCGTGATGCTCTCGGCCTCGCGGTGAACAATAATGAGATCGTCGCGTTTCTCGATGAAGGTCTTGACGATGTCATAGGCGACCTTGTCAGACATCTTGGCGTTGGCGACCAGGATGTTCTGGATGACCGCGACGGGGTTGTTCTTGTCCTGGCCCGAATAGGTCTTCGGCGGGATCTCGCCCGTGGTGTAGAGATTGTTGTACTTAACGTTCATCTTGGCGACCAGATGCGCGGTGTCGAGCAGCCTGATCTTGACGCCCGGTGTCGCGCTGAGGTCGGTGACGGCGGCAGTCGGCAGGCCGCCGACCCAGAAGAAGGCGTCGATCTTGCCATCTTTGAGCGCGTTGACCGACTCGGCAACGCCGAGCCGCTCACGTCGCATGTCCGTGTCCTTGTCGAGGCCGGCGGCCTCGATGACACGGAATGCCATCACTTCGGTCGCGCTGCCGGGCGAGCCGGTGGAGGTCCGTTTGCCCTTGAGGTCGGCCATTTGCTGAATACCGGTGCTCTCGATGGTCACGACATGCATGCGATTGGGATAAAGCACCATCAACATGCGCACATCGACCGGAGTGCCTTTGAACTTGTCCTCGCCCTTGAGCGCGTCGTAGGCCGCGTCGACCTGGGTGAGCGCGAGCTCGCTCTGGCCGGAGTGGATAAGCTGCATGTTGGCCACCGAGCCGCCGGTCACGCGCGCCGTTGCCGCAACTCCCGGCACGTTTTTCGACAGCACATTGGCCATGCCGCCGCCGAGCGGATAATACACGCCGCCGGTGCCGCCAGTGGCAATGGAAATGTTGATCTGCTGGGCTAGAGCCGCGCCGGCATATACGGCGGCGCCAAAAGCCAAGGCGGAGAGCAGCAATTTGCTTTTCATGACGTTAGTTCTCCCTTTCGTTAGCTCCCGGCCGGTGCTCCTGCGGGAGCCGGTTGCATGCGCTGTTTTAACAAGACTAAGGCGGCAATGGCTATGCCGATTGTCGCAGTATAACTGATATCGCGACCGATTATGGCCTCAATCAGAGCCTCCAGCAGGCTCGGAAACACCAGGAAAAGGCCGGCCATCACCAGAAGCACGCGTTCGACCGCGGTGGTGCGGCGCAACGCCCAGCCTTGCGCGGCCGCGGCCAGCGCCGCCAAGCCAAGCGTAACCTTGCCAGTGATCAGAAGAATATCGACCCACGAGCCGCCCGGCGGAATTTTGAGCAAAAGCCCAAGGCCCTGCGGGTCGAGCACGAACACGAACGGCACCAGGAAGGCGGGGAGCGTGTATTTCCAGGCCTGCAGCGTGGTCTTATAGGGGTCTCCGCCGGTGATGGCGGCGGCAGCGAATGGCGAGAGCGCGGTCGGCGGCGAGACTTCGGAGAGCACCGAGTAATAGAAGATGAACATGTGGGCGGCGACGTCCGGCACGCCGAGCTTGATCATGGCGGGCGCAGCGATAACCGCGCAGATGATGTAGGAGGCGGTGACCGGCACGGCGAGGCCGACGATCCACACGATCAGCGCGGTATAGAGCGCCGTAAGCAGCAGGCTCTTGCCGGCATAGCTGATGACGATATCGGAGAATTTCAGTCCCAGCCCAGTGAGCGTAACCACCCCGACGATGATGCCGGCGGTCGCGCAGGTGGTGGCGGCGGTCAACACACTGGTCGAGCCTTCGGAGAGCGCGCGTATCAATTTTTTCGGTACGAGCGCGGTTTCGCGCGTGAGGAAACTCAGTGCCAAAGTGAGCATGGTCGCCCAAAATACCGACAGCGTCGGCGAGTAGCCCCACAGCATGAAGAAGATGATCGAGATCAGCGAGATAAAGTGGAAGCCATAGCGCCGCGTCATCTGCCATAGCGACAGACCATGGCTGACGTCGACGATCTGCGCGCCGAAACGCTTGGCGTCGAGTTCGACCATGAACAGGAGCGACAGGTAGTACAGGCAGGTCGGGATGGTCGCCATCCAGATCACGTCGAGATAGCTGATCTTGAGGAACTCGGCGATCAGAAAGGCGGCGGCGCCGAGCACCGGCGGCGAGATGATGGCGCCGAGCCCGCCGGCCGCGAGCAGACCGCCGGCGGCGTTCTTCTCAAAGCCCGCCTTTTCCATCATTGGATAGGCGACCGCGCCGATGGTCACCGTGGTGGCGACGCCCGAACCCGATGGACCACCCAACAGAAACGACGAGAGCACGACGGTGCGCCCCGCGCTGTTGGCCTTGTTGCCCATCATCGCCATGGAAAAATCGATGAAGAACTTGCCCGCGCCGGAATGCTGCAGGAAGGCGCCAAAGATCGTGAACAGAATGATGAGGCTCGACGACACATCGACGGGAATGCCGAAGATGCCTTCGAGCGTGCTGAACAGATGGCCGACGAGCTGGGCGATGTCGAAGCCGCGGTGCGTCCAGGGCTGCGGCAGATAAGGGCCATAATAAGTGTAAGCAATGAATGCGATTGCCACGGCCGGGACGATCCAACCGGTGGTGCGGCGCGTCGCCTCCAGCAGAAGGCCGATGAAGATAACGCCAAGGACAACGTCGGTCGTGTTCGGATGCGTGGCGCGATCGGTGAATTCCTCGCCGCCGTCGATGGCGTAGACCAGGATCGCGGCGCCGGCGAGCCCGAGGATCACATCCCACCAGCGGATGCGGTTGCGGAAGCGCGCGGCCATCGGAAACAGCAGATAGCTCAGGATCAGCACAAGGGCGACATGGGTATAGCGCAGCGGCTGGGTGGCAATGATCGGGAAATCGCGAAACGGCCACGCGCCGCCCACGGCGGCGTAGAGGTGAAACAGCGATGTGCCGACCGCCACGGCGGTCACGGCGATACCGGCGATGCCGGACAGCCGGTTGAGCGCGCCCTCGTCGGCCTCGATGAAGGCTTCGGCCTTCTTCAGCGCCTCTTCCGAAATAGCCGGCGGCTCCGCCACCGCGGCCGGCTTGCTCACCTCGGTCATTATCCCCTCTGCCCGCACTGACAGGAGCGCAACCCCCTCGCTCCGGGCGGAAAACTAGCACGGAGATAAGCCACGGCATACCCGACCAATCTCGCTCCTGCGTCGGTCAACGCTCACTCCTCGCCGGCTGCGCGCTTGCCGAGCGCGGCCTGGGCGGCGGCAAGGCGCGCGATCGGCACGCGAAACGGCGAGCACGACACATAGTCGAGCGCGATCTCGTGGCAGAACGCGACCGACGCCGGGTCGCCGCCATGCTCGCCGCAAATGCCAACCTTGAGGCGCGGGCGGACTTTGCGCCCGCGCTCGACGCCAATTCGCATAAGTTCGCCGACCCCCGCACGGTCGATCGAGACAAAGGGATCGCCAGGGAGAATGCCGCGCGCGGTGTAGATGCCGAGGAAGCTCGCCGCGTCGTCGCGGCTGATGCCAAAGGTGGTTTGGGTGAGGTCGTTGGTGCCGAAGGAGAAA
Source organism: uncultured Hyphomicrobiales bacterium (assembly GCA_964575715.1). Taxonomy (GTDB): domain Bacteria; phylum Pseudomonadota; class Alphaproteobacteria; order Rhizobiales; family Xanthobacteraceae; genus PNAI01. The sequence goes on along the minus strand of CAZNSG010000064.1, from coordinate 1,708 downwards.
AATTCGGCGCTCTGTGCAATCTCGCCGGCCAGCAACACCGCGCGCGGCAGCTCAATCATGGTGCCGACCTGATAGGCGAGCTTGGCGCCGGTCTCTTTCATGACCGCCTCCGCCATGGCGTCGATGCGCGCCTTGACGATATCGAGCTCGGCTTTGGTGGCGATCAGCGGCACCATCACTTCCGGTATGACCGGCTTGCCGGTGTGCTTGCCGGCCTCGACCGCGGCCTCGAAGATGGCGCGCGCCTGCATCTCGGCGATTTCCGGATAGGCGATGGCGATGCGGCAGCCGCGGAAGCCGAGCATGGGATTGAACTCGGAAAGCTCGCGCGCGCGATTGGCGAGCTTCTTCGGATCAGCACCCATGCCGGCGGCCACATCCGCGATCTCGGTCTCGCCATGGGGGAGGAATTCGTGCAGCGGCGGATCGAGCAGGCGGATGGTCACGGGATATCCGCGCATGATGTCGAACAGCTCGACGAAATCCGCGCGCTGCATGGGCAGCAGCTTGGCGATGGCGGCGCGGCGATGTTCCTCGGTGTCGGCGAGGATCATCTCGCGCACCGCGCGGATGCGATCCTCGTCGAAAAACATGTGCTCGGTGCGGCACAGCCCGATGCCCTCGGCGCCAAACTTGATCGCCAGCCGCGCGTCGGCGGGCGTATCGGCATTGGCGCGCACGCCGAGCCGGCGTGCCTTGTCGGCCCAGCCCATGATGATACCGAACTCGTCGGATAGCGCTGGCTCCATCATGCGCACACGACCGGCGAGAACCTGGCCGGTCGAGCCGTCGATGGTCACAATGTCACCGCGCTTGAGCGTGGCTGCGCCGGAGGTCATGGTTTGCGCCGCGTAATCGACACGGATGGCGCCGGCGCCCGAGACGCAGGGCTTGCCCATGCCGCGCGCCACCACGGCGGCATGCGAGGTCATGCCGCCGCGGGTGGTGAGAATGCCTTCAGCGGCGTGCATGCCGTGAATATCCTCGGGCGAGGTTTCCACCCGCACCAAAATGACCTTGCGGCCGTCGGCCTTGAGCTTTGCCGCCTCGTCGGAGGAGAACACGATTTCTCCCGAAGCCGCGCCGGGGGACGCCGGCAGGCCGGTGGCGATGATTTTTCGGTGCGCCATCGGATCGATGGTGGGATGCAGCAACTGGTCGAGCGAGCCGGGGTCGATGCGCGTCACCGCCTCATCGCGCGAAATCAGCCCTTCGTTGGCTAGCTCGACCGCGATGCGCAGCGCGGCCTTGGCGGTGCGCTTGCCGCCTCGCGTCTGCAGCATCCACAGCTTGCCCTGCTCGACCGTGAATTCGAGGTCCTGCATGTCGCGATAGTGGCGCTCCAACACATGATTGATGCGCATGAGCTCCGCGAATGCCGCCGGCATGGCGCGTTCCAGGGACGGCTTGTCGGAACTGGCCTCGATGCGCGCGGCTTCGGTGATCTCCTGCGGCGTGCGGATGCCGGCGACTACGTCTTCCCCTTGAGCGTTGATGAGGAATTCGCCGTAAAGTTTCTTTTCGCCGGTCGAGGGATTGCGCGTGAAGGCGACACCTGTGGCCGAAGTCTCGCCCATGTTGCCGAACACCATGGCCTGCACATTGACCGCGGTGCCCCAGCTTTCCGGAATGTGGTGCAAACGGCGATAGGTGATGGCGCGCTGGTTCATCCATGAGCCGAACACCGCGCCGAGCGCGCCCCACAATT